>JBILVV010000019.1:0-25172 GCA_044370255.1 Pirellula sp.
CTCGAGAAGTCGATCACGGCATCGACACCTGCAGGGCATTGATCGGAGAGTGGCACTCCGATCGGACCGATCCCAGCGACTTCGCCGGCATCATGGCCGAGATGTCGCGATGCCGATCCGACCAACGCTCCAACAATTTCGAGCGATGGGTCGGCGTGCCCGAGCGCGATGAGTCGTTTACCGTTCCGCCCGGAGGCACCAAAAATTGCTAGTCGTATTTTGTGGGTCATGCACGGTAGGTTACACCGCTTTGGCGAGTTCCTGCAAGGCCTCGAGCACTTGAGCTTCATGGCCATCGACTTGAACACGCTTCCAGACCTGGGCGATTTTTCCTTGGCCGTCGATCAGGTAGGTGCTTCGCTGGATCCCCATCGATTTCTTGCCGTACATGTTCTTCTCCCGCCAAGCACCATAGGCCTCTGCCACCGCATGCTTCTCGTCGGCCAAGAGGGGAAAGTTGAGCTTGAATTTGTCGCGAAAATTAGCATGGGACGCGACATCATCCGGACTGACCCCCAACACCACCGCTCCATGCTTTTTGAGCTGTGCGGAAGCGTCGCGGAAGGCGCAGGCTTCCTTGGTGCATCCGGGTGTATCGTCTTTAGGATAGAAATATAGGACAATCGGATTCCCCTTGAAATCCGAGAGCTTTACCGTCTTGCCTTGATCATCTTTGAGCGTGAACGCTGGAGCTTTTTCGCCCGGTTCCAACCATTCCATCGCAACCTCCGGAGGGTGTGTGCAAAAGATTCATTGACTGAACATGGATCGACCGACATTCAAGTTCGTGTCGCCAATCGCAGTATGACGGTCTGGCAAGGGACTGCGGCTAAGTCGCCAAACACGCCTTGGCCCGGTCGATCAATTCGCGGGCCAGTTGCATGGTCGGCGCTTCGGCAATCAAACGGACGATCGGTTCGGTATTGCTCCCACGCAACAGCAGCCAAGCATCCTCCCAATCGAGGCGAACTCCATCGAGCATATCGATCGAATCGGACTTCATTTGGTTTGCCAAGCGGTCGATCGATTCCAAGAGACGTTCTTTGGAAAGGGACATTTTGTCTTTGATCATGGCCATCTTCGGAAGAGAATCGACGAGCTCGGAAACAGTTTTTCCAGTTGCTGCCATCAAGTCCAAGACTTGGGCCATGCCGACGAAACTGTCCCGGATCAGTCCAACTCTCGGATCGATCGGTCCGCCGCTGCCTTCGCCCCCGTAGATAGCTCCGTGCGCGAGCATTTCGTCGACGACGTTGGCTTCCCCGACTTTGCTTCGGAAGAAGGGGACTTGATACTTGGCGGCAAGGAACCTGGTCATATTGCTCGAGGCGCAATTGGTGACCAATGGCCCTCGCCGTTGCATCAGGGCTCGCATCATGCATAGCACGCTGGTGTATTCTTCGCCAATGTAGCCCCCTCGTTCATCGAGGATCGCGAGTCGATCGGCATCGGGGTCTTGGCAGAAACCGATGTCGAGCGAGTTCTTCGTAACGGCCATCCCAACATGCTGAAGGTTTTCTGCGATCGGTTCAGGAGGATGCTCAAAACGGCCGTCCGGTTCCTCCCCGAGAATCGTCAAGCGACAGCCCAGGTGTTCGAGCAATCGCCGCGCGAGAATCGCGCCGGACCCGTGATTGCTGTCGACCAAGACTCGGAAGTGCCGTTTGCGAATGGCGTCGAAATCGACCGTGGCCAAAACCGATTGCAAGTGCGGATCATGCGGATCTGGGATCGCGGTTCGGTTCCCGATCGAGTGGGTGGGTGCCCAGGGTCGCTGGTTCGAGCGGTAGGCCTCGAGCACTCGGTTACCAATCTCCCCGGGGATGACCCGCCCATCGGATCCGAGGAGTTTCATGCCGTTGTATTCGGGGGGATTGTGGCTGGCAGAAACCTGGATGCCTCCGGCGGCCTGCAAATGCCGAACTGCCACGCCAACGGTCGGAGTGGCGGCGACCCCCAAATCCAGGCATTCCCGCCCGCAACCCGCGATCGTGGCGGCGATGGCATCGGCCAGCATCGAACCGCTGGTCCGTCCGTCCCGGGACAAAGCGATCGGCCCGGCCGGGGCTTGGCTACAGTAGGCTGCTGCGTACCGCATCGCGATTTCCGGGGTCAATTCACTCCCGATAATCCCGCGAAGTCCGCTGATGCTGATGATCGGATCTGCCATGCTTTGGCCTCATTTTCTCAATACAGGCGGGATAACAGGAACAGTCGCTCCGGAGAGTGCACGTTTCCCCGTACCAACCCCGATTTGCTTGACACTCGAATTTAGCCGACTTACCATCGGATTCGTTCGAAAAATCTTAGTAAACGTCAAGAGTCGCAACTATGCTAGGGGTTAGCGTGAGTGCTTGCCCCATCCTCGGAACATCACATCTCGGCTGAAGTCATGGACTTAATGGGAATTCTTGTTTGGCTAGCGATCTTGATATCGCTCGTCATATTCGTTGTGATGTTGGTTAAGTCCGGCAAGAATTGGGGTGCGTTGCACGTCACCCTGCTCGTGTTCCTGTTTCTCGAAGCATGGTGCTTCCTCATCTTCTCCGCAGGGGTCGCAAGCCGCCGTAACGGCTTCATGAAAGCCTATTACCAGGATAAGAAAGGACTGCTTGCGAAAACAGAAGCCCAACTTGTAGCCGAACAAAAGGCTCGCAACGGTGACCGGATCAATCCGATTCCCGATATGAATGCTTATGTACCCGTGACCAACGAATTGAATCGACTGTTGGTCGAACGGGGTCGCGTTTGGCGAGGTGCTGCAGTCGGCCCGATCGCTGGCAACGAAGTCTCTTTGCAGCTTGCCGCAGGATTGGCTGGCATGCCCGCCGCTGCCCCCGGAGCCGAAGCCGCAGTCCCAGCGGCAGCCACGAACCCCGGTCTCGCTCAGGAAAGCATCGTTCAAGTGTTCGGTGAACGAAGCGACGAACGAGGCACCGTACCGGTCGTCTACCTAGGTGAATTCGTGGTGTCTTCGGCAAGCGGTGTTGCCATCAAACTCAAGCCGACCGCAAACTTGACTCCGGAACAAAATGGCGCCATCGCCAGCGGAAATTTCCCAACGTGGTCGATCTATGAATTGATGCCGCTCGATTCGCACACGGCCTTCGCAGCAGCCGGGTCGAAAGAGGAAGAGAACGCTATATTCGGCCGAATGGATCCTCAAGAAGTCGCACAACTTCTCGGAATCGACCCAGCCCTCGCCTCTGCAGAACCAACTTCTTTGAGTGTTCGCGATGCGATTAAAGCACGCGTTCTCCAATCTTACCTCAACGATGGGGGCCGCCCACCCGAAGGAACTCCTCCCGAACAAATATACATCCGTGTTGAGTTCCTCAAGGACCACACGATCGAAGTCGACGCCCAGGAACAGCGGACTGCAACCGAGGGTGGCTTCTACGATCTCAGCGGTCGCTCGGTCGATGCACGTCTCAAACGAGGTGAAGAAGGAGCCAAGGTATCCTTCAAAGCCAGCGACGTCATCGTGCTCGATACAACCTCGGCCGAGGATTTGATCAAACAGGGGATCGCCAAGCAGTTGGCTCCGGTGTTCGTGCGACAGCTCAATGACTACGAGTATGCGTTCCGCGAAGTTCGTCGACAGATCACCGCTGCCCTTCAAGACGCAAAGCTAATCGAACGGGAATTGGCTGAAATGCTGAACTCCCAAGGAATCGCCGATGCCCAGGTCCGAATGCGTCAACAGGAGCGAGCCAAGCTCGACAAGGACTTCGCTCAGTATTCCAAGGAAAGCGAAGTTGTTACCGCAGAAGCAACACGACTCGAGGAGGAACTGAACAAACAGCGCAGCGAGCTGAGCGGTATGTTCCGAGAAATCCAATCGCTGCGTGATCAGATCGTCGAGAAGCAACGTGCTGCTACCGCAGCTATCGATGCCGTGGCTCCGGCTCCCGGCCGCTAAAACCGGCTCCCGCTTAAAAATGCCTCGGCAGGTCCGGCTTGGTGTTCCCGTCTGCCAAGGGTTATCATAAGTCTGGAATCGTTTGCCTTCGACGATAACTTGTGATCAATAACCCTTGGACTCATTGCACCTTGGACCAACCGCACTGGGCCGTTTTTCGTCTGCGTTCCCGATCTTGGTCGATGCTCCTGATTGCATCGCTGCTTTCAGCGATCGCGACGAATCTCTACGCTCAACCCGAGCCTGATTTCGTATCGGATGTTCGCCCGGTCCTCCGCGTTCATTGCTATTCATGCCACGCAGACCAGAAACAGAAGTCCGGCTTGCGACTCGATATCAAGGCATCCGCGTTGCGTGGCGGTGAAAACGAAGGCCCAAGCATCATTCCTCACGATGCAGACAACAGTCCGCTTTGGAAGCGAATCATTAGTTCCGACCCCGACGAACGGATGCCGCCCGATGGACCTGGATTAAGCGACAATGAGCGGGCTATCCTTCGCGATTGGATCATCTCAGGTGCACCGTGGCCCGACGGAGTCGATGAAGCATCGCTCGCCGATCCCAAATCGCATTGGTCCTTTCAGCCCCTGCGCTCCTTTGAAGGGAACCACTCGATCGACTCGTGGATCGAGAAGTCCCTGAGCGAACACGGCCTTGAGTTCTCACCCCCCGCCTCGCCCGAGCAGTGGCTGCGCCGCGTTACCCTCGATCTTCATGGTCTGCCTCCGTCGACCGATGATCTCGAGTCCTTTCTCGCTGATCCTAGCGAAGCGATGATGGAACATATCGTCGATCGCCTCCTCGACTCCCCTCGATACGGCGAACGCTGGGCCCAGCACTGGCTCGATGTGGTTCGCTATGCAGATACCCACGGCTTCGAAGTCAACACCGAACGCCCTCACGCATGGCACTATCGCGACTATGTCATCGATGCATTGAATCGCGATACCTCCTACGATCATTTCATCAAAGAGCAAATTGCTGGCGAGGCATTCGGTCAAGACACCGCCACCGGATTCTTGATTACTGCATCGGTACTCCTCCCCGGGCAAATCGGAGCCGATGAACCGAGCAAGCGATTGGCGCGCCAAGACGCCATCGATGAAATCGTCGTCAATATCGGGCAAACGTTTCTCGGACTAACCATCGGCTGCGCTCGATGCCACGACCACAAATTCGACCCGATCACTCAGGAGGATTATTATGCAATGCAAGCCTTCGTCGCTGGAGTCGAGTACGGTGATCGCATCGTTTCGACTCCTCGATCGGAATCGCTGAAACAAGAGGTCGAATCCCTGACAGCGAGTCTGCGAAACATCGATGACCAATTGAGTCGCCTCGAACCCATCGCTGACCCGAACCCGCCCGAGCCATCCCCCCCCAACGCAGTACGCAATGAGGTTGCATTTGAACCTATGACCGCGAAATGGATTCGTTTGGAGATCTTTGACGCAAACCTGCATCCTTCTCTCGGTAAGATCGAACCCTGCATTGATGAACTCGAGGTTTGGACCGATGAACCAACTCCGCAAAATGTAGCATTGGCTACATTGGGTACCCAGGTCACCGCATCCGGAAGCCGCGAATCAGAGCGCCATCGGCTTTCCCATATCAACGATGGACTTTACGGCAACTCGCACAGTTGGATGTCGGATACCATCGGCCGCGGATGGGTTCTCCTCGAACTCCCCGAACCCAAACGCATTAACAAAATCGTTTGGGGCCGCGATCGCGAAGGGCAGTTCCAAGATCGGCTCGCCACGGCCTATCGCATCTCCGCCGGAGAATCCCCAAGCTCGATGCGTGCCCTTGCGGCCGAAGGGCTGCGTCGCTCTGCAGTCAACGCGAAACAAAATCAAGAGAAAATCTCGCCGACACTAGCCAAACGATTGCGGTTGTCGATCCAAGCAACCAACAATCTGGAACCCTGCATCGACGAACTCGAAGTGATCAATACCGACGGGATCAATATCGCACTAGCAACCCATGGCACGATCGTCACTTCCTCGGGAGATACGATCGTTGCGGATCGCCATGATCTTCGATTTGTCAACGATGGTAGGTACGGAAATCAGCGGAGTTGGATGTCCAACGAAGTCGGCAAAGGAGTATTGACCTTGGAGTTTCCGAAACCGGAACTGGTCACTCGAATCGTGTGGGGACGGGATCGCGAGTCGCAATTCACGGATCGACTCCCTATCGAGTATCGAATCGAATTGGAAGATACCAGCGGGCATTGGTCGGTAGTCGCCGGATCGATGGATCGCCAACCCTATCGTGACGGGAATGCGGCACAGCCCTCCGACAATCCGAACGGTTTACCTGCCTACATCGGCTTGGGTTTTGAAGACCAGGAAACCGCGAATCGACTCGAGCGGGAACGGAAGGAGTTGATCCATCGCCGCAACGCAGCCACCGATGCGCAGAAAGCTTTTGCTGGAATTTTTCGCAAACCCGATGCGATCCATGTTCTCTATCGCGGGGATCCCGAACAACCTCGCGACGCCGTCTCTCCCGCGGTTCCGGAGTTTTTGGGCGCGATTGTTTTGGAGCCAGACTCCGTGGAACAACAGCGGCGCACAACCCTCGCCGATTGGATCGCATCACCCGACAATCCCCTCACCGCACGCGTTATGGTGAATCGCATCTGGCATGGGCATTTCGGAGCGGGATTGGTCTCGACCCCCAACGACTTCGGCCTGAATGGGTCGTCCCCCAGCCATCCCGAGTTGCTCGATTGGCTCGCTCGCCAGTGGTGGGATGAGTCGCGATGGTCGATGAAGCGATTGCATAAGCAAATCGTATTATCGCGCACTTACCGGCAATCGAGTTCACCGCGAGCCGATGCGCTTCGCATCGATGCCGATGCCAAATGGTTGTGGCGTTACCCCCGCCGCCGTATGGAATCGGAATCGATCCGCGATGCGATGCTATCGGTCAGTGGACGGCTCAATCTCAAGATGCACGGACGAGGGTTTGATCTCTTTGATCTTCGCGGCGGGCTGAGCGGATTTCGTCCTGTAGAAAGTTATCGAGATGAGGGACTGCGACGGATGGTCTATGCGCATAAAGTTCGGCGAGAACGAGAAGCGGTCTTCGGTGCCTTCGATTGCCCCGACGCGGGTCAGAGCGCCGCGGCTCGCCGCGTATCGACCACTCCGATTCAGGCCCTGAATCTGTTCAACAGTGTATTCACGTTGGAGCAATCCGAAGCCTTCGCCCAGCGCGTGCGATCGCTCGCGGGAGATGATATCCCATCGCAAATCCGAACTGCCTATCGTTTGGCGCTAGCGCGACCCGCCCGCGACGAGGAAATCGCCGAAGCGATCCCTGAAGTCCGCGACCAAGGTCTGACAGTTCTGTGTCGTAGCCTATTTAATAGCAACGAGTTTCTGTTCCTGCCGTGATGGAGATGAGAGGACCTCGATGAACTTGTACGCTTTGCTCCATCCGCTTCTGGATCGCAGACGGTTTCTACAGGACGCTGCAACGTCGTTGAGTTCGATGGCACTGATCAGTATGTTGCAGCGCGATGGGCTGATGGGAATGCAATCAAGTGGTACCGCAAGCGATTCAACAAGCGATTCACCCATCATCGATCCCGCCGACCCCTATGCTCCTCGCCCCAGCCATTTCCCAGCGAAAGCCCAACGAGTAATCGTTGTGTTCTGCGCCGGTGCGGTCAGTCAGTTAGAAACATGGGACTACAAGCCCAAACTGATCCAGTGGGACGACCAACCTCTGCCGGGCGGACCATCGGTGACGTTTCAAGGCCCGGCGGGCAATCTCGCACGTCCTCAGTATTCTTTCCGCCAGCGAGGCCAAACAGGCAAATGGGTCAGCGATCTCATTCCGCACCTAGCGAAACTGACCGACGACATCGCGTTTGTTCATTCCCTCACCAGCAAATCGAACACGCATGGTCCTGCAGAAAACTTTTTATCGACCGGCTTCAATCTCGACGGCTTTCCGAGCCTCGGTGCATGGGTGACCTATGCGCTAGGGAGCGAATGCAATAACCTCCCAGCGTATGTTGCGATCCCCGATCCGCGCGGTGTTCCTCAGAATGGTTCCAATAATTGGGGATCCGGTTTCTTGCCCGCTGCATTTCAGGGAACTCCCTTCAGTGCTCGCGATCCGATTCGGCATTTGAATGCGCCAGGTGTTCCTGCCTCCGCCGATCAATCAGCGCGGCGTTTGCTCGATCGAATGAACGCGCGGCATCTCGAACAGAACCCGGGCGATTCGCTTCTGGCTGCCCGCATCGCCAGTTATGAACTCGCGGCCCGCATGCAGTTGAGCGTTCCTGAGATCGGCGATTTGAGTTCCGAACCGGACCACGTTCTGCGCGAGTATGGTGCAGACGATGCGCAGAACAAAGACAAGGCGATGTTCGCTCGCAACTGCATCCTCGCGCGGCGATTGATCGAGAAAGGGGTCCGTTTCGTGCAGTTATTCAACGGCGCGTATGCGAGTGCGGGCAAACTCAACTGGGATGGCCACAGCGACCTCAAGGCTCAATACGATGTGCATGCCGCCATACTCGATCAGCCAGTGGCGGCACTGATTCGGGATCTTCGGCAACGCGGCCTGCTCGAAGATACCCTCGTTGTCTGGTGCACCGAGTTCGGGCGCATGCCCTTCTTCCAAAAAGGAGCCAAGGGTCGGGACCACAATCCTGATGGCTTTACCTGTTGGCTCATGGGAGCGGGCGTACGACCTGGGGTCAGCCACGGTGCGACCGATGAACTTGGCGTCAAAGCGGTAGAAAACGTCCATCCTCTCTACGATTTCAACGCCACGATTCTGCATCTGTTGGGATTGGATCATGAGCGATTGACCTTCGAGCATGACGGTGTCGAGCGGCGACTAACCAATGTCGAAGGGAACGTCATCCGCGAAGTGCTCGACACGTAAACCTACCGAAAAATGTTAGCTATCGGCAAAACGTTAGCTATCGGCAAAATGTTAGCCGAGATGCGCAAGCATCCGGGTTGGAAGCGGCGAACTCGCTACAATGTTCAACCCAGTTCAACCCGAGAACTCGCGCTCTTTGGCTTCCATTCCACTCACAATGCCCGCGCGAGGGTGGCACGCTCGGAGGCTTTGCGACGGGCGTGGGTTCTTTTAGCCGAGACGCGTCGAAGATCTGCCCGCTTAGCGTTCAAGGAACTTGATGCAGGCAGGCTTGGTGGTCGAAATGGAAAAACCGGTCGGCTTCAGAAAGCCTGTCCCCGTATCGATTCGGAACGAGAAGATCGAATTGCTCTCTTGATTTTCGGCCAAGAGAAAACCGCCATCGGGAGAGATGCGGAAGTTGCGAGGGATCTTGCCCAGCGTATCGAAATTTTCGATGCGACGAATCCGTCCGCTGTTCGGGTCGATAGCGAACAGTGCGATCGTATTGGGACCTCGGTTGCTTCCATATACGAATCGCCCCGAAGGATGGACCAATACTTCGGCAGTTGATCCTCCCGGAACCGGTTTCCCCTCAGGGATCGTGCTTTCGGTATTGATGATCGCCATTTGGCCTGTTTCCGCGTTCCACGAAGCCGCCGTCATCGTCATCGCCAATTCGTTGATGATGAATACAAAAGCTCCCGAAGGATGAAATGCGAGATGGCGTGGTCCACTCCCGGGTGGCAAATCGAGGTATGGCTGGGGACCGGGTATGAGATGTTTCTTTGTTGGATCGATCTGATAGATCAGTACACGATCGATCCCAAGGTCCGCGACCATGACGTAGCGGTTGGATGGATCGAACATCGCGCAGTGTGCATGGGCTCCTTGTTGACGTGAAGCGTTGGGCCCCGATCCTTGGTGCGAAACCGCATGCGATTCGGCTTGCAGCGATCCATCGGCTTGGATCGGAAACAGCGACACCGATCCGCTCGAGTAATTGGCGACCATAGCCCATTTCCCTTCGCGATCGAGTGTCACATGGCATGGACCATCGCCGTTGACCGATTCCAGCGAGATTCGTTTCAGGGGCGAAAACTCGCCGCGCGCATAGGAGGCGTTATCGAATTGATAGGCCGCCAGCGCCGCCCCTTGCTTGGCATCCGATCGCGCGGTCTCTGCGACCGAATAGATCACATTCAGTGTGGGATGAATTGCGAAGAATGATGGGTTGGGTTGTTCCGCAACCAATTGCGGTGCATCCATCGCGCCGTTAGGTTGCAGTCGGCTAGCGTAGATCCCAGGTCCATAGCCCCCAATCCAGAATACTTGGGCATTCGCAGTCGCGTTGAAAGACGCAAACGCGAAAAGGGCGATACCGAACAAACCATGCAAACGCATTCCGACACCTAATTCATGAAAAAGCCGCCACCGCAACCAGGGAAGTATGACGAACCATCGATCGCCAGGTACATGACCCTCAATTATATCAAAGAACAAGGATATGCATTGCGTTTTTGCTGATAACAATCGCAAACTCTACCGTTCGGTCTCATCGGTGTAGACGACAGGAGCTCTGTTGGTTAACGCCTCAGCAACGGAGAAGCATTACCATGAACAAGGACACGCATTGCCATTCCTGCCTTTACCATGAACAAGGACACGCATTGCCATTCCTGCCTTTACGAATTGATAGCTTTTAAATTTTAACGCTTGCATTGTCGCGAAGCTACATCGGTGATGAATTGAGGCTTGAAACCGAGAGTCATCGACCGGTTTCGGAGAGGTTTTGTGCTCTATATACCCGTTGATAGGCGATTTCGCGATCGATGATGGCAGACCTTCTCCTCAGAAGGGTTGTCGGATGGGCTAGCGGATCAACAGCGAATCGCCTTTCGCGCCTTGCGTGCACGCTACGCGGTATTGGCGAGTTGTCGCACGCCTAGCTTCTGGGCAACTCGCCGGAGAGCATCCCGCGATGCGGACATGAAACTTCCATAGAAGCGTTGACGGGTCAGCATCTGGGTGACCCGTCCCAGCCAAAGTTGGGCGTCCATCTCCAGACGCTCAAAGATCGATTCCTCGTCCGGCGAGATATTCGCCTTCCCCTCGCGTACCGATCGGCTCATGCAGTCGACCAGCATCAAGTACTGGCCAAGAGTAAAGCCCTCTTTGATGCCTTCGCGGTTTGAACCCTGAGAACGTTGATCTTCGATGGGGATCAGCCAGTGATCCTGTTCGATCCCTTCGCTGACTCGCTTGGCAGCAACGCTTCCATTGCGAATCTGCGCAACGTCGAGCAAGCGTCCTTGGGCGATCAAGTGCTCGACTCGCTCCTTGATTGATGTATAGGGAGAATGCTCAGGCAACCCGCAGATACCCGCCGCAACGGGATTCAAATCGATATAGGCCGCGACTGTGAAGATGGATTCCTCGTCCAGAATCGCGATCGATTTGAAGCGGCCCTCGAAGAAGGTTCCGCGGCATTTCTCTTCCCGATTGACTTTGCGAGAGAGTGGTTCTTTCAAGCATTTCATGAACCAACTCAAGGAAGCTAGACGCGAGCGTCTCTCCTTGACCCACTTCGCATCGGAAGCCAGTCGATCGAGATCTTCCTGTGTTGGAACAACGGGTCTTCGATTGACGCGGAGCGGGTAAAGACTGAGCCAACGCTGGACGACTTGGAGGGGAGTCCAGGCTTCGGCCACCTCGGGATCTATGCGGAGCAATAAATGAAAATGGTTATCCATGGAACTGAATCCAGCAACGGAAACAGCGAAGAGCGAATTCAATTCCTTGAGCCTGTTATCGATCCATGCTTTGCGATCGAACTCCTGGTTGTCAGCAATAAGAAATGCTTGGCGCACGCATCGGGAGATGCAGTGGTACCAACGAGTGACGCTGGGATTGACAATCGTTGAACGCGGTTGGGTCATTGCGAAGTACCTCCCTTCGGGCAAAAGCGGACTTAGAAGGATCGCCAAGATATCCAGGTCCAATGACCTCATCAACCACTCAGTATGTGCTAGCTTCCGAAAGACAGAACCATCTGTTGCGAAGCGACCGTTGCTAGCATTTCATCATGCAACATAATGCAATGCATGTCCAAGTTCCCTCCCAACATAATGCAATGCATGTCCAAGTTCCTCCCTCCAAGTTCCTCCCTAAATCGACTTGCAGTGCGATGGTCGGTAAGAGTGGTCTAGGCTTTACCTCGGGATAGTAGGAAGGCAAGCAAATCGAGGACCTCCTCTTCGTTGAGTTTGTCCAGCAGTTCCGCTGGCATCTGCGATTCCTTCGATACCCTCTCGTTCTCGATTTCGCTTCGATCTATCGTCACGGTTTTCGTTGCATCCTCCGGATCCGTAACGATCGTGATCTTGCCGCCGACATCATTTACGACTCGACCGGTGTAGGCTTCTCCATCTTTTGTCTGCAGAACCATCGTCTTGTATTGATCGGAGATGACTTGGCTCGGGCGAACGATCGCATCAATCAAATCCGCAGGTGAGAAACGGCCAGCGACCTGTGTCAGGTCCGGACCGGTCGCTCCTCCGTCTCCTCCATAGCGGTGGCAGACGACACAGCGAGCAGCAGCATACATTTTTTTGCCCCGCTCGAGATTTCGGTCCTTCATCCGCTCCGGAACCCAGGACGCAATCTCATCCGTCGTGTATTTGCGGCCAGGTCCTTCGGCTGTTGGTAGGGTTTTGGGAATAGATGCGGTTTTGCGTAAGCCGAGCGCTTCCAACGTGAATCGCTCTTGGTCATTGCACAACGCATATGCATCGTTGGCAATGTTGATCAGGAACTTCTCATAGCTGGCACCACCCTTCCAACCCTGTGCTTTTTGAAACCATTGGAAGTAGGCCTTGCGTTGATCGAGTGTCCAGCCCGATCGGACATTGCGGAGCACAAAGGCATAGTGGAATTGCTGAAGGTCCGGTTGATTGTCGAGCATGGCTGCGATCGATGCGCCGTAACCCCGGTTGCGCTGAAGGATGTCGGTAAAATCCGCTTCGGTGAATCGTCGTTCACGTTCCAGCAGCGGCAGGATCTTGCCAGGCAGCGATGGACTGTCGAGATATGCGAGCAGGATCGCCAATTCGCGGTCCAGCGTGTCGTCGCCGGATGGGAACATCGGATCGATCCTTTCAATCATCGCGGTGCGAAGGCTTTCATCGAGTCCCCCTAAACGAATCAGAATCAATTGCAACGTGCGAGCAAGTTCCAACCGTTGGTTCGGACTCAATCGCTGTGGATCGATCGACCCGATTCGTTCCAACAACGGAGTTCGCAGGGACGGGTCGCCAACACGAGCGATTGCGGTACCGCCGGTGATTAGCGTCTGCGGATCCGAACTGCTGAGAATTCGCGGGGCCCAAAGGGATGTAGGAAGCCGTTCCAAACCGACTCTCGCTGCATAACGGACATGACGATCGGGATGATTCAGTTTCGATAGGAGTTGCTGGGCGGCAGCATCTGCGTTCGAAGTTGTGTCGGTGTGATACTGTTCCAAATCGCGACGGATTCGATGCTCAGCCGTCAGTTCCAGCGCGGGCGCAGGTGCCGTCGATTCGGGGCCTTCGTAACGAACACGATACAGTTCCGACTGTGTTCCCCGGCCACCGACAGTGAAGTACATATAGCCATCGGTTCCGATAACCACATCCGTGAGTGGCAAAGGAGTGCGAGATAAAAACTGCTCTTTGGTAGCGGTGTAGCTACCGCCTTCAGGCTTGGCATGGATGGCATACATCGTTCCAAAGGTCCAGTCGCAGACGAACAGTGCACGCTGATACTTTTGTGGGAATTTCGCGCCCGTTCCAAACTCGACGCCAACGGGTGAACCTGGCCCGATATCGACGAGACTTGGCAGGCTATCCAAATAGTATCCTGGCCACTTGCCTGTCCCGCTTCGCCATCCAAATTCGCTACCGCTGGTTGCATGGACAACGCGCGTTGGTCGATACCATGGGGCTCCCATGTCCCATTCCATATCCGCATCGTAGGCGAACATTTCTCCCGCAGTGTCGAAGGCGAAATCGTATT
The DNA here is from genome assembly GCA_044370255.1 of Pirellula sp. Classification (GTDB taxonomy): domain Bacteria; phylum Planctomycetota; class Planctomycetia; order Pirellulales; family Pirellulaceae; genus JBKCUI01. The sequence continues at coordinate 13,874 of JBILVV010000019.1, forward strand.
GATTGCGGTAACCGATGCTGACCATTTCCCAGGTCTTGCCTTCGGGATCTGTTTTGGCAATCCAACCTCCAGGTGCGAGGATGCCTGCAGCATGTCCATTGGCATCCCACTGGCGAGGTAACAGTAAGTCTTCGTCCCAATTGGGTGCAATTCTGCTGGTGTAACCATTGGGAAGTTTCGCCTGCAAGATCTCCGACCTTGCTCCCCCCATCGTTTGCGGAGGTGCGTTGGCTATTCGATCCACGGGTGGCAGGGTATGGTTGCCGCAGCATACATAGATCGATTTGCCATCGGGGGACAGTCGAAGCGCGTGCGGCCCGTGCTCGCCACCACCGCGAAGTCCTTTGAGCAAGACCACGTCATCGAACTGATCATCGCCATCGGTATCCTTCAGGCGATAGAGACCGCTTCCCTTGCCTCCATTGACGCAAACATAGAGACTGTCGAAAGCAAACAGTAGACCTTGAGCCCCCGAAAGATCGACCTTCAGTTTTTCAACACGCGAAGGATCGTTGCTTCCGACCTTGGGTGGTGTAATGCGGAACAAGCCTTTGTTCTCTTGATCGCTCGCAATCAATCGCCCTTTGGGATCGCAGGTTATTGCGACCCATGAGCCCAACTCATCTTTCGGTACACGAAAGAGGCGTTCGATCGTAAAGCCTGGAAGCACATTGAAGCCGGTTCCTTGCGAAGATCGTTCGGGAGCCAAAACGTTGCCCCACGGATTATCGCCATAGGTTGCGATCTTCTTGGCCGAACCGAATGTGTCGGGTTTGTTTTGAGGTGCTGCTTGCCAATCCTCGCCCGTTTCCATCGTGGTCACTTTGCCTTGAGGGTCGATGATCGCCAATTTTGCGACCAAGCCAGCGATGCCGCCTGCATTCTGAACCTGGAACGAGATCTCGTTTTCCCCCGGCTTCAGGATACGACTCAAATCGACGATCAGAGCTTCTTCCCAAGTGTCGCTTACGGCGACTTGTTGGCCATTGATATCGATTGCCATGCTGTTGTCGCATGTGGCCGCAAGCCAAGCAGAGGTGATCGCAGGGACATTGAGCTTCTTGCGGATCACATAGCGGCGATTGGGATCCTCTCCCCATATCCAAAGAGGCTTCGGTCCTTCGGCCAAAGCTCGGTCTCGCAACGAGTTCCGAGTGCTCTGATCGGCCGAGTTGTCTGTCGCCTGCACAGGAGCCGTTTCAGGCATTTGCTCGTAAATCTTGGTTTTGGCTGAGGAGGACTGCCCCCCATCTTGCTCTCCCGTGGCGACAGAAAAATCGATGGAGGCGATTCCAATTCCTAGGATACTGACACCAAGGGTGAGGCCAGCCAGGGCTCGGCGTGGCATGCGATACCAAAAGGAGAGGGACTGCATTTCAAGCTCCGTAATCGTAAATGCTTTCCAAAACGGTTTTTTTGAATTCGACTCCAGTGTAGTCGATTGATTCCTGAGTGAAACGAGGGGGAGGTCTCTTGCCCGAAGGGAATGCGCCCAGCCATACTGTCAGATCGTGGCTCGATTTCAATCTGAGCCGAGTTGATTTCCTCACCGAAAAGATGGGTTCCATTTGTGCGAGTAGTCATTCTGGATTCCGCCGCCGAGATGGCACGCGTGGCAGGCAAAGAATCGTTGGAACGTTGTGGTTTATTGGCCAACAGGCATGGGAAGCGGTTGGGACGCGTGGTGCTCGGACTGGCTACAGGAGGAACGCCTGTCGGCCTGTATCGTCAGTGGATTGAACACTTTCGTGCGGGAGAGATTTCGTTTCAGAGTGTCACCACGTTCAATCTCGACGAGTATGTCGGACTCTCTTCCTCGGATCCACGCAGTTACCATGCTTACATGCAGGAGCATTTGTTCGACCACATCGATATCGCGCGCGAGAATACCCATCTGCCAGATGGGTGCGCGGAGGATCTGAACGAAGCGGCGGCCAGTTACGAATGGCAAATCGAGGAGGCCGGTGGCATCGACTACCAGATTCTAGGTATTGGGTCCGATGGTCACATAGGCTTCAATGAGATCGGTTCTTCGTTGGCTTCGCGCACACGGGTCAAGACATTGACACGGCAGACCCGAAGCGACAACGCGCGTTACTTCGACAGCATGGACCAGGTTCCCACAATGGCGATCACCATGGGGATAGGAACGATCATGAGCGCCCGCTCGATATTGCTGATCGCCTCTGGCGAGTCCAAGGCGAGAGCGATTCGCGATGCGATCGAAGGGCCAGTTACATCCATGGTTCCTGCGTCGGTACTGCAATTGCATCCGGACGCCACGATCATGATCGATGAAGAAGCGAGTCGACTGCTGGCACACTGCGACTACTATCGTGAATCCGAGGCCAACAGGGTCCGTCTGAGAAGTGTTTCAGTAGGTATCATGCAAAGTCGCGAGTCCACCTGATGGGTCGCTCCATCGAACAGACCCGAGAGTATCTTCGATTGCAAGAGTCGAAAGCCAGAGTTGCGAATTGGCAGCGGTGGGGGGCCTACCTTTCCGAACGTCAGTGGGGTACGGTCCGTGAAGATTATTCCGCGAATCAGGAAGCATGGCATTTTTTTCCGCATGACCATGCTCGATCCCGAGCCTACCGCTGGGGAGAAGATGGATTACTGGGCATGTGCGATCGCCAAGGTCGGCTCTGTTTCTCGTTCGCTTTTTGGAACACTCGAGATTCCATTTTGAAGGAGCGGCTATTCGGCCTTTCCGGACCCGAAGGCAACCACGGAGAGGATGTCAAGGAGTGTTATTACTACGTCGATGCGACTCCGACTCAATCGTACATGAAAGGATTGTACAAGTATCCACAAGTTCGATTCCCCTACGAAACTCTCGTAGAAACGAATCGGTCTCGCTCCCGATTTGAAACAGAGTACGAGTTGGTCGACACGGAAGCCTTCGACGACCAAGCCTATTTCGATTGCCAGATCGAATATGCGAAGGACACCCCGGACGACGTACTGATTCGATTAACGGTTCACAACCGAGGATCGCATCCTGCCGTACTGCATATCCTCCCGCAACTCTGGTTTCACAATTCTTGGATATGGGGGTGCAGCCACGATGGCTGCACTACCAAACCTCGATTACGGTTGCACCGTACCCCTACTGATTCGCAGGGAGTCGTGCATTGCGAACACGAAACACTTGGACACTACGAGTTTCGGGTCCAAGCCGAATTGGATGGGGAGGCGCCAACTTGGCTGTTCACTGAAAACGAAACGAATCCGCGTCGACATCCGTCTGCCTTGACTTCGGGCAAGTACTTCAAAGATGCATTCCATGAATATGTACTTCAGGGTGACGAAGATGTCCTGAATCCGCAAATGTTCGGTACCAAGTGCGCAGCTCATTACATATCGATTGTCCACTCCGACCGACCGCTTGTGCTCCGTTGCCGACTGACATCGCGAGGTAAAAATACTGTCACCGGTATCGGGCCGGAATTTGACTCGATCATCGAACGGCGGATCGAGGAAGCTGATGCGTTTTACAACACAGTGATTTCCCAATCGCTCAGCGCCGAAGAGAAGAGTGTTGCGCGACAAGCATATGCTGGTCTGGTATGGACCAAGCAATTCTACTACTACGTAATCGACGCTTGGCTTGAGGGGGATCCAGACGGACGGCCGCTTCCGGTAGAACGCCGCGCTGGCCGCAACAGCGATTGGCAGCACTTGTTCAATCGCGATGTGATATCGATGCCCGATAAATGGGAGTACCCCTGGTATGCCGCATGGGACTTGGCATTCCACATGATTCCGATGGCCAAGATCGATGTCGAGTTTGCGAAAAACCAACTTGTTCTGTTCCTGCGCGAGTGGTACATGCACCCCAACGGTCAGATACCCGCTTACGAGTGGGCCTTGAGCGATGTGAATCCACCGGTGCATGCCTGGGCCTGTTGGCAGGTCTACAAGCAATCCGGAGATCGAGAGTTTCTGGCCCGCACGTTTCAGAAACTGTTGCTGAACTTCACTTGGTGGGTGAATCGCAAAGACACTCGCGGGCAACATGTCTTTAGTGGCGGATTCCTCGGATTGGACAATATCGGAGTATTCGACCGTAGCAAGCCACTTCCCGGCGGCGGCACTCTTGATCAGGCGGATGCGACTGCCTGGATGGCCTTCTACTGCGGCGGTATGTTGCAAATGGCCCTAGAGTTAGCCAACGAGAGCCAAGCTTATTCCGATATGGCGAGCAAGTTTTTCGAGCATTACGTCGCGATTTCGGAGGCAATGAACTCGATACACGGGTCCGGTCTTTGGGATGAGGCTGACGGATTCTATTACGATCATGTCTTTCGGCACGGAAGAAGCACTGCCCTAAAAGTCCGGTCGTTGGTGGGTTTGATTCCATTTTGTACAAACATCATCCTTCACGAATCAACTCTATGTCGCTTGCCTAGCTTTATGCGTCGCATGAATTGGTTTCTCAAGCACAAACCGCAGATGTCTCGCTACATGACTTACTTGGAGCGAAAGTGCCCCGAGGGGAGCCTCTCGGGAATGCGGTTGTTAGCAATTCCATCCACGGAAAGACTGCGAAGGTTGCTCGGCTATATGCTCGATGAAAACGAGTTTTTGTCTCCGTTTGGTATCCGATCCTTGTCGGCTATTCATGCGAAGAAACCGTTCGTATTCGATCACGAAGGGGGGACGGCTTCCGTGAGCTACGTTCCAGGCGAGAGCAATACAGGTATGTTTGGGGGAAACTCGAATTGGAGAGGCCCCATCTGGTTTCCACTCAATTATTTGATCATCGAATCGCTCCGCTCTTATCACGAATATTTCGGGGATTCCTTCCAAGTCGAATGCCCCACCGGGTCCGGGCATCAGATGAATTTAATGCAAGTCGCAGACGAATTGGAGCATCGATTGGTTCGAGTTTTCCTTTCGGGAACAGATGGCAAACGGCCATGCCACGGGTCCGATCCTCGGTATACACAAGATCCCCACTGGCGCGATTTGGTACTGTTCTACGAGTACTTCCACGGTGACAACGGCAAGGGACTAGGTGCAAGCCACCAAACAGGCTGGACTGCGCTTGTCGCAACAATGCTGGAGCACCAAGCTCATTGCCGTGCGCGTTCTTGAACTCTTCGCCGGGATCGGCGGCCTGCATGCCGCCTGTCCATGGCTGACGATTGCTGCCGCCGTCGATATCAATCGCGATAGCCAGGCCGTCTACTCACGCAATTTCTCGGTCCCCTACTTGATGCGAGAACTCGAGACGATTCCACAGGACTGGCTCGCAACCCAAAAAGCGGATCTTTGGTGGATGAGTCCTCCCTGCGCTCCGTTCACTCGCAAAGGGGAACGAAGGGACATACACGATGTCCGAACACGTGCGTTGCTTCACCTAATCGATGCCGTGGCCCGTATTCGACCCGCGTACGTTGTCTTGGAGAACGTGGTTGGGTTTGAGAACTCGCATACGTTCCAACGCCTATCCGATGTGTGGCAAAGATCGGGTTATCACTTGCAGGTCCACTCACTCTGTCCGACTCAAACCGGTTGGCCGAATCGGAGACCTCGCGTTTATGTGATTGCGACTCAGGGAACTGTCCCTTTGATCAAGGTCCCGGAGTTGACGCGCTCGAAAGCCTTAAGGGATCTCCTAGTTCAGTACGAGGCTGACACAGCCAAACGCGAAGGGCTGAGCGTAAGTGCGGATATAGTTTCGAAGTATGGAGCGGCGCTCGATGTTGTCGATGTCGATGACTCGCATGCGGTCGCCGCCTGTTTTGGCTCATCGTACGGCCGCGCAATCACGAAATCTGGTTCGTATATCGCAACGGAATATGGATTACGCCGGTTCTCGCCGCGCGAAGTGGCGAATATATTGGGCTTTCCCCCGAATTTTGTCTTACCCGACCATCTACCAACTCGGCGACTTTGGCAGTTGCTAGGTAATTCACTCTCTCTGCCAGCCGTCGCGCATATTATGCAGTTCACTCGATCATGAGTTCAAAAAGTTTCTTTCGATCGTCGTTTCGTATCGTTGCGATGTGTCTGATCGCCGTGGCGTCTATTTTGTCGATCCGCCAGTGCACTAGCGCGGAGGGGAACGGACAAGAGTCCACGCAACGTCCGCCAAATCTCTTAATTATCCTGGCGGATGATCTGGGGTTCTCAGATCTGGGATGCTACGGCTCCGAGATTCAAACCCCGAACCTGGATCGGTTGGCTGAGCGGGGGCTTAGGTTCACGCAGTTTTATAACACGGCTCGCTGTTGGCCATCGCGCGGTGCCCTAATGACCGGCTACTACGCACAGCAGATTCGTCGCGATCAGGTCGAAGGGGTTCCGAGTGGCGGTCAAGGCAAACGCCCCACCTGGGCACCACTGCTGTCGGTTTCGCTCAATCAACACGGTTACAAGTCCTACCATTCCGGCAAGTGGCACATCGATGGCATGCCTCTGAAGAACGGTTTCGAGAGTTCGTATCGATTGGAAGACCACGATCGATACTTCCATCCCCAAAGACATTTCTGGAACGATGAACCGTTGCCTGCAGTCGATGGCGATGCGAATTTTTATGTTACGACCGAGATCGCAAACCGAGCATTGATGCAATTTGACCAGCACACGACTCGATATCCCAACTCGCCATTCTTTTCCTTGGTCGCGTTCACCGCTCCCCATTTCCCGCTGCAGGCGCCACGCGAAATGGTAGCACGATACCTAGAACGATATCGTGACGGTTGGGATCGTGTTCGTCGAAAACGTTGGTCTCGAATGCAGGCTCTCGGTCTCGGGACGCAACTATCTGAAGTGGAGCGAGAACTCGGACCTCCCTATCCGTTTCCTGATGCCATGAAGAAACTGGGGCCTGGAGAAGTAAACCGCCCGATACCTTGGGATGAGCTGAATGCAGAGCAACAAGCGTTTCAAGTCGGAAAGATGGCCGTGCATGCCGCCATGGTGGAGAGTATGGATCAAGAGATCGGTCGGCTCATCAATTGGTTGCGCGACCATGGCCAGCTGAACAACACGTTGATTTTGTTTCTTTCCGACAATGGTGCCAGCGCTGAGATCATGGTGCGGGGAGATGGCCATTCGGCGGATTCCATTGCTGGCGCAAAGGAAAGTTATCTGTGCCTCGGACCAGGTTGGTCGACCGTCTGCAACACTCCATTTCGCAAACACAAGACTTGGGTTCATGAAGGAGGGATTTGCACTCCATGCATCTTGCATTGGCCCGAAGCAGTAAAGGTCGCCGACAAACCGATCGCCAGCCCTTTGCATGTCATCGATGTCGCTCCCACTCTACTTGAGATCGCCAGCGGCAAACCCATGAGCCGATCCGATGAAGATCAATCGAGCGGAATACCCTCCCCTCCCGGCTTGAGTTTCTTGCCGATGCTCAAACCGAGCATATCACCCTATCGAGAACTCGCCGCGGAGAGAGAAACACCCCAGGAACGAATCCTTTGGTGGCAGCACGAACAGAACCGAGCCGTTCGCAAAGGAGATTGGAAACTGGTTGCAACAGGGAAGGAGAGTTCGTGGGAACTGTACAATCTTCGGGAGGATCGCTCGGAGACCAACAATGTTGCAGCCGATCACAAGGAACGTGTTCGCGAATTGGCTGTTCTGTGGGAATCGATGCGAAAGAATCATCAGGCGGCGGCTCTGCTACCCGACTAACAACTCGAAGTTGCGCTTCAATGTACGTTTGCCACTTCGGTGCATCTGTTTGTTAATTCACGATCTCTATCTACTTGGACTTACTGGACAATGATTAGGCAAACAAAAAAGCCTGCTCGACATGAGCAGGCTTCTTAAGTTGTTATCGGCATGAGGGCCGAAGATTACTTGGCCTTGGCGAACTTGGCCTTTTCGAAGGCTTCGTCACCGAAGAGCTTAGCAACTTTGTCGTCGTCGCTCATCTTCTCAGCCTTGCCCTTGCAATTGTTGCAGCAGAAGCTGATCTTGGCTCCCTTGAACTCGACGCTGGCGTCTTTGTTCAATTCGCCACCGGAGAATGGGCATGCGCCCTGGGTGACTTGGCCGGAAGCGATCAGCTGATGGTTAGCCTTAGCCGCGAAACCCTTAGAGTCATCGGTGAACTTCTTCTGGCAGTTGCCGCAGCAGAAATAAACCTTTCCGCCCTTCCAATCAGCGGTCTTGTCTTCCTTGGCAGCAGCTCCCGAGATCAAGCACTTGACCTTCGATACATCGACCTTCTCGGCGTAAACGCTTACAGCAGAGAACGCTACGGCGAAAGCGAACATAGCAGCAATAAATGTCTTCATTCCAATCCTCCAAAGGGTTATACAAGGGGTACGTACTGGAATAACATGGTAGGCTCAGGGGAAGCGGTATGTCAACCGAGGCAAGACCGATTTGAAAGAAGGTTGCTGTCCTTAAGCCATTCTGGCCATGAGGAGTTCCCTCTGGCACAATAGTTCTTTGGGCATGTGGTGGTAGAGCCGAAGAAAAAACTCCTCTTGGCTCATGATTTCCGCCAGCCATTCTTCCCGAGAAAATTCCATCGCGGCATCGAATTGGGCCTCATCGAAGCCATCGAGGCCATCCACGCAGAAATCCACCCAGTCGGGGGTCCATCCTATGGGGGTTTCGTGACCTGGAATGCGTCCGTGGCAGCGGTTCACGATCCACTCGAGGACACGCATATTCTCGCGAAAACCCGGCCAAAGGAACTTGCCATGCGGGTTTTTTCGGAACCAGTTCACGTGAAAGATTCGGGGCAGCCGCTGGATATGCTTCCGCATTTCCAGCCAGTGGCCGAAGTAATCCCCCATGTTGTAGCCGCAGAAAGGGAGCATCGCCATCGGGTCGCGGCGAACCGTGCCGACCTGGCCAGTTGCGGCAGCGGTGGTCTCCGAGCCCTGTGTTGCCCCGAGAAACACTCCATGCGTCCAGTCAAAGGCTTGGAATACGAGCGGCAATGTGGTCGGGCGGCGTCCTCCGAAGACGATAGCGTCGATCGGAACTCCCTCTGGGTTCTGCCAGTCGGGATCGATGTTGGGGCATTGGTCTGCCGGCGCGGTGAAGCGGGAATTGGGATGGGCTGCCAATCGTCCGCAATGCGGGTTCCAGTCGTTACCCGTCCAATCGATCAAATGAGCAGGCGGGGGCGATAGACCTTCCCACCACACGCCCAGTTCATCCGTGAGAGCAACGTTGGTGAAGATTGTATTGCGAGACATGGCATGCATGGCGCCGGGATTGGATTGCCATGATGTTCCTGGGGCAACGCCGAAGAATCCGCGTTCCGGGTTGATGGCATGCAGTTTCCCGGTCTTGCCAGGCCATAACCACGCGATGTCATCCCCGACTAGCGTCGTTTTCCAACCCATGTCTCGATAGCGTTCCGGGGGAACGATCATCGCAAGATTGGTTTTCCCGCACGAGCTTGGGAATGCGGCGGTGATGTAGGTTTTCAGACCATCGGGGGCTTCTAAGCCCATGATCAGCATGTGTTCGGCCATCCATCGATTGTCGCGAGCGATGGTGCTGGCGATTCGGAGTGCAACACATTTCTTTCCGAGCAAAGCATTGCCACCGTAGCCGCTGCCGTACGACCAAACTTCCCGCGTCTCGGGGAAATGGACGATATACTTTTCGTCATTGCACGGCCATGCCGCATCTTTTTGTTCCGGATCGAGCGGAGCGCCGACGCTGTGCAAGCAGGGAACGAACGGACCATCGCTCCCGAGTTTCCTCAAGACCCTCTCCCCCATGTTGCACATAATGCGCATGCTGACGACAACATAGGGAGAGTCTGTGATCTCGATACCTACGAGCGCTAGGGGACTGTCGAGTGGTCCCATGCAAAAGGGAACGACATACATCGTTCTTCCTCGCATACAACCGCGAAACTTCTCGATCAACAGACTGCGCATCGAATCGGGATCACGCCAGTGATTCATCGGTCCGGCATCCCCCTCGCGACGCGAACAGATGAAGGTTCGATCCTCGACGCGAGCCGTGTCGGAGGGGTGGCTCCGCGCAAGAAAGGAGTTCGGGTGCAGTTCGGGGTTCAGCCGAATCAACGTGCCTCGCTCAACAAGTTCATTGGTCAGTTCGTCCCATTCTTCCTGAGAGCCATCGCACCAGCGGATGTTATCCGCCTCGCAAAGCAGTGCAGTCTCCATAACCCAGTTGGCAAGTGCCTTGTGCGACAAAGTAATCAGTGGTTTATGTTGCAGGGTCACGTCAGCCATGCTCAAGTGGTGAAATCAAATAGGGGAGCGGATGATCAGATCAGAACTCGTAAACCGAGCAACAGGATACCGCAGGAGGTTCCTTCCCTGGGAGACCAGAAACGGTATCGGGGCGAGATTAATCTTCCTCCGAAGATTCCTTTCCCGAGGCTCCCTGATTATCCCCTTTTTTACTAGGGTTTCGGCGTCCGCTGGGTTTGCCGGTCTTTTGCTCAAAAGAACTCTTGTTTCGAAGGATGTGATGATAGTGTTGTGCAAAGCGGTGGGCTTCGTCCCGAATGTATTGCAAAAGCCTTAGCGCAAACGATTCCCGCCCTAATCGAATAGGATCCTTCTCATCGGGCAGATAAATCTCTTCGTCCTTCTTTGCTAGCGATATCAAAGTGGGTGGCTGAAGATCGCAGTCGCGGAATGCTGCTCGGGCAGCGTTGAGTTGCCCCTTCCCCCCATCGATCATGAGCAGATCGGGAAAGGCTTCGTTTTCTTCATACTTTCTTTTGAATCGGCGCGAGATGACTTCGTGGATCGATCGGAAATCATCGATTCCCTCGACCCCTTGGATTTTGTAGCGTCGATAGCCGGGCTTGAACGGAAGCCCATCCAGAAACTGAACGACCGACGCGACCGTATCGGTTCCACCGAGATGCGCGATATCGACTCCCTCGATCACGCGAGGTTCATTCTCCATTCCCAGAACCTTTTTCAGCGCCCGCATTCCCTTTTTGGGATCGATGTAAAAGACCTCGGGTTGCGCGTGGACATCGATTTCGCCGCGGCGGTTCAAGTTTTCCAGAAGCTGGATCTCGTCTCTCAATCGTGCAGCTCGTTCGAAATCGAGCTTCGAGGATGCCTCTTTCATCTCTTCCCGCATCTGTTTGAGAAGCCGTTCGCTACCGCCATCAAGAAAAGTCTGCAGGCGCCGAATATCTCGACGATAGTCTTCTTTGCTGATTCGTCGATTGCACGGTGCCGTGCACTGTTGGATCGATGCGAGCAGGCATGGTCGGAACCATTGCCATCTGGGATCGCTTTCCTCGATATCGAGCGAACAAGTGCGGAACTTGAAAACACGTTGCATAACCTGCAACGCCCCGCGA
>JBILVV010000020.1:0-24820 GCA_044370255.1 Pirellula sp.
TGCTGGCAAAGACGGTGCTGGCAAAGAAGGTGCTGGCAAAGACGGTGCTGGCAAAGACGGTGCTGGCAAAGACGGTGCTGGCAAAGAAGGTGCTGGCAAAGACGGTGCTGGCAAAGACGGTGCTGGTAAAGACGGTGCTGGTAAAGAAGCCAGCGAAGAGGCGGCTGGGAAGAAGGATGGAGATAAGGGGCCGTCGAACGGATCCCAAGATCCAGGTGCCGGGGATGGAGCGGGTGCCGGTGGAGAAGATGGAGGTAATTCAGGCAACTCGTCGAGCAAATCCTCGGAGGGACGAACTGGTGGCTCGCCGGGTTCAGGTGTCAATCGCGGTGGGAAAACCCCTGATGGTGGCGGTGGATCTTTAGGCAGTGGGGGTACAACCAAGACAAACGGTCCAGAAAAAGCGAACTTGGATTACGCAGAGAAGACAACGGACATGGTACTGGACTACCTCGATCGACAACGCGATCAACCAGACCCCGAGTTGTTAAGGAAAATGGGCTGGACTGCCGAAGACCTAAGAAAATTTGCAGATCGCTGGAAGTCCGCGCGGGAGCAGTCCCGTTTGACGCCCGAGAAACGGGCCGAGTTTGAAGCCGCTTTGCGTTCCTTGGGATTGCGTCATACAGATCGTCGTCCGAATCGCCTCGAGGACCGAGACGACCAAGTCAAGGGTATGCAAGAAGAAGGAATGCGGTTGCGTCCCCCCGAATCTTTACGCGAGCAATTCGAAGCATTTCGCAAGGCTGCCGGCAAACGGAACAAATCACCCTAGCGGTCACGAGCGAAACGTGCTATTCCCTCCAATCTCAGAGAAATAGGGTCCGATTCGTAGCGATCTGGCCATGTGAACTCGTTTTGATTCGAGGGAAGGTCATGGATTCGACCACGCGATTGCTTTCGTATTTCCGTTCGCTTTTGCCTTATTACTTCGCTGCAGTTGTTTGCGTTTGCTCGACCTCGGACGTGAGCGCCGATCCTCCGTTCTCAAATTTGTTCCGCAAGAGCAGTGCCAAGCAAGGGAGTGTGAGCGAGTTGAAACCGGAGCATGGTCCATGGCTCATCTTTGCGGCTTCGTTCGATGGGCCTGAAGCGAAGAGGAGAGCGGAAGCTTTAGCTCAGGATTTCCAACAGGATTATGGACTTCCCGCATTCATCATGAACAAGAAGTTCGACTTTACCGAATTGATGTATGGCTCCGGTATCCGCGAGGACGGCCGTCAAAAGGTGATGAAGTATCGCGATCGCAAAGTCGTCGAGAGCTATGCCGTGCTCGTCGGCGAGTTTGACTCGACCGAGAGCCCAACCCTCAAATCCACATTGGACAATGTAAAAACTGCAAAGCCCAAATCGCTCATGGCACCAGGAGCGGACCCGGATAAACAGGATGTATCCAGCGTCAAAGGGTTTCGGAACATGTTGCGCAGTTCCGCGAAAGACAAAACTCCTGGACCGCTTGAAACAGCGTTTGCCACGCGCAATCCGCTTCTACCTCTGGATTTCTTCCAGGCTCCGGAAATGGAAAAATTCGTTTACGATTTGAATCGTGATCCAGGTTACAACGAACACTCCCTCCTAGATTGCAAAGGGAAATACAGTGTCCGAGTAATGACGTTCCGCGGAGACGATCAATTCATATCGTGGGGAAGGAATGCATCCGGGGGTGGCAACCAAGAAGATAAAGACAAACCTTCCGCCCTGGAAATTGCGGCGGAGCAAGCTTACTTGGCGACTAAGGCACTGCGTGGAGCAGGTATCGAAGCATATCAATTCCACGATCGAACTCAGAGCATCGTCACCATCGGGAGCTTTGATGCTCTGGGGACCTCAGATGCCAATAATCAATTTCAGTATTCGCCTGAGATCCAAAAGGTCATCGCTAAATTTGGTCCGTCCTCCAACATGCGCGACACAAGTGAGTTCGGATTGAATTTTGGGTCCGCGGTCCAGCCCCGGCTTCTATTCGACGTCGTTCCACAGAATCAGATTCCCGAATTGACTTCGGGTAGTCGCAAAGAGAAGCTCGAGAACTTCAAAAAGTTGTCCGTCGGCTTTGATATTCGCCCAACACCGATGGCGGTTCCTCGTTACCACGCTTCTCGCATTTATGCAGGAGCAAAGCTTGGTCGGTGAACGCACTGACGCGAGAAGACTTAGAGCCTACTAGTAGCCCCCAGAACCACGGCGAGGCCTGCACAGGCAGATCGCAGATCTCCGACGGATCATGGCTTTGGGATAGATTTTAGTAGTATTGTTGATGAACAGGCTTGATCACCAACTCGGGAATGTGAACTCGAGGAGGAAGAGCGGCCAGGCTGACTACGACCTGACCAACATCCGATGGCTTTAAGATTCGATCTCGATGTTCTTGTGACAGTGGTACGGGCCGATGATCCAGGATCGGGGTATCGACCTCACCGGGATAGATGTTGGTGACGCGAACTCCCTCAGATCCTACTTCGTTGGCGATACAGGTTCCCAACGCAGTCATCGCAAACTTGCTTGCTGAATAGGCTACTCCTGCGAGAGCGATCGCACGTTTTCCGGCAACGCTCGAAATATTGATGATAAGCCCTGCATGCCGTTGCCGCATCGTTGGTAATACGGCATGGATCAGGTTGTAGGCTCCCGTCGCATTGATTGCCATGACTTGATCCCATTGCTCGGGAGTCATCTCCGCCATCGAGCGGGTTTTGATATTCACTCCGGCCGCGTTGACCAGAATATCGATCGGCCCCAGTCTCGTTTGTACTTCTGCGACGAAATTGGCGACGCTGTTCCGATCGGTGACATCGAGAGCATGCCCCAGTAGGTTCGAGGATATGCCGGGAAAATCCCGCAGCGCTTCTTGGACGACTTGAGCACGTCTCGATCCTATGGCTACTTTGCTCCCGACCGCGGCAAAAGCTCGGGCGATCCCAAGCCCGATGCCGGTAGCACCGCCGGTAATGAGAACGACCTGATGACGAAGCGATTCGAGGGAGTCGACATTGCTGGTGTCGGACATAGGTGACTCGCAGATTGGATGTGTGAGTGGACAAACGCTCGTCAAGTATTGTGGTCATTCCAAGCGATTGTGCGAGCCCTGGCGTAGTTGTCGTGGGGGGATCGACGCGCGGTTTCTGACTGCTAACTTGAGTGAATTCCGAAAAAAACTCTAAGAAAGCCCGTTCTTGGCCGTTGAGTAAATGTCGGCAGTTCGATTTCGGGTCTGGGCCGGGAGTTTCCAAGCCATGAGGCCATCGTGAAGCAGTCGGTCGAGGCACCCACGCAAACCAATACTCTGGACCAGCAAACCTGGCTTCAGGAGGTGTTCGTTCGTTTGCAGCGGCCGCTTTCCGCCTATGCTGTGAAGTTGGTCGGGGGTGACTGGGATCGAGCCCAGGACTGCGTGCAGGAAGCGTTCTGCCGTTTGTGTCGCGAAGATTACCGCAAGGTCGCATCGCATGTCGACGCTTGGTTATTCAAAACGTGTCGAAACCACGCGATGGACATCCATCGCAAGGAGGCTCGCATGACTGTGCATTCCGATTCTGCTCCGATCTTGGAGTTGCAATCCCGAGAGGATACTCCGGCGCGTCAAGTTGTTCAGAACGAAGAGCACTCGATGATGGAGGCTCAGATATCGCTCCTGCCTCGACTCGAGCAAGAGGTGGTCCAGCTCCGTTTGGCTCAGGGTTTGTCCTACAAACAGATCGCGGATGTCATGGATCTGAGCGTATCGCATGTGGGGGTATTGCTTCACCAAGCCGTGAAACGCCTTCGCCAATCGCTTGCGGAACCAGACGGTTTTGCGGAAGCATGATGACCTTAAGAATAAACGCTCCTGAACCCTGAATATACAACCCCACAAGTGAATCACCAAAACGGTAGCAGCCATGAACGATAACACAACGTCCTCTAATCGGCCTGAATTTGAAGAATGGCATCTAACGGCCTTGGCTCTCGACGAGTTGGATACTGAGCTTGCTGCATCGACGCAGAAACGTATCGATGCCGATCCTGATCTGGCTCGTCAATATGCTGAGATCCAATCGACGCTGGCGCTCGTTGGCAAGGAATTGAAAAACCCTTCAACGATGCGAGACTTGGACGCACCGAGAAGGGATGAAGTTATCGCTCATTTCCAATCAGCGACCCGATCTTCGGAACGCTGGGGGCAGGGGCGCTGGCGAGTTGCCGGAGCAGGTGGATTGCTCGCCCTCGCAGCATCCGTGGTCCTGTTGCTGCAATGGAAGGGTAGCTTGTCGCCCGACATCCGATCGGGTACTCGTGTAACGTACGAAATACCTTCCGCTCCTTCTCGGAGCAGCGATGTCACCAATCCCATGGTCACTGAACAGTTCGGCGCATTATCACCTGCAGACAATCCGCAACCTGAGAACTCCATAGCTTTAGGCGACGCTCCCTCAATCTCATCGAGCCCCTCAGCGAAGGACGCAACCCTTGGAGAGCAAGACTTTATCTCGAATGCTCGGGCGGAAGCCGGCGAAAGACGCTTAGGCCTTGGGGGAGGCATGGCAGGTTCCGGCGGCGCTGCTGGCGCGTCTAAAGTCAAACTTGAAGAAAGAGCGGGCGGTACGGAAGGTATGCCTCCTCCAGGAGCATCGAACTCGTTACGCTCCAGGGTATCGGGATCGTCTGCGTCGCCACCACCTTCACAGGAGCAGCCATCCGAGCCACTTGCACGGGACACTATGAGACAAGGACGCCCCGAGAGACTGGACGAAAACGAAGGAAGGTTCCGCTTTGGCGGAAAGGATCCTGTTGGCGGAAGGAACTCTGCCGATGAAGTCGAAACGTTGGCGTGGAACGATCAGAAAGCGGATGAATCAAAGAGCTTGCCTGAAGAGTTGCGGGCTAATGTTCCCAGCTTCAATCGACGACTGCGTGAAACCGGGGATCGATTCGGCGCGATACCTGAAACGCCTTTCGTCAACGTCGACCAGCACCCCTTATCGACCTTCTCGATCGATGTCGACACCGCATCGTATAGCAAGCTTCGTCAGTATGTCCTCGAACAACATACGCTGCCATCTGCGGACACGATTCGCATTGAGGAGTGGATCAATTATTTTGAATATGATTATCCTGGTCCCAAAGACGACTCGCCGTTCGCGGCTCACCTACGGCTAGCAAACTGCCCTTGGAATCCCGAACATAAACTGGTGCGAGTCGCGATTGCGGCGAAGAAGCCATCTACCGAGGAGCGGCCCAGCTCGAATCTTGTCTTCCTGATCGATGTATCGGGCTCGATGAGCGACTCGAACAAGCTCCCTTTGGTCAAACGAACGCTTCAACTTTTGACATCGCAACTGCGTGAACAGGACCGCGTCGCGATCGTGGTTTACGCTGGAGCAGCCGGATGCGTATTACCGAGCACCTCGGGCGCCAACAAGGAGACGATTCTCGCGTCGATCAACGAACTGCAATCGGGTGGGTCGACCAACGGTGGCCAAGGAATCCAGCTTGCATACAACATCGCCAAGGAGCATTTCATCGCGGGTGGAATCAACCGCGTCCTCCTCTGCACCGACGGCGACTTTAACGTCGGAGTTACCGGAACCGATCAACTGGTAGCGATGATGCGAGAGAACGCGCAGAGCAACATCTTCTTGACCTGCCTGGGCTATGGTATTGGAAACTACAACGATTCGATGATGGAGCAGGTCTCCAATCAAGGGAACGGCATCTACGCGATGGTCGACAGCGAACTCGAGGCGAAGCGGATCATGGTCGAGCAATTGTCGGGGACGCTTATGACGGTTGCGAAAGATGTCAAACTGCAGATCGAGTTCAATCCTGCGAAGGTAGCATCGTATCGATTGATTGGCTACGAGAACCGACGCTTAGCTACGAAGGATTTCGCAGACGATCGAAAGGATGCTGGCGAGATCGGAGCTGGCCATTGCGTGACGGCGCTCTACGAAGTCATACCTTCGGGCGTTGCGACCGTGCAACCGGCAGATTCGGAGCTTCGCTATGCCAAGCGCAAAGAACCCGGTATTGCGAGTTACGCGGAGGCTGAACCGAGCGTTTCAGAGCACAGCCAGGAATGGCTTTTTTTGAAGATACGGTCCAAGCAACCCGAAGCGAGCGAGAGCACTCTGCAATCCTTCGTACTCGGTGATACTGAAGAGGAGTCCTACCGCGGCGACCGAAGCGATATGGATTGGGCATCGAGTGTAGCCGAGTTTGGACTGCTGATGCGCCGCAGTCAGCTAGCATCGGGTGCCGACTGGGATCGCATGCTATCCCGAGCGATGGAGAACGCTGATTCCGATTCCTATCGCCGCGAGTGCATTCTGATCATGCAACAGTCGCGGCGAATGCTGGGACGTTAGGGCGAACTAGTTTCTATTGACTCCCTGCAGAAGGGCTTGGATACCGAAGGTGAAGAAACTTCCGAGTCCGAAGTTCAGGACTTCTTCACAAGGCTTGTATCGCAGAACGAGCGTATCGCCGGGTTGAACCAGGATTCGCTCTCTTGGATCCAAGTTGGCCTTAGCCAAGTCGACTTCGATAGTGATCTGTCCGTTGCATGGGGTCTTTCGCAAGACGTACAGCACTCCCGGTGGCACACCGCCAATCGAGCCAATGCCGAATCCACCCATACCACCCCCCCCTTGCCCTCGGGGGCCTGAGATCGCGGATCCAGAAAGTGCCATCGCGCCGAAAACGTCGAGGTCATAGTCGCGAGGGATGACGAATTCGCCGCCAGGAAGCAGACCACCCGTGTAGAAGACCTCGGCAGTTCGCGATTCGATGTAAACGATATCTCCATCCTCGAGAATGATGTCTTCCTCGCGGAAGTTTGGAATGACTCCAGGGGGCAATCGCAATGGGATCTTGAGAACAGTAGGGTCATCAGGAATTGGCGGAGGACATCCGCAGGGATCCGGGTTGCAATAATACTGCTGATAGAACTGTTGGATGAATGCGTCCCGCTTGCGTTGATCCGCTTTGGAGGCACGCAGAATCTTGACTTCATTCCTTGCGTTGACGCCAGGAAGACCACCCGACGACATCATCGCATGAAGCACATCGTTCTGATACGCCTTGAGCTTGATCAAGCTACCCTGAGCGCTGAAGTCGGAACCGCGTACGAATCCACCTCTTGCTCCACCACCACCACCAAATATTTGCTGCTGTTGGCCAACCTGACCTCCGATGTCCTGACGGACGACGACGATGTTAAAGGTTCGCTCCTTGAGGAGGGTCACGATCGGTCGCAAGCGATCTGAATCGTTGAGGATCTTGGCGTCGAGATAATACTTTCGAATCAGTTCTCGTGCCTGATCAACCGTGAGTCCTTTGACTTTGATCGGCGCGAGTAGCGGTAGCTGAATCGTACCGTCATTGATGACCGCAACGGGGAAGCCGAGCGAAGGATCCAGCTGGCTATCCGCCTCAGGGAAGTTCACCGGGGGTGGCTCGGGCGGACGGTCGGGTGGGTTGTAGGGAAGGATCCCGTCGATGTAGACACCGAGAATATCGCCTTCGTCGAGAAGGTAATCTCGTGGCGGCTCCTGGGCTAATCGGGATGGGTCCAAGGGCACCAGATTGGCTTTAGACTGAGCTAAAAATTGCGGTGGTAAACGCTGGGCCGGAATTCCCGAGATCGGTTGAGTGATCGTCGAGCAACCTGTGCTCAAGCCACTTACAATCGCAAGACCTACCCAACACAATCGCTGTACCCAGGAAACCTGGCTACCAAACGCCCGTCCTGATTGCATGTATCGATTCCATCCATGGGACATTTTTAGTTCCTCGCAAACCTTGGGTCGCGTATGATCAATCTCTTTGTGAAATCGCAGTTAGCGAGTTCACGAAAGTGCGTGTGTGCGGACTACGGAATCCGCAAACTCGCCGTCGGGACTTGTTGCTCAGATCTTTCCTCGATAATCGTTGTCTCAACGACTTCCCCACTCGGTAATTCTGAAGCTTGAACGGCTGTCTGAAAGTTTTGATCGAACGAAGGAACAGGATAGATGCCATTGAATTCGGTGGGCATCCTACCATGTTGGACATACTCGCTTTGTATAGAGCGGGAGGTTTGGATTTGCGTCCAATTTCCGACACCCTCTTTCTCAGCAGCCATCGCACCTTGAGGGTAGCCGGAGAACCAAGCGGCTACGCGAGCCTGTCCTTCGCATGACTGGTACTTCCATCCCCAATATTCTCGAGGTGGAAAGGCTGGCGTGCATCCATCGCGACCAGCGGCAACATCCATATAACCCGCTTTGAATCCGCGGGAGAAATCCTTCAGATTTTTCTGGTTGATATAGCAATGCTTGCGACTGTGCCACGCTTTGGTCGCCATGCATTTCTGGCGATAGCTCATCATGCCATCATTCCAGTAACGGTTGTACTGCCATGATTGCTGAGCACCCGTCCACGCTGTGCAACCTGTGGACGACGCCAGTCCAAAAGCAATCATCACGCATGCAACCCAACACTTGCGTGACGGCTTGCCATCGGACGCTCTGCCATCGCGCTGGCTTGTGATTTCATCGACGACCATCGACGATTCCCCCATTGGTTTGGATCTATCAACGCGGAATGCATGCATTCCGAATGTGGGCCACTTAACAAGTGCACCCGTTGTCGTTTATCGCCAAGGGGTAGATATCGAATTTAGCGATTATGCTAACGACGCATGGATTCTCCGTTTTTTCCAAATATCACGAGTACAGCACTTGTTCCGAATTCGAGATTTCCTTGAAAGTAAACCGTAGGAACCTTTCCCCCCTAATCCCGCTGCTCGTTGTTAAAATACGCGATGCGAAGTACCGTATAGATTGTGTAGATCCTTGAACTTTACACAAATCACGCCATGCGATTACTTGAACCCCGTCTAATCCGTCTGACTCTTTTCACCTCGATCTGTGTCCAAGTCCTTGCCATTATCACGATGGTGATTGCGCCTTGCTGGTACGGTTCCGCGACATGGCAGGCTCAGCACGTTATCTTTGCTATGGGCATTGCTATGGCGGGTTGCATGGCGTTTCATGTCGCGATCGTTGCGGCTACGGGAGACAGAAATCAGTGGCCGAACTCGCTTTCCTGGACTCTGTTTGCATTGGGTGCCTTCGCGATTGTGCAATCTCAGCCGTTCTTCACGTGGGACAGCAATCGCGACTACAGTCCCCCTTCGGTGAACATGCAGCGTTGGGCGTTGGGGCAATCTGCCGCTCCGCCATCACTAACCGACGGCTTGATCTCTAGTACCCTGAGCGAGACTGAGCAACGTCCACAGGGGCACTGCGCTTTGGCGGCTGTTCCGTCAGAGATGAAGCATTTGGCAACAAGCGTTGAGCCCCTGACTACCCGAGCCGCTGCGGGGAGTTTGTTCCTCGCGGGGCTTTTCGTTTGGGTTGGTAGTTCGTTGTTTTCCCACAGAAATTCCTATCCCGTGTTGCTCGCCGTTATGGTGGTTGTCGGCATCGTAATGGCCTTGCTTGGTATTCTGAATGTCATGGCCCCCGGATCACGCGAATGGATTGGCATGCGTAGCAACTCTTTTGCAACGTTCGTATCGAAGAATTCTGCGGGGGCGTTTCTGAATGTTGCATTGGCAGCGGCATGGGGATTTGCGTTTTGGACATTCCATCGTGCTTGGAAGACCCATAGTCGCAGTTCGCGTCGACAATGGCAGGGCGAATGGGAAGCGGGGCCATTCGCCGTGGTGCGCGAAATCTTAGCCAAGCTTGATGCACTTCAACTCGCTTCGATTCTCGCGGTCGTTTGGATTGGAACCGCAGTTTTCGTGTCCCTCTCTCGCGGCGCGGCTGTCTCCGCCGTTGCAGCAGGCATTGCAACCGTCATCGTCATCTTGCCTGGCAAGCATCGTGATTTCGCATTCTTTGGCGCCTTGTTGGTCGCAGCCCTTGCTGTCGGACTGATGGTTTTTTTTCAGTTGGACGAACAGGTCACCACGCGGCTAGAAAGCTTGGGCGAGATTGATATGGAGACGGAGGCGGAAGGAGGCCGGCTGTATATCTGGAACGTCAGTTGGCGAGCAGCGTTGTTCTACGGCTGGTTTGGGAGTGGACTGGGCACTTTCCATTACTCATCCCTGCCATTTCAAAGACCTGCGTCGACCGGTTGGTTCTATCATGCAGAGAGTATCTACTGCGAAGCGATTGTCACGATCGGCTACCTCGGAGCTATCGCGATTGCTGCTGCGGTCATTGGTTGCTTCCGTTCTTTGCGTTCCATTTATGTATCTCGAAGATTCACCGACTTTGCACCCATGCTGACAACAGGGATGTTTCTTCTGCTCAGTCAGAGCATGCACAGTGCCGTCGACTTTGCCATGATCTTGCCAGGGGTTTACATTCCAGCCGCATTGCTCATGGGTGCTGCGTTGGGTTGTGGTCCGGAATCGCTCCGAATCATCCGGAAACTTAAACATAAGAATGAAGGCATGGCTCCGATAAAGGACCTCACTGGCCCGGAAACTCGACCGTCATGGCTCGCCACCATCGCAAGTTTGGCCGTTGCGGTGGCTTGCATGTTGACTCTCAACTACTGCAGACAGGCCGCGGTTCCACTCGCAGTTGCTGAATCGATCGAACAGGAATTTCAGCGAGAGGATAAACTCGGTAACGAAGACCGCACTGACAATCGCGTAGAGAAACTGGTTGATCGAGCTGCTCAAAGCGGGGTCGCGATCGATGACGCGCCCCAGCTTCAGCGACTGGCAGCAAAAAGTATTTGCTTTGACGATCGCAGAAGGCAATGGCGATCTCGGCCGCTCGAATCGGATTCCCGGCTCGCATGGGCGGAAACCGATCCATTTCTGGTTCGTCTCGCATACGATCGCGTGGACGATGCGAATCGGGAAGCTTGGTTGCGATCGATCGGCGGTGAATCGAGATTAGCAGCCTTGCGAAAGGCAAACGACTACTATGCGAAAGCTCGAGCGAGATCTCCTTTGGACTGGCAATCGCTTTGGGGAAACATCCACACCAGCCTCGATTGCAAAGCAACCGACTTGGCTCTATTCGCACCTGTAATGCAACGCACCAGCGGTCATCTGCCGCAACTGCTAACCTCGGCATCTATCTTTTTTAATGATTGTCTGATGGAAGAGGACCGGATTCGGTTGTGGAAGGCCACATTGCAAACCTCACCCGCAGCCTCGATCGATATCGGACGACTGATGCGTTCGCAATTCGAGGACGAAGCCGTTCCTGTCGATATCTTTCCGGAAAACGCTGTTACTTTGTATGGTCTTGCCCGAGAGGTTTTCACCAAGAAAGCCTTCCCAAAGACGCACGAAATCCTTTGTCGCCGGGCCGTCGAATCGGTCGCCGCACAACCCAATCGATCCTCCGCAAGCACAGTCCTTTTCCTCGCGGACATCGCTCATGAAGCCGGAGATGTCGACTCGGAGTTGAAACATGTTTCTCTCTATTTGCAATACAAGCCGGACCATGCGATTTCATGGATCCGGCTAATCAACCTCCAAATGCAAATGGGAAAATGGGATGATGCGAACCTCAGCTTGCTAAGGCTAAAGGAACTGGATCGAAAAAATCCTGCGATACCCGATCTGTCGAAAAAAATCCTCAGCCGATCATCTAGCCGCTAAACAGCTTGTTTTGTTCCGTTTCTGCATGGAAATACTTGCTTAGGCCCCCTCTGCCGCACACAATCGAGCAGATTGGTTCAGTTCCCATCGTCAATCTCCTGCGACGATGACTTCACTCCATTCTAATGAAACGAAGAAAGCCACAGGATGGCACGTCGAATTCTGCCCACTGTAGCGATGATCGCATTTTTTGCATGGATCGGCTTCGCGATTTGGGCCGTTGCCCAAGGCCCGATGCGACGATCCAGAAATCGAGATTGGCAAGGGGCCGGCCGCGGTGAAGTTCCGAGCTGGGAAGTCGACCCGAAATTTATCAAGGATACGTTCACCTTCGTTCGCATCCGATACGACAACCATCCCTACCGTCGCGGCTACGGCTGGGCTACCGATTTTCGTGACAGCGAACTCAACTTTTCACTGCGGCTTCAACAACTCACGACCCTCAAGGTGAACCCAGAGCCGATCGTTCTCCAGTTGAACGACCCTCGCCTGTTCGATTATCCGTTCATCTACATCATCGAACCGGGAGCTCTGATGTTCCATGAAGACGAAGTCAAAGCCCTCCGCAACTATCTGCTCCGAGGAGGCTTTCTCCTAGTCGATGATTTTTGGGGTGATGACGAATACGAAAATTTCTACCAAGAGATCAAACGTGTATTTCCAGATCGAGAACCGCAAGAGGTTCCGCTCGAACATGAAATCTTCCACTGCGTCTACGACTTGAAAGAGAAACCACAGCTCCCGTCGATTCACGCTGCTTGGCAAGGGCGCCAATCCGGCGTCTTTTGGGAGTATCGACCAGGTTCCGATACGAGCATCCCTCACTACCGCGCGATCTATGACGATGCAGGCCGAATCATGGTCTTCATCTGCCACAATACCGATCTGGGCGATGGCTGGGAACGCGAAGGAGAGGACCCTTGGTACTTCGAGGAGTTCTCCGTCAAAAAAGCTTATCCCATGGGGATCAATATCGTGACCTATGCCATGACCCACTGAATCCTTCCTACGCTTCGCAGAACCAGATTTCCGACATCCACCCCATAAAGACCCCCATCGATGCAACAACTTGATACCGAAAACGATGACGCGCAACTGGTCGAGCAACTGCAAACGGGTCGCAACCATATCGAACGCGAACTGGCAAAAGTCATCGTCGGCCAGAAACCGGTCATCGAGCAGCTTCTGATCTGCCTCTTCTCCGGCACCCATTGTTTGATCACCGGGGCACCCGGACTGGCAAAGACCCTCTTGGTCCGAAGCGTCGCCCAAGTATTCCACCTTGATTTTCAACGGATCCAGTTCACGCCAGACCTTATGCCCGCCGACATCACCGGAACCGAAATTCTGGCCGAAGTCGAGGGACGCCGTAGTCTGCAATTCCTACGAGGCCCAATCTTCGCCAATGTGATCCTTGCAGACGAAATCAACCGCACTCCCCCGAAAACCCAATCGGCACTGCTCGAAGCGATGCAGGAGCATCAAGTCACCGCTGCTGGTAAACGGTATCCGCTCCCGGAACCGTTTTTCGTGCTGGCGACTCAAAACCCGATCGAGATGGAAGGAACCTACCCTCTTCCCGAAGCGCAGCTCGATCGATTCATGTTCAACGTTTTGATCGATTACTTGCCCTACAAAGATGAACTGCAAGTCGTCCTCGAAACCACCAGCCGCACGCCACAGAAGATCGAACCTCTCTTCACCGGTGAAGACATCCTTCGATTCCAAGGACTAGTACGCCGTATGCCGATCGCCGAGGAAGTCGCTGGGTATGCCGTACGCTTGGCCGCCGCAACTCGAGCCGGACGAGAACAAGCTCCGGACTTCATCAATCAATGGGTGACCTGGGGGGCCGGACTTCGAGGCGCGCAAATGCTCGTGCTGGGTGCCAAAGCTCGAGCGCTGATCAACGGACAATCCCACGTCCGCCATGAAGACATTCGCGCCCTGGCGGCACCCGTGTTCCGACATCGCATCCTGATGTCCTACAAGGCAGAAGCCGAAGGTGTCACGGTCGAAGACTGCATTGCTCGACTTCTTGAGGAAATCCGCCCGTGAGCCAACTGCAGTCACCTCGCGAACCATGGATCGACATGAAAACCCTGATGGCGATCCAGGACCTCCCCTGGCGGGCAAGAACGCTGGTCGATGGCCTCAACGCAGGCTTGCACCGCAGCCCACTCCATGGGTTTTCCGTCGAGTTCAGCGAGTATCGCCCTTTCAGCCAAGGTGACGACCCCCGAACCATCGATTGGAAACTCTACGCACGATCCGATCGTTACTACGTTAAAAAGTTCGAGGACGAAACCAACCGTCGTTGCTATCTGGTCGTCGATCAAAGCCGCTCGATGAGCTACGGCTCGATTCCTTACAGCAAACACGACTACGCCCGAACACTCGGGGCAACGCTGTCCCTTCATCTGATTCGCCAACGCGACGCAGTTGGGTTACTCACCTTCGATGAATCGGTCAGAGAAATTGTCACTGCCCGATTTCGCCATGGTCAATGGAAACGAATTCTAGGGTTGCTGGACCGGGAACCATCGGGAAATCAAACCGATATCGCAAAACCATTGTCGGATGTCGCGCACTTGGTCTCGCAGCGCAGTCTGGTCATCGTCCTCTCGGATTTCCTGGTCCCTAGTGAGTCTCTGCGCGTTCCGCTCGGCCTGCTTCGAGCTCGACGTCATGAAGTCGTGCTGATGCGAATCCTCGATCCACGTGAAATCGATTTCGATTTTGATCAAGCCGCCATGGTTCGCGATGCGGAAACCGAGCGAGAGATCTTTGTCGATCCCTCGGTTGCCAAGCAAAGTTACCTTGAGCGATTCCAAGCTCACCAAAGAGACTTGAAATCCCTCTGCGAATCGGCGGGCATCGCCATCGAAACCCTGCGCACCGATCAACCTATGGACCAAGCTTTGGTCTGTTTCCTATCGCAACAACAACGGCGTGGGACATCTCGCAACCAACCCTCTGAGGTTGGCTCGCCATGAACTTTCTCAGCCCCCTGTACGCTGCAACCGCACTCGCGATCGCTGTTCCCATCCTGCTTCACTTGGTCAGACGACAACCCAAAAACAGGCTCGCATTCAGTTCGCTTCTGTTTCTCTCGGAAACTCCTCCGCGATTGACGAGAAACAGTCGCATCGAAAACTGGTTTCTCCTCTTACTGAGATCCCTCCTGTTGCTGATGATTGCATTTGCATTCGCGAGGCCCTATTGGAGCGAAGCGGTGAATACAACCGCCAGTTCGGCTGCGGGCAAGCGAAAGTGCATCCTCATCGACCAGAGCGCTAGCATGCAGCGCGACGGTGTGTGGAAAAACGCGATTGGACAAGCTCGCGAAGTGATTCAAAGCGCTCTCCCCACCGACACGATCGCTGTTTACGGATTCGATTCGCAACTCCATTCTGTCCTTCCTCTTTCGCAAGCTCGCAGTCTACCGATCGGCAAAAGATCCTCATCCGCTCTATCCGCGATTGACTCGCTCAATCCCTCTTGGTCGCACTCGGATCTCGGCACAGCAATTGTCACCTGCCTCGACGCACTTCAAGTGGATAGCGCGGACAACGAAGAAACCCACTCTGGACCTGCGGAAATCATCATCATCTCCGACTTGACTATCGGTTGCGATGTTCGCGCACTGGAACAGGGCGAATGGCCCGAGGATACTTCTGTACAATTGATACGCGCGGTTCCTAGCAAACCTGGGAATGCGTCGTTTGTTCTCCTCGATCCTACCGACCCGACCAATGAATCGGGGGAATATCGAGTCCGCGTCTCGAACGCTCGCGATTCCGTTGCCGAGTCATTTCAACTTCGATGGTTAAACAAAGACGGCAACGGTATCCAAGAAACCTCGGTCGAATGCACGGTTCCTCGAGGCTCCTATCGCATTGTGAAATGTTCGCCTCCGCCCGAGGCGGCCTCGGGAATCGAACTAATTGGAGATGATTGTCCATTCGATAACCGACGATTTCTCGTGATGGATCCTCCGTCTCCTTCGATTATCGGCATTGTCGAAGAGGATGGACTTCCCCCCGAGGAGTCCCTCGCCTATTTCCTGGAACGGATTCCCCTGGATACTGCCTATCGCAAAGTGCAGCTACAACGCTACAAGCCCGGCTCGGATTGGCTCAGCGAGCAGAGCAAGAGCCCTGCATGGATCATCTTGTCTCATGCTGCAACACTTCGCGATGCCGATCAGTGTTGCAGCGTTCTGCAGGCTGGCGGTTATGTCACTCTGGTGATGGATCGTCCCGCCAATTCCCCACACCGCGACGGGGGAACTCTCGGGGATCAGTTGCAAAAATTAACAAGTCGATGCACCGAAGTTGAGATCGGCGCAGTTTCGGAACGCAAGGTGCGAGAGTTCGATTTTCTGCAGCGGCTTGAGTTCGGGCACCCAATCCTCGCACCCCTTGCGAATTCGCAATTCAACGATTTTTCAAAGGTTCGTTTTTGGCGGCATCGAGTGATTGAAGGTTGGGAGTTGTCCGACTGGCGAGTCTTGGCATGGTTCAGCGAAAAACATCCTGCTATCTTGGAACGAGATGCACAAAAGGGGAAGTTTTCCGTCATGACCTTCGGTTGGCAGCCTGTGGAGAGCCAGTTGGCATTGTCGAGCAAGTTTGTGCCGTTGATCGCCGGATTTTACGCCCAGGCCCAACCGGATACGGGGGCACGCAGGGAATGGATCGCCGGAAGCGATCGCGCCCCCAAACCCGGCATCTACAGCGATCCACAGGATTCCGATGAATCCAGGAAGGTTGCGGCCAATATCGATCCCCGCGAGAGTTTGACCGATCCGTTGGATCCCTCCGAATTGACCCGCTATGGAGTCCCACTGGCATCGGATCAACCCTCCGAACAAATCACAAACCAACGGGAGCGAGTGTTGGTTGCCGCAGAGTTGGAAGCTCGTCAGGCATGGTGGTGGTGGCTCGTCTCTGCCTGCCTCATAGCAGTGGGCTTGGAATCGTTGTTATGCTGGAGTAGATCTGCCACTGCGCCCTCGCTGAGTTTGGCCAAGGAGTAGGAACATGGACCCTCAAATCGAGTATTTCCTGGCGAGAGTTGCACAGCGTTTCCGCAGCCGGCGTTGGGCGTGGTGTTTGAGTCTCCTTTGGCTAGCGCTCGCACTTGCGATTGGAGCCGGATGGATTTCAATCCCCGCGCTTGAGGATCTTTCGTGGAGGTCATGGGCGACTCCGCTAGGTATCGTGTTTGCGGGTTTCGTGGTTTCGTGGTTGTACTCGCGCTGGTCACATCGGGATCTTCGTGCGATGGCATCTCATGTCGAACGGGCATTTCCTACGCTCGAACAACGATTGCTGACCAGTGCCAATACTTCGACAGATAGCTCCCCCTATTTCCGTCGTCGCTTGGCACAGGATGTGATCCGACACGCCCGATCACACGATTGGAAGCAGGCTCTTTCGCCCTTCCAATTTTGGGGAGCATGGATGCTTCAGTGGCTTGCTTTTTTGTGTTTAGCGATGCTGGTATCCATGGGTTGGAATCCCTCCTTGGGCAAACTGCTTCCAAGTGGTGCAGCGGATGCGATCTTCGGTCCATCCGATCGTTGGCAAGTAGAGCCAGGCGATATCGAAGTGGAGCGAGGTAGCGATTTATTTGTGACCCTGCGATTTGAGCAACAACGATCCGAACGGATCGATCTCGATGCGAAACTGATCCTCGAGAAACCGGATGCTCGCGAAATGTTGGCGATGGCAGGCTCTCTGGGTGATTCGATCTTTGGAGCAGCGGTACGTCGCGTTGAGGATTCCTTTCAATACCGTGTCGCAGTGAGTGGGCAATCGAGTCCCACCTACCGTGCGACCGTCTTTGAATATCCCGCCTTGGTCCGATGCGATGCACTGATCGAGCCTCCATCGTACGCTCGCCAACCGGAAAAACGGATCGAGGATACACGCCGTGTCACCGTCCCTGACGAGACCAAATTGACTTGGATCTGCACTCTCAACAAACCTATCGATATCGCCGAACTCGTCGACGAAGATGATATCGCAACCCCATTGGTAGCCGAGTCTGAGAACAGCAGCATCTATCGAGCGACTTTCACGATGAAGAAATCGAAGAAGTGGAAGGTTCGCTTGATAGATCGCGATGGACGCCGTGCGAAGATTGAGGAGCAACTGTCCGCTCGCGTCCTTCAGAACAAGCCCTCAGCGATTCAATTGGGACGGCCCGCAGATCAGCGAGTATCTCCCATTCAAGAGATCGATCTTACCGCAACGTTGACAGACGACTTTGGTATCCGCAAAGGGGGATTGACCTACTCGCTCTCTGGCCAAGAACCTCGCGAGATCGTGCTTCTCGATGCACCGGAATTGTCTTCCATGGCTCTCAAGGAAGAGGTCTCTTACTCACTCGCATTGGAGGAGCTCACAGCGCAGAGCGATCAGTTGCTCTCTTATTATTTCTGGATGGAGGATCTCGACAACGACGGAAACCCGCGCCGAACGGACGGCGACATATTCTTCGCGGAGGTCAGACCTTTTGAGGAGTTGTTCCGCCAAGGGGATAATGCATCATCGAATCAGCAACAATCTCAACAAAGCCAGGGGTCACAAGCCTCGGGGATGGCTGAAGAACTTGGCGAGCTTCAGAAGAAAATCATCACAGGCACCTGGAATACGATTCGCGAATTCAACGTCAAATCGAATGAGGAGCGACGAACCTCGGTCGACGTATTGCTCGAATCGCAACAACAAGCGCGATCCCAGACGGATGCTCTCTCGCAAGCGATCCAAAGTGAGGATTCTCAAGGCATTCTTCAGCAAATCCAGCAGTCGATGGACGATGCGGTCGAGAAACTCAATCAGGCGAAACAGGATTCGGCATCGGATTCACTCAGACAAGCGATGCAGCAGGAGCGTACCGCCTATGAGGGTCTCTTGAAACTCCGCGCACGGGAGTTCGAGGTCAATCAGTCTCAGCAATCGCAATCTTCGAGCCAATCGCAATCGCAGAGTCAGCGTTCTCGACAGCAGCAGATCGAGCAATTGAAACTGGAGAACGACGAGAATCGCTATGAGACTGAAAGCCGTCCGGAAACCAACGAGGATGCCGCACAGCGCGAGATGCGTCAGGTGATGAATCGCCTCGACGAACTCGCCCGCCGCCAGCAAGATCTCAACGAACAATTGCGCGAGTTGGACCTAGCCCTTCAAGAAGCCAAAACCGAAGAGGCAAAGAAAGAGATCGAGGAGCAACTCAAACGTCTGCGAGATAGCCAGCAGGAGTTGCTGCAGGACACCGATGAGTTGCTTGACCGTATGAGTCGCGAGAGCAATCAGCAAAGCATGCAGGAATCGCGAGAACAAATGGAACAAGCGCGAGAACAATTGCGGGAATCTTCCGAAGCCATCGAGCAGCAGCAACCATCGTCCGCACTCGCGTCCGGAGCGAGAGCACAACAGATGATGGAACAGACACGGGAGTCCCTGCGCCAGCAGTCTGCATCCGGCTTGCAAGAGAATATGCGTGAACTACTCGAACAGGCCGACTCTCTGGAGCGACGGCAACAACAATTGGAACAACGCATGCCGGGTCGCCCCGCTGACGATGCAACACCTCGTCCCGAAGATGACACAAACCCACCGAATCAAAACTCCGTCCTCAGACCCGAAGCCTCAGCCGAAGCGGATGACTCGCTCGCCAAGGATTGGCAACAACAGCGTCAGGCACTCGAAGAACTTCTTGAGAACGTGAAGGAAACAGTCACCGAATCGGAGACGAGCGAGCCAGTGCTCGCCGAGGAACTTTACGAGACTTATCGACAAGCCCAACGCGAACAACTCGGCGAACGCTTGGAAAAAACATCGCAGTTGCTCGAACGAGGTTTGGACGAACCCGCTCGAACACTCGCAGACCAAGCTGGCCAGGGAATCCGCCGTCTCCGAGAGCAAATCGAGCAATCTTCCGAAAGCGTACTCGGCAGCGAGCAACAGTCCCTCAACCGAGCCCTGCGAGAACTCGATCGCGCCCGAGAGGCTCTGCAACCCGAAAACGAATCATCCGATCCCCAGGGTTCCAATCCCCGGGGTTCCGATTCCGAACAAGCCGAATCAGAGCGGCCTGGCGGCCAGCAACAAGAAGGCCAACAACGCGAAGGTCAACAACGTGAAGGCCAGCAACGCGACGGCCAACAACGCGACGGTCAGCAACGTGAAGGCCAGCAGCGTGAAGGACAGCAGTGGGGCAACCAGCAGCGGGCCGAGACCGGCCGCTCCCTTGGACCATGGAATATGGAACTCCAGATGGGGCCTCTGCTCGGCGAGGAGTATCAAGAATGGAATGATTCGATTCGAGAGGTTGAGGAATTGGTTCGCGATCCGGAACTCAAGGCCGAGGCGGCTCGCATCCGCGAGGCGGCTCGGGAAATGAGGATCGAGTACAAGCGGCATTCCAAGGAGCCTCAGTGGCCGTTGGTCGAACGATTGATCACGCAACCGATGGATCAATTGCGAGGCCGAATCGCACAGGAACTGCTTCGCAAAACAGCAGAAAAAAATCAGATCGTCCCACTCGATCGCGATCCGGTTCCTCGCCAATTCCAAAAGGCGCTCGACAGTTACTTTGAGCGCCTCGGGTCCGAGAGTTCCACGCCATGATGTTGTTGGCGGATTTGGTATTCGCGCGGCAGGCTTGGTTGCCGTGGGCTTGGGGATTCGGCGCAATTCTGCTGATCCTGTCCCTGCTGTCGTACCGCAAGAGCGCCATGCCACTGCAGATGCGTTGCCTCGCGCTGCTGCTTCGTTCGTTGGGTATCGGTTTGCTTCTTTTTGCCTGGCTGGAACCGATGGCCAGTAGGGAGCAGCCCAAGCCTCAAGCCAACTCGCTGTTGGTAGCGGTCGATAACAGCAACTCGATGAAAGCCTTGGTGAGCAACAGCGATGAAGAAGCGTTTCGATCCTTAATCGCCGATGACGCATCTTGGCTTGTGAATGCAACGGAAACCTATCGCGTCCGGAAGTATCTCTTCGATAGTGAAGTTATTCCAACCGACTCTCTCACTTCATGGACGGGTGAAGGGAGCAGTTCCTCGCTGGACCGGTCTCTCAAAAATCTTGCAACACGTTATCGCGATCAACCGGTAGCGGGGATCATTCTCGTGACCGATGGGCGATCGACCGATCCCGCCGATGCGATGAAACGACAGCTTGTGCGAGAAACGGGTGGACAGATACCTATCTTCCCAGTACGTATCGGCGCACTTCGCACGCTGCGCGATCTGAAGATCGACTCGGTCTCGGTC
The DNA here is from genome assembly GCA_044370255.1 of Pirellula sp. GTDB lineage: Bacteria > Planctomycetota > Planctomycetia > Pirellulales > Pirellulaceae > JBKCUI01. The sequence goes on from JBILVV010000020.1 coordinate 20,886, forward strand.
CTACAATCGGAATTCGAAACCGCACCAGTGACGATGACCGCGGAGGTCTCCCACGTTGGTTTCTCCGGTGAGGAAGCAGAGGTAGAACTCAAGGATACCGCTGGCAAAACAATCGACAGCAAGAAGGTACCATTGTCCGCCGATCGGCCCACGGCGAAAGTCGAGTTTCGATTTCGTCCAGAGCAGAGTGGCGTAACAGCCTACGAACTGGTTGTTAAACCATCCGACCCGAACTCCCTCGACTCGAAACCGGAAATCACCCAGAGCAACAATCGACGCTATCAAGTCGTCGATCGAGGCATGGGCCCCTATCGGATCTTGTATTTGGCGGGTCGACCGAATTGGGAATACAAGTTTCTTCGCCGCGCACTCGATGAAGATGCGGAGTTATCCCTGACCTCATTGATCCGTATCGCCAATCGTGAAATGAAATTCAGTTTCCGAAACTCCAAAATGGATTCGACGAACCCTCTGTTCTCCGGCTTTGAAGATGTCTCCGACGATGAGAAGCAACAATACGACGAGCCGGTTTATGCACGACTGGGAGTTCGCAACTCTGGGGAATTGCAAAAAGGATTTCCAAAAGATGCCGAGGAGTTATTCGAATATTCTGCGTTGATTATCGATGATTTGGAGCATCAGTTCCTAACGCTCAACCAGCAGCAATTGATCCGCCAATTCGTCGCGGTTCGCGGTGGTGCGTTGCTTGCACTCGGTGGCCAAGAGAGCATGCGAGGGACGGAGTTTCGGGACTCGGTGTTGGGCCAGATTCTCCCCCTCTACGGAGACTCTTCGCCAGTTTCAACGAGCGTTCCGGAATTGTTTCAGGAGTCGCCGGAAAAGTTGCGGTTTCAATTGACGCGCGAGGGGTGGTTGCAACCTCCCATGAGGTTAGCGGATAACGAGACTGCCGAACGTAAACGATTGGAAGCGATGCCTGAGTTTCAAGTCTTCAACCGCACCAGTCGGCTCAAGCCAGGGGCATCGATCTGGATCGAAGGAGAGGTAGGGGAAGGGGAACGGATTCCTGTTTATATCTCGCAGCGCTTTGGACGAGGCAAATCCGCAGCCTTCATGCTCGGCGATTTTTGGCGATGGGGACTCAAGTATGAAGGGGAAGATCGAAGCCCCGTCTACCAAGCGTGGAGGCAAATGGTACGTTCAGCTATCGCTGACGTTCCCAAACCGATCTCGATCGATCCATCGATCTCGGACGATAACCCACGACTTGCCCGAATCACCGTGCATGTGGCTGGTCCTGATTTTCAGTCGGTCGATAATGCCCAGGTTCAAGTTGCCTTTCAGTATCCGGATGGACGAAAGGTGGACGCTGTTGCTCAGCCTTCATCGCAAACCGCTGGCGACTATGAAACCGAGGCGGTCATGAGCGATTCCGGAGTCTACATGGCTACCGCAACGGTCGCCGGGCCAGACGGTTCCGCAATGGGGACCGCAACCGCAGGATGGGTGTACGAACCCGAAGCAACGGAAATGGCTCGACTCGGAATCGATGAAGACAAACTGCAGCGTTTGGCAGAGACCAGTGGCGGGAGTGTTCTTTCGCCATCGCAACTGCAGTCGCTGGCCAATTGGATACCGACCGATCGCGTCCCGATCAAAGAGATCCGGATTTATCCATTGTGGCACGCTCCGTGGGTGATCGGATTAGCCATCGGCGCGCTGATGCTCGAGTGGTGGATAAGGAGATGCTATGGATTGGCGTAAGGTGCTGCTCGCTTGTTTGCTGGTCCAAACATGGACGACGAGTATACTTCTGGCCCAAGAAGCGCCTCGCGATCGACGCATGTGTGTGGTGCTCGGAGCCGCGGGAGAGTCGCAATATGGCGAAGCGTTCAGAACCTGGGGCTCTCGTTGGCAACAAGCGGCGAGCGATTTTGACTTTACGATGATCGATGGAACGGACGATGCGCAAACGGGTGACACGCTAGCGCATCGAGACGCGATCATGCAATGGATCTCGAGGGCCGATCCGAGCGTACGTGAGCATTGGCTGATCTTCATTGGGCATGGCACGCACGATGCGAAAACGACTCGATTCAATTTGAAGGGACCCGATCTGTCTGCCGAGGAATTGGGTAAATCTTTGAACGGCAAACCGGGCAAATGGGTCGTCATCTTCTGTGCCGCCTCCAGCGCACCCTTCCTCCAAACGATCGCGGGTCCGGACCGAGTCGTGATCACCGCCACCAAAAGCGGGTCCGAGGAAAATTATTCACGATTCGGCGATTTCCTATCGCAGAGCCTAAGCGACGCCGCATCCGACCTTGATCACGATCGCTCCCTGTCCGTTTTGGAATTGTTTCTCGCCGCTAGTCGGCGCGTAGAAAAATATTACGCAGAACAAGGGCTCCTCGCGACCGAGCAAGCGCTCATCGACGACAACGGGGATGGTCGCGGAACCCCAGCCGCCTTCTATCGCGGGTTGCGAGCGATCAAATCGCCCGCAGAAGGCGCGAAACTCGATGGCGACTTGGCGAGACGCCGATTTCTCAAGCAAGCCAACGGCAAGGGATTGGATCGAGAAGTCGAGGAACGCATCGCAGAGATCGAACAGAATATCGAAGAGCTGCGCAAACGAAAAAGCGAAATGGATGTCGATGCCTACTACCAGGAACTAGAACAACTCCTTTTGGTCCTGGCCAGGGAACTCGGCCGGTAACCAAAACATCTTTTTCGGTTATAATGCGAATCGGCGAGAAAGCATCTCCAGGGAATCCTCCTCATGAATACCAATGCCGCGCACAAGTACACGTATCGGGAGTATCAATACTTCCCCGACGATGGAAAACGCCACGAAATCATCGATGGAGATCATTACATGAATCCTTCGCCATCCACCAAGCACCAAACGGTTTCCCGGCACCTGCAATTTCAACTCTATACGCAAATCGAAGTGAAGAAACGGGGGCGAGTGTTTGACGCTCCCTACGATGTCGAGCTCGCGGATCACGACATTGTCCAACCCGATCTCGTGGTCGTCATGAACGAAAATCGAAGGATCGTCACGCCGAAACGGATTCGAGGCATTCCGAATTTATGTGTGGAGATCCTGTCCGAATCCAATCCAGCCTACGATCGGGTGCTCAAATTTGAAATGTATCAACGTTGCCGCGTGCCAGAGTATTGGATTGTCGATCCTGAAGAACAGTCGATCGATATCTATGTTCTCGATTCCTCGGGGGTGTACCAACACCGACGGCATGCAGGGGAAACGCTCTCTTCAACGACGATCACGGACGTCCACGTTTTGGTGGCCGATATTTGGGAAGATTAACCGCATGGAAGGTTGCGTGGCGTTTTCTCTTCACCGAATCGAAGGGTACCTCGTTTCGGTATTTCTTCTCAGCCTTTTCGGATGCGCCACCAAGAACATCGAACCGGTATCGGCACCACCTCCGGAGGTGACAGTCGCTCAACCGGTGAAACGTCAAGTCACCGAGTTTTACGAATACGTCGGTCGCACCAAAGCACCGCAGTTCGTAGAGATCCGCTCGCGAGTCACAGGATACTTGACCAAGATCCATTTTAGCGATGGCCAGGAGGTGAAGGCCGGGGACCCGTTGTTTGAAATCGACAATCGTCCTTACCAGTACGCGCTCGAGACCGCTCGGGCTCGCCTGCAACAAGCCGAGGCCCAGCTCAAGCTGTCCAATCAATTCTTGGAGCGAAACAGGAGCCTCGTCAACACTAACGCCGTCGCGCAGCAAGAACTTGACGATGCCGTGCAGAAACAAGCCAGCGCGTTGGCCGAATTGAACGCTTCCAAGGCTTCGATCTCGCAAGCAGAACTCGATCTCGAGTTTTGCAGCATCACCGCTCCGATCTCCGGCAGGCTCAGCCAGACCAGTCTCACCGTTGGGAATCTCATCAGCTCAACGCAATCGAGCACTCCTCCGTTGACGACCATCGCCAGT
>JBILVV010000227.1:0-7630 GCA_044370255.1 Pirellula sp.
CCAAGTTGCGAATTCCCGCTGCAGGCTCGCAGACCGTAACCCTCCAGCGAGATGCTGGCGGAACCATCGTGCAAACCATCGAAATGGCCGATGCGTTGGGGAATTGGGATCGCTATGAATATCAAATCCCCGTTCCCCCAAGTATCCTTTACGACATGAGTGTCTATGAGGAATTCCTTCAATCGATCGCCATCGACCGCACCGGCAAGAGTCCGAACGTGATTGAAGATATCAACTACCAACCGCGCAGCATCGGCTTCTTCCTCCTTCCCGCCGGCGATACCCTTCCCGAGAGCGGCGCGATCGATGCCTATGGGGCAGCCGTAGAGGCCAACAACCCTGGGGCTGTTCGACGCATCCCACAGAAGGATCTCCCCAACTCCTCCTCGCAACAACCGCCCCGCGATCCGCTCAAAGATCTCCTCGATCAGATCCAGAGCAAGCGAGGCAAATTTTGAGCGATGATATCACCTCGCTCTCTCCCGCCAGGCCAAACGGAGAGGAGATTTCTGAACAAGTCGATGCGCCGAAGTTATCCCGGGTTCGCAAACGCAAGAGAAGGCGTCATCGATGGGGTAGACATGCTCCGATTTTGATCTTGATAGGATTGCTCATCCTGGGCTGGGTTCTTTACGGACTGGTTTGGCCCCTCTTAGAAATCCGGCACAAGATCGCCACGACAAAGTGGAAAATTTATCCCGACGACCCAGAGATCTCCGTGTCGATTCGGATCATGATGCGGACCTGCGAATATCTCTACTGCTTTTGGTGTTTTTACCTCGGTGCCAGTATCGGCAGTTTCATCAACGTCGTCGCGAGTCGAGTCCCTCGAGGAATGACGATCGTATCGCGAGGTTCGCATTGTCCCTATTGCGATAGGCGTCTGAGTCTGCTCGACAACACCCCGGTTTTTGGTTGGGTCGCGCTCCGGGGGCGATGCAGGTCATGCCATCTCCCGATCGCTCCCCGCTACTTGATCATGGAACTGGTCGTTGGTGCGATATTCATGATTCTGGCGGTCGTCGAACTCATGGGTAATGGTATGAACCTCCCGTATCGGGAATGGAGATTCGGTTCGGGTATTGTCTACACTGTCTTTTATCCAAAATGGGATCTCATCGCGACTTACGTCATCCACGCCAGCTTATTCGCCGTCGCAGTTATGCTGATCGGTTCCCACATGGATCGGCTACGGTTTCCTTCGTTGCCGCTGATCGTCATCGGGGTGATCTACATCGCTTGCGCTACATTCCAACCACTGGTAGCACCTGTCCGATGGATCGAGCCGTGGGGACCAAATTATCCTCGAATGACTCCAGTTCCTTGGGAACGACTGCAGACCTCAATGATAGGACTTGCCGCAGGCACTTTGATCGGGCTCGGTTTCGCAGCACTTCTTTGGTTTACACTTTTGCGACCGAAGGATTCCGTGGATTCCTCGATCGAGGGAGCTCTCTTGGATGACTCGCCAACCCATGAGCAATCCTATGCGTTCCCTTGGTTCGTTCACAGTATTGTCATCTTTTTGCTGACCGGCGCGCTTTTGGGTTGGCAGGTGGTTTTCAATGTTGGACTCGCTGCATCGTTGCTCACCCCGTTGATATTGAGTTTTTTATCTTTCGAAAAATGGACAGGGTTTTCAAAGGATCCGGTTTTGCGTCCTCAGGTTCTTGCACTGGCAATCTTGACTATTACCCTATTCCTGCATCATCTGCTTTGGCGGCAGCTTGCCTTCCTCCCCTTCCTCCCGTTCCGATCTGAAAGCTAGAGAGGTCCTCTCATGACGATTTGTAAATCGGCTTGGACGCATCGCATTGTTCTAATTTTGAATTTGTGGGCCGGTGCTGTTGCATCCTTAGCAACGGCGGAAACCAAGCTCCCGAACATCTTTTCCGATGGCATGGTTCTGCAGCAAGGACAAGAGAACAAGGTCTGGGGACGCGACAACCCAGGCCAAGCCATCGCGATCTCGATCGGAGACCACAAGCTTTCAGCCACCGCAGATGCTGCAGGAAACTGGGAAGCGAAACTGCCATCACTCGCCGTTGGCGGTCCTCATACGCTGACCGTTATTGGCAGCTCGGAAAAGAAAGTCAGCGATGTTCTGGTCGGCGAGGTATGGATCTGCTCTGGGCAATCCAACATGCAGTGGACGATCAACGCCTCCAACGATCCCGACTTGGAAAGGCTCGCAGCTAATTTTCCGAAAATACGAATGATCAATTTTCCTCAAACCGGTTCGCAGGAGCCGATTTGGTCCCACGACGATCGCAAATGGCAGGTTTGCACTCCTGAGACCGTGGGAGGTTTTTCGGCGGTCGGATATTTCTTCGCCCGTCAACTTCATCAAACAACCGGCGTTCCCATCGGGATGATCAACAACGCTTGGGGTGGCTCCGCCTGCGAAGCTTGGATCAACCGGGATGTGCTCACTAGCAATACTCGCTTTCAGGGGTTGATGGATCGATGGAAGGGGACCGAGGCTCGCTATCTAGAAATGAGTACCCGGGGCGAACGCAACGAGCAGGAAGAAAAAGACTTCAAGAATATGGCCAACAATATGCGTGGCAATCAGCGGCCCGCAAACATCTATAACGGTGTTCTCAAGTCCCATATCGGATACGGGATCCGCGGTGCGATTTGGTATCAAGGGGAGTCTAACGCGGGCCGAGCCTATCAATATCGCGACCTATTCCCTCTGATGATTCAGAACTGGCGCAATGAATGGGGACAAGGGGATTTTCCGTTCTACTGGGTACAGCTCGCTGACTTCAAAGCCGAGAAGACAGAACCCGGGGATAGCGATTGGGCAGAGCTTCGCGAAGCTCAAACCATGACCATGGATCGCCTCCCGAACACCGGACAAGCGGTCATCATCGATATCGGCGAAGGAAAAGATATTCACCCGATGAACAAGGTGGACGTTGGGCGTCGATTAGCCCGGTGGGCGCTGGCCAAAGAGTACGGTATCCCGATCGAGTACCAAAGTCCACGCTATGCTTCCATGCAAGTCGACGGCGAGGGTGCCGACGGAACGGGTATCGTGTTGACCTTCAACCATATCCCCAACGGTTGGCGGCCTTTCGATGTCAATGAGCCAGTCGGGTTCACGATTGCTGGGGAAGACAAGAAATTCTATACAGCGGAAGCCAAGATCCTCGATGGCGGGAAGATTCGCGTCTCGAGTTCCAAAGTTGCGAAACCCATCTCAGTGCGTTATGCATGGGCCGACAACCCGGTCTGCAACATGTACAGCCGAGCCGGTCTCCCGTTGACTCCATTTAGAACCGATGAATGGCCCGGAGTGACCGCAGATAAGGAGTAGTTCCTGCCGCGGCCACTCGTCTGAAGTACTCGTCGAGAAGAGTATTACAAGCGGATGATTCGCAGGTGGAGATTAACGTCCGCGTGCGTCCCGCTTGCCCTGGGCTCGTTTTCCTTTACCTGAAACGTGGCCGGCGATCTTGTTGGTGCGGACTGCGATGGCAGTTCGCGTCGACTTGACCTTGCCAGCCAAACTCGTTTGCGCAGCGGGTGAGCCTTTGGCTTTGATCGCCTTGGGGGGCTTCTTGGTTGCTGGAGCAACGGAGTTCGAGGAAGCGGCCTGCGCGAGAGCGGCTGCCCGTTTCTTGCGCTGAGCGGCAAGCTTGGTTGCAGCAGCCGTCTTTGCCGCCGCTTTTTTCGTTGCGGTCTTCTTGGTTGCGGTCTTTTTGGTGGCAACAGGTGCTGTCCGAGCGGTTGCTGGCTTCGCCGAACGATTCAGCGATTGTTTGACATTGCTCAGTGCCTTGCGCGTCGAGCGGCGTTGGGACCGGGCTTCGATACCGCGGGTCTTGGAGGTTGGCTTCCCCGCGGCTGCAGCAGCGGGTGCGGTTGGTGCGGATTTGAGAGCCCCTTGGAATGTGCCCAAGGCCTCTTTGAACGCCTGATGCTTCTCATGGCTGCGAGAGTCGAGATTCGGAGACCCGCTCTTGCGGCTTTCGGTTCGATCCTGCGATCGCGAAAGATCCTGCCATTTGGAGACGAGTTTCTGCGCGTTTGAAGCGTGTTTCTTCAGATCGGCTTGCGACAGTTTCTCAACCGTTCCCGGTTGGCTGGCGAGGATAATCGCCCATTCCTTGGTGGTGCATAGTTCTCGGAGCTCTTGGGATGACAAAGCCATAGGTGTATTCCTGGAAGGGGAAAGGTGTTGCACGACAACTGATTCCAAAGAGTACTTGCGTTGTCTACAGATCGCAACGGGATGGTGGGCTACAAAATGCGACTCTCTGATGCGTGAGAGGATGACGGAACTCCAGCTTCCACGCGTGCAGATGCATGGTTTGATCTGGTTCCCATTCGGTCGCCATGCGGCTTGAGCCCCCGGACTCATACAACGGATCACCGATGACAGGATGCCCGAGCGCTGCCAGATGGAGTCGGATTTGGTGAGTGCGACCGGTCCATGGCGATACCTCGATGAGGGTCTGCTCGCCACGTCGCTCGACGACTCGAAACTCGGTTTTGGCACTCTGACCGGATGGATTCAGTGCGCGGCCGCCGTTGGGAAGAGTTTCGTTTGCGATCGCCAACTCGCAGATCATTTCATCCCAATGCGGGTTTCCCTCGACCCAAGCCAAATAGGTTTTCTTGACAGTGCCCTCGGCAAACTGCTGCTGCAGTATCGATGCGAATTGGTACTTGCGAGTAAAGACAACCAGGCCGGTTGTCATAGCATCGATGCGATGGGCGGGGCGCAATTTTTCGGGATGGTAGGCGGCGAGCATGATCGCTTCGAGTGTGTTCTGCTGGTATCGTCCGGATGGATGCAGAGGCAACGGCGCCCCCTTGCTGACAACCACAATCGCTTCATCCTCGTAGAGCAAAACGATATTTGGATCGATAGAAGGCTCCGTGTAGTTTTCAATCTCGTGCAAAAAACGTTCCCCCTCGCGCACGATGCGATCGGCTTTTACATGTTCGGTTCGCCAAATTTTTTCTTTCGTTGCCGGGATTGAAAGCGAACCGGATTCGATCGCTTGCTTCCATTGCTCCTGTGTGTAGCCCGGGTAGATCGTCATCACGGCTTCGATCAGGGGCATACCGGCACAACGCCGAGGAATCGAAATCCATCGGCGATTGGTGTAGGGAATGCATCCTCGCTGCTGCTCGGCGATTCGCAGAATCACTTGTTGCCGAGAATCCAGGCGATCGGCGCGTTGCGATTCGGGAGGAACGTAGCAGTACGGGCATGAGATTCCTTCGCGATACATGGGTGACCGGTAATCGTCAGGCACGAGTGGATGCTTGCACGCATAACACTCGCGCATATCGGTCGGGGCGAGCGCGGGATCGAGAGCGACCCGTTGATCGAATACGAAACAATCACCCTCGTAATGCGACTGTTTGCATTCCTCGAAGTACTTGAGGATACCTCCATCAAGTTGATAGATCTGTTCGAATCCCAAGCCCTTCATGTAGGGACCGATCTTCTCACAGCGGATGCCACCGGTGCAAAACATGACCACCGGCTTCTTCTTGATCTCTTCAGGGAGCTGAGCCGCTGCATCCGGAAACTCGCGAAACGTCTTGAGGTCCAAATCGATCGCACCGCGAAAGGTTCCCAATTCTACTTCGTAGTCGTTGCGAGTATCCAACAGCGCGATATCGCGGTTTTGATCGAGCCACGCCTTGAGTTCCTTCGGGGACAATTTGGGAGTGGCATCATGAACAGGCTGAATATCACGGCACCCCACAGGAATGATCTCGCGCTTGATCTTGACCAGCATGCGATGAAAAGGCTGGTAGTCGGTCAAGCTCTCTTTGACTTGCAGCGTGTCCATACCTGGGATGGAGCGAATCTCTGCCAGCACGGCATCGACGGCTCCGCGGGAGCCAGCCAGGAACAGATTGATTCCTTCGCTGCTAAGAAGGACGGTCCCTTTGGTTTGCACCGTTCGACACAGGGATTTCAGTCGCTCGCGCCGCGTGCTGAGTTCCTCCGGATGGATCGGATGGAATCGGTAGGCAGCGACGTTGACCATTTCGAGCGTGCCGTTGGGCTGCATGGTTCTCGAATGGGGCCAGAAGGCCACCAGAATGGTCGCAGGAAGAAAAAAGTCGAACGAACAAAAAGTTGAACGAACAAAAAAGAGTGCGGTCGAGAGGGCTCGAACCTCCAAGGTATTTCTACCACTAGCCCCTCAAGCTAGCGCGTCTGCCAATTTCGCCACGACCGCAGGGTGGGAGTCGGGTAGTTCACCCGGACGAATTCGAGTGTAGAACCAAACCGCTGGCCGTCAAGTCCTGCGTGCCCAACCCTATCGGTTTCGGGGTGCCGTTCTCCCTTGCCTAATCGTTGTGTCTCCTCAATTCTATTGGTTTTTCGGTTCGATCATTCGCCTGGGTGGGAACAGACGACCGGAACCGTCCGAAAACGATTCCAATGCGGTCGGGACTGCATGGATTCCGCGGGGTGCTCATTCGATGTTTTTGAATTCAATGTCGTTAAACCGGTTATTTGAGAATGGCCGACCTGGTCTTCGGCTGCACACTTGTTTGCCGATCGGTGCGATTCTGTTTGTCGGCGCGACGATCGTCTCCGAGCCTGCACTGGCGCAAGGACTGAGTACGTCGCACACATCGAGCAAGTCGTATGAATACCGAATCCTGAAACAACCGGACTCGAAGCAGACGGCCGAAAGCGTCCCTCAGCCCGCTAAATCGCTGATCGTTGCCAAACCGGTGCAACCCTACTCCTACGGTTGGTTCGGAGCGAAATCGTCGATGCACTGGCATCGGCAATTTGGGAATCGTCGCGTCCACACTCAGTGGACACTCAAATAATCGGGTTGCTCGGCTACAATTAGGACTTCGCTTCGCTAACTTCTGATAGTGCGAGTTCTCGGTGCCGTACGATTTTGAAACTATTGGACCCTATACGATCGTCGACATCCTGGGACAGGGTGGTATGGGAACGGTCTACAAGGGTGTCCATGCCAAATCGAAAGACACGGTGGCGATCAAGGTCATCTCAGCCGCCATCGCTCAGCACGCTCGCTTTCGCCGACGGTTTGATGCCGAGATCCAGACACTGTTGCGACTCAAGCATCCCAACATCGTGCAACTGATCGGTTTCGGCGAAGAGAAGGGTTTACTCTTCTACTCAATGGAGTATGTCGATGGCGAGAACCTGCATCAAATGTTGCGCCGCGAAAAAAGGTTTTCATGGGAGAGAGTTCTCGATTGGGGAATAGAAATCGGAAGTGCCCTCAAGCATGCTCATGACTTCGGTATTATTCACCGCGACTTGAAGCCCGCGAATCTGATGGTCAACGCCGAAGGTCACATCAAGCTGACCGACTTTGGCATTGCAAAACTCTTCGGCGCTTCTGAGGAGACGGTTCCTGGATCAGTCTTGGGGACTGCGGATTTTATGTCTCCTGAACAGGCCGAGGGCAAACCGGTCACTCTCCGAAGCGATCTATACGCACTGGGAGCGATCCTCTACACCGCACTTGCCGGTTGCACACCGTTCAGCGGCAGCAATGTGCCAGAGGTCTTATTCAATGTTCGATACGGCACGTTCACGCCCCTGCGCGAACTGGCCCCCAATACTCCGATCGAATTCTGCGATCTCATCGAGGAGTTG
>JBILVV010000228.1:0-7616 GCA_044370255.1 Pirellula sp.
TATACATCTCTCGCTTGTTTGGCTCTCGCTTCTCTCGGGATACGCTACGGTTTACTCGCAAGATGTGGACTCTGATCCTCGAACTGTTGAATGGGCTTGGGCACCCGAAGAAGTGGATCGAGCAGGTGAAGGCTTCTGGCCTCAATATCGCGGGCCGCGCGGAGACGGTATCGCTGCACAATCTACCAACCCACCTGTGAAGTGGAGCGAATCGGAAAATGTAAAATGGCGAACCGATATCGCGGGCAAGGCATGGTCCTCCCCCATCGTCTGGGGAGATCGTATCTGGTTGACCAATGCAACGACCGATGGATTGTCCATGTCGGTATTGGCTGTCAACCGAAACACTGGAAAGATCGAGATCGATCGCGTGGTGTTTAAAAACGAAACGACACAAAAGGACTATCACGAGTTCAATTCCTATGCTTCGCCAACGCCGATCTGCGATTCGGAACGGGTCTATGTATCCTTTGGAGCTTACGGAACCGCAGCACTCGATGCAAAGGATGGCAAAACACTTTGGGAACGTCGCGATCTGCCCTGCAATCATTATCGAGGAGCAGGTGCCAGCCCCATTCTGTTCCGCGATCTCATGATCTTCAGTATGGATGGCTTCGACTACCAATACTTGGTAGCGCTGAATAAATACACCGGCGAAACCGAGTGGAAAGTCAACCGAAACATCGAATACGGGACCAATGACGGCGACTGGAAAAAATCCTATGGCACATCGCACGTGATTCAAGTGGATGGGCAACTGCAACTCGTTAGTCCCGCAGCCAAGGCAGTCATCGCCTACGAACCAACAACAGGCAAGGAATTATGGCGAGTGCGGTATGAAGAACATTCCAACGCGGGACGACCACTTTTCGACGGCAAACATGTGCTGATGAGTTCCGGGTTCAGCAAGGCCAAGATGTTGGCGATCGACCCGAGCGGGCGCGGCGACTTGACCGATTCCCATGTGCGATGGCAGGCCACACGCGCGATCGGTTGCAAACCTTCGCCAGTGTTATTGGATGGCAAGCTGTGCACTGTCGAAGATCGCGGTGTTGTTACAGCCCTCGATCCAGCCACCGGCGAAGTGCTGTGGCAGAAACGGCTCGGCGGAGACTTTAGTAGCTCTCCGGTAGTCGCTAATCATCGCTTGTACTGTTTTGATGAGCATGGCAAGGGTCATGTCGTAGACTCCGATGGCAACGTACTGGCAGAAAACACGCTCGACGCAGGTTGCCTCGCATCGCCAGTAGTCATCGGCCGCGACCTGTACGTTCGCACGCGGACGAGCCTCTACTGCTTGCGTGACGCAAGCGCTCAATAACGAGCATCCAACATCACAACCCGACACGTAAGTGAGGGATGCAGTCACGTCGCTTGCGACGTCTTCCCTCTACTTCTTGACTAATACCTCAACTGGCTGCCCGGGTTGAAGCGAACCGGCGCGGGCCAGGACGACGATCTCATCACCATGCAATCCCGAAGAGATCTGCACATCGTCTCCTACACGTAAACCTAAATCGATGGGACGGTGCTCAATCTTTCCATCGACGACAACACAGCAGAGGGTTTGACCTGCGTTTTTAACGATAGCCGCAGTCGGTAATGTCATCACATCGGCACGCTCCTCAAGCAAGACCTTCGCGGTCGCGAAGGTACCCGGAAGCAACTTCAGGTCGCTGTTATCGATATCGATCTCGGCGGTCAGCGATCGACTCTGAGGATCGATTTGTAGGCTGGAGCGAGTGACTCGTCCTTCGATCGTTCGACCAGGAGAGGCATTGATCTGGATAGTCGCCGTATCTCCCTTGGAGGCGTCGAGAAATCCCCCATCTACCCATGGAGCCTCGCTCTCGGGTACGTTGACGAATACTCGCACCTTGGAAAGGTTAGAAATCGTCAACAATGGCTCTCCCTTGTCCGTGCCTGCGGGATGGACGTAGTGACCGGCATCGCCCTTGCGACTTGTTACATGGCCATTGAAGGGACTTGCCAATTCCGTGTAGGTCAGCATCGTCTGTGCCTGCTTTAGCTCAGCCTGAGCGACTTGCAGTTTCGCTTTCGCTGCATCCACATCTGCTTCTGCGGTCGCAACGCCCGCTTCGGCCTGTTGCTGTCGAGCTTTAGCAGATTCGACGCTGGCCAGTGCTTCTTGTCGCACTGCTTCGGCGGCTTGGAATTGGCTGGCTGTCTCCTCGGCGAGTTTACTGGTAACCGATCCTCGCGTAACCAGTTGTTGCATCCGTTGGTTCTCTGAGTCCCAGCGCGAGTACTCGGCCTGGGCGCGAGCAATACTGGCTTGAGCCTGTGCGACCAATGCCTTGGAGGAGTTCGCTGCAGCCTGAGCGGCATGAAGGGCTGCCTTTGCTTGTTTGATCTCGGCATCAGCCTGCCCGACGATCGCCACTTTTTGCTGCCGCTGATCTTCGTATTCCGGAGCGCGAATCCGAATCAGAACTTGCCCTTGGGTGACTTGATCGCCGATATCGCAATGAACCGATTCGATGTAACCGGAAATCTTCGATTGAATCGATGTTTGCTCAAAGGCCTCGACGCGCGCTGGCTGTTCCGTGAACAGTCGCAATGTTTTCTTCACTGGCTTCCCCGCGGTGACCCGATCGATGGGGGCACGAGCGGAAGGAGAGTCTACGGCTTGCAACTCTCCTTTCTTCTCGGTTTTGCATCCTGCGATCGAGATCAAGAGGACAAGAGTACAGGACGCGAAAGCGATTGCGTTGGGTGTGTTAGGTTGCAAAGTAACGACTCTCCGGATCATCAGGGTCCATCGACGCAGACTTGCCCACGACCCCAGACTGCAGCAATACAAAGAAGGTCGGCAGGAAGAACAGGGTGGCGATCGTTGCAGCGACGAGGCCGCCCAGGACGGCTCGCCCAAGCGGTGCATTTTGTTGGCCTGCTTCGCCGAAAGCGAGAGCCATCGGCATCATCCCTGCGATCATCGCGGCACTGGTCATCAGGATCGCTCGCATGCGGCTTCCCGCACCGATGACAGCAGCGATCTTCGGATCCTTCATCTCCCTTTGCCGATTTCGGGCAAAGGTCACCAAGAGAATCGCGTTTGCCATCGCTACCCCCACCGCCATGATGGTCCCGATAAAGGACTGAATGTTGATGGTTGTATTCGTGAGATAAAGCACGACCACTACTCCAGCGACAACGGCCGGAATGGTCGAAACACAAGCGAGTGCGAGTCGCAACGATTGGAAGTTAGCGGTGAGCAACAAGAAGACCGCGACCACGGCCAACAATAGACCGATGGTCAACCCCGATTCCATCTCCTGCATCGGTGGAATCTGCCCTCGCAATTCGACGGACGTGCCCGTGGGTGGAGCGCCAGCTTTCTTAATCGCTTCGCGGACTTGTGTGGCAACAGAACCAAGGTCCGTTCCCGAGATATTCGCGGTGAGCGTTACTTGGCGTTTCATGTTGTAGCGATCGTATTGCCCGGGCATCGTGCCTCGTTCGATGGCAGCAACATCGCGCACCAGGACCGGACCGTTTTCGGTTTTGCGCAGCGGGATACGGCCCAGCTGCTCGATCGATCCAACCGTTTCCATCTCGTAGGGTGAGCGAACTACTGGCCGAGGAATCTCGATCTGAACTTGATAGGCGATGCCACTCTTGGGGTCGGCCCAGTAATTGGGTACTACAAATCGACTGGATGACGTTGCAGTCACCAGGGCACGCGAGACATCCGTGGGTGTGAGGCCAGCCAATCCCGCTTTCTCTCGGTCGACATTCACCTGAACGGTCGGATAGTCCATGGACTGACCGAGTTGGATGTCGCGCAGCGAGGGAACATTGGCCAATTCTCTACGCAGTTTATCCGCGAACTCACGACTCTTCGCGAAGTCCGAACCGCTCACCACAACTTCAATCGGGGTAGGCGATCCGAAACTCATCACTTCGTTCACAATATCCGAGGGTTCGAACGAAAATCGTACGTCTGGCATATACGTCGCCAATCTTTGGCGCACTCGCTCCTTCAGTTTTTCGTCAGGTATGTTCAATGTGTCACGGAAGCGAACATAGAGAATCGCTTCTTCCGGTCCTCGAGACCATTGATAAACGGCGTTGACTGGAAAGTTCGAGTGAATCATCCCAACGTAACCCAGTGTCAACTCAATATTCTCGCGACCCAATTCATCGCTCAGTACCTGCAGAGCCTGTTTGGCAAGAGACTCCGACTTCTCGATGTGCGTACCATCGGGAGCTCGCATTCGAAGCCGGAATTGGCCCGAATCGACAACGGGGAATATACCTCGACCCAAGTATGGCGCAAGCCAAGCAATCAACCCCAAACAGACGACTATGTACATGGAAGCAATGATCCAGCGATGGCGGATCAGGCCAGCGGTTATTCGTTCATAGGCGCTGCGGAATCGATCAAAAAAAGTGGTTTGCGCTGAATCGTGCGCGGTGTGGCTCTTGAGTAACCATACCGACATAACAGGCACAAACGTGCTGGAGAGAAAGTACGAAGCGATCATTGCAAAGCCAACGGCGAGCGACAATGGCACAAAGAGGGCACGAGCCGCCCCCTGCATAAAAAATGAGGAAACGAAAACAGCGAGTATGCAAAGCATAGCGAGAAGTCGCGGAATCACGGTCTCGAGCGAACCGTCTCGCACCGCCCGCGCTAACGGAATTCCTTGCTGAATTTTGGAATGAATGTTCTCCATGGAAACAGTAGCCTCATCGACGAGAATCCCGATGGCCAACGCCAACCCGCCGAGTGTCATTACGTTGATGGTTTGCCCGGTCAACCACAGAGCCAGTACCGCACCGAAGAGTGCGAGTGGGATATTCAGCACGACGATCAGCGAACTCCGCCAATCGCGAAGGAACACAAGGATCATAAGTCCTACGAGCAAGGCTCCCAACACACCTTCGCTCACGACACCGCTGACGGCCCGGGTCACATAAGGTGACTGATCGAATTCGAAACGGACATCGATCCCTTCGCCATCGGAGCCGAGTGCCTCTTTCATCTTGGGTAGAGCGTCCTTGATATTATTGATAACGCTCAGCGTCGAGGCTTCGGCTCGCTTGGTCGCCAAGATGTACACTGCTCGGCGTCCATTGACCAATGCGTATCCCGCTGGTGCATCGGCTGAGTCCTGAACAGTACCGACATCGCGCAGGAATACAGAATCACTGCCGAGCCGAATCGGGATGGAACCGAGTTGCTGCGGATCCTTGACGACCGAATTGATGGGCACGATGGGGTACGTGTCACCGATCGGAATATTCCCAGAAGGGCTAAGAGTATTTCCCTTGGTCAGAGACAAAATCACTTCGTCGGGAGACATACTATAGGACTGAAGTTTTTTGGGATCCACCGTGATGACGATGGAACGGGCGCTGCCACCGAAGGGCGGAGGTGCAGATACTCCAGGCAGACTGGAGAACATCGGGCGCACGCGAAACAGTGCGAGGTCTTGGATCTCCGAGATACTCCGCGTGTCGCTCGAGAGGACCAGGTATCCGACAGGTACGGAACCTGTATCGAACCGCATTACGAATGGCGATACGGTCCCCGGCGGCATGAATGCTTGGGAACGATTGACGTAGTTGATCGTCTCGGCCATGGCCTGAGCCATGTTGGTCTCGGGGTGAAAGTACAGCTTCATGAGAGCTGTCCCTTGGACGTTTCGAGACTCTACATGGTGTATACCGCTGATGTAGAGAAAGTGGTATTCGTAGTAGTTGGTCAGAAACCCTTCCATCTGCGCCGGGTCCATCCCGCCATAGGGCTGACAGACATAGATCACAGGCAGATTGAGTTTGGGGAAGATATCGACCTCCATCCCCTTGGGCAGTCCGCTTGGATACGGCCATCTCCAATGCTGGAATAGCGCGGGGCCCACAGCGAGAAAGCAACCTAAGGCGAGGCTGACTACGAGCACCAACACCGTCGCTGGTCGGCGCATCGCTGAAAGGATAAGGTTCATAGGGAGTTCTTCCAGCGCGACTCGTTAGCTATTTTATGACCCTTCCCAGTTTTCCGACTCGCTTCTCTTTCGCCAGTCCGCAAAGTCTCTCAGAACCGTTTTTCTATTCTAGTTGCTTCATTCCGTTCTCCCAACCGACGAAAACGATGAAGTTACGATTCGATCGTTACAGACTGTATTGTCCGTTTTTTCGTTGGCCGAAACAGATTCCATAAAAGTATCACAATCGGCCGACCGGATCGTTTTGTGCTTCGAGGAATTTCAATGCCATGAACTGGGCCATGAACTGGAACGTTGCGACCCGGGCAGGGATACTGCTGTGGTTATTGGCCTGCGGTGGCTGCGCGTCATCATCGTCAGTAACCCGGTTGAGCAAAACAGATGCACTCGAGACAAATCGTGATCGCGAGGCGTTCGTTGAGCCAGCCATCCCAATTGTGCCATCGGTACCAATTGCTCCTTGCTCGTTCGAAACAACGATGGATACGAGCCTGGAAACGCTGGTGGAGAGTGACAAAAGCAACGGCGAGCATTCGCCGACTGCTGCTGAGATACCTATCAATTTGCCGACGGCCTTGGCAATGGTCGGAGGGCAGCATCCGGTTGTCGGTTTCGCACGTTGGCGCGTGCAAGAAGCCTATGCGCAACTGGAGCGGGCTCAGGTCATGTGGCTGCCAACGATTCAGTCCGGCTTCTCTTATCGTCGCCATGATGGAAACTATCAAGCTGTGGATGGTTCGATCGTCGATGTGAATTTGAACTCGATGGATTATGGACTTGGCCCTGGCTCCATTGCGGCAGGTGGCCCACCTCAACCTGGGATCGCCGCGCGATTTCATCTCGCCGATGCAATCTTCCTACCCAAAGAAGCTGAGAAGACCGCGTGGGCTCGCGGGCATGCCGCAGCGGCAGCACTCAATCAACAACTCCTGACTGCGGCCTTGGCATACATCGATCTGTTGGAAGCTTGCCAAGATCAGCAAGTCATCTCCGAAGCAGCACAGCGCACCCGCGAACTCGCCGAACTGACACGCAACTTTGCTGAGGTCGGCGAAGGCCTGTTGTCGGATGCTGATCGAACAGCCGCCGAACTATCGCTGATAAGTACAAGAGAGTTGGGGGCACAGGAACGAAAGCTGGTCGCATCCACCCGACTGGCTCGAGCACTCAGTATTCCGATGAGCTCCGCCTTGGTGCCTCAGGATAGCATGTTGATTCCTGTGGAACTGGTCTATGAGGAATCTGATGAAGCTTCACTGGTTGCAACTGGTCTAGCAATGCGTCCGGAACTCAAGGAATCGCAAGCGTTGGTTGCAGCCGCCGTTGAAGCCTACAAACGAGAGAAGGTTGCCCCTTTCGTACCAAGCGTTTTGCTCGGCTTCAGCACGACTCGTTTCGGCGGCGGTTTGAGCGGTACCCCCGATAGTTTCAGCGGTCGATACGATGTCGATGCTCGAATGGTCTGGGAGACTCGCAACATGGGGCTAGCTGAAGGGGCTGCAAGACGCCTGCGTAATTCTCAGATACAACAGGCTACGTTCACGAAACTCCGGATCATGGACCAAGTCGCACAAGAGGTTGCGGAAGCTCATGTGCAGGTAGTCATTCGTCAACAGCAATTAAAGGTAGCCGAGAATGCTATTG
>JBILVV010000118.1:0-12075 GCA_044370255.1 Pirellula sp.
CTAGCGATTACAAGAGAAGCCCCATGGATCGCATTTTCTGGCTTGCTCTCTAGCGCATGCATCGAAGAGCCTCGGTCGAAAACCGGATGGCAAAAGATGGACCTGTGTTAAGCCTTCACTTTTGGCCATTCATTTATGCCAGAGTGGATTGCGCGTACGATCGGCTAGGAAGTCCATCGTACGGGAGACGAGAAGTCGGACTCACGGGCAGAGATAGGACCGTTGTTCCAATAAGCTTTAGCGACGAATGCTCGCTTAGACGCGACGTTCGCGGAGACGTACACCCTTGCCGGTTCGTTCGCGGAGGAAGTACAGTTTGGCACGGCGAACGACCGAGCGTCGCTTGACTTCAATCTTCTCGATTTTGGGAGAGTGGAGAGGGAACTTTCGTTCGACTCCTTCGCCAGCCACAATACGGCGAACCACAAACATTTCCCTGGAGCCCGACCCGCTGCGAGCGATTACGGTACCGCTAAAAATCTGGATCCGTTCCTTGTTCCCTTCCTGAATTTTCGTGTGCACATCGACCGTGTCGCCGATTCCGAACTGGTCTACATTCGGCTTGAGGTAGGCACTTTCAACAGCTTGCAGGATTTGCTGGCTCATGATTCAACGAAAAAACAGGGATAACTTGCCCACGGGTGGGGCTTGGGAACTTCATTTACTATCCGATATGTTGACCGATCGGGCGGTCTTTGCAAAGGCCAAAATTGGGAATTCGAGGAAGGGGATGCCCCAAAACCCGGTGGATCTTCCGAATCTGTATAATCCTGAAGGGCTCGCGAGGTTGCTTGCATGCGTAGGGGATCTGGCGCGAGATTACTGCGGGTTCTCGGCAAAGGGACGCGGAACGCCCTGAAAAAACTGGACACACCCTCAGAACCATTTTTCAACAGGAACCAGGAAATGCTCCCTTACCGTTTCAGATTCTCCACCTTGTCAAGGACTGGCCTGGCTGTGATGGCTGCGGGAGGATGGCTTTGCGTCTCTTCCACGCATTCAGCACTGTTTGGTCAGTTGCCCTTAACCAAGGACTCCGAAACGGGCTTGAGAGCCGGGGCTGCCGTCCAACGGATCGATCCTACCGAGTTCCCTGTATGGGTGAGCGGTGGTATTGTCGCGGGCAAAGGTGAACGGGTCGTCGATCCGCTCTACTCGAGAGCTTTGGTGCTGGAGAACCGTGGCACCACGATCGCCCTCTGCGTTGTCGATAGCCTGGGAGTCCCTTTGGATATCTGTCAAAAGGCTAAAGAGCTGGTTCAGCAGCAGACAGGCGTTCCCGTCGAGCGGATCATGATCAGTGCCACTCACACGCATTCCGCCCCTGCCGTCATGGGGGCTCATGGTACTCCAGCACAAGAAGACTACGCCGCAGCACTTCCTGGTTGGATCGCCGAATCGATCATCAGTGCTCACTCTCGCATGATTCCTGCCCGAGTGGGCGCGACGGTCACTAACGCCGATCGGTTTATCTACTGTCGCCACTGGATCATGGAACCGGGCCATGCAAGTGGGCCATTGTTCCAAGGCCGCGCCAACAATATCGCCGCGATGAATCCGGGACATGAAAATCCGTTCAAGATTCGTCAAACAGGCGAAGTCGACCGCACGATCCCTATTGTGTCGGTGCAAGATTTAGATGGCAGACCGATAGCTCTGCTCGCTTCGTTCTGCACGCATTACGCGGGCGCTCCGGCATTGTCGTCGGACTACTTCGGTGTGGTAGCCAATGAGTTGGCAGCAGCACTTCAACCGGAATCTCCAGATCGTTTTGTCGGGATGATGGCCAACGCAACCAGCGGAGATGCCAATTGCATCGACTTCAGTCGTCCTGCTAGACCGTTCAACTACAAAGAAGTGGGCCAATATGTTGCCGCACGCATTCTCGAGGCCATGCCTCGCATCGAGTACCGTCGCGATGTCGTCATCGACAGCGATTTCGCGTGGCTAACCGCTACCATTCGCAAACCGAGCCCCGAGGAGGCAAAGGAAGCCGAAGCCTACGTCGCTTCGCGCATGGGTGACCGCTTGCCGAGCAACATGGAGGAAAACTATGCGCGCGAAGCAGTGCTGCTAGCTCGCGGGCCGGATACGCGGCAACTGCCGCTTCAGGCTTTTCGTATCGGCGACTTGGGAATCGCAACCTTTCCAAACGAAACGTTTAACGCGAGCGGATTATCGGTGCGTGCAAGAAGCCCGTTCCCGATCACCATGAATATCGGACTTGCCAATGACTTGGCCGGCTATCTGCCAACTGCGAGCGAATTTGAAGTAGGTGGCTACACGACGTGGCGAGCTCGCACCAGTTGCCTGGAAGTCGACACCGAGGAAAAGGTAGTCGCAGCGTTGGGAACTCTCATCCAAGGCCTGCATGCGGAGAATCAGCCACAGAGAGCGAGTTCGTCACAAGTCAATCGCAGCGAGACAACGGAACGAAAACTTCCCTTCGAACATAAAGGACCAAACTCAGTTGTGCCAGCTAGGGAGTCGCTCGAGCTCTTTGAAATCGATGCCTCACAAACCGTTTCGTTGGTCGCGTGCGAGCCAGAGATTGTCGATCCTGTCGCCATGCGATTTGATGATCGAGGCGATTTGTGGGTGGTGGAAATGCGAGACTATCCCGATCGCAATCAAGACCAATGGCGAGGACGCATCCGAGTTCTGCGCGATGAGGATTTCGATGGCTTCTATGAAACTTCGCGCACGTTTGCCGATCACTTGGCCCACCCCACCGGCATTCAGTGGATCCCCGATGGCGTCCTGGCCACCTTGGGAGGCACGCTCTTGAAGATCGTCGATACCGACAACGATGGCATCGCCGATAAGAGCGAAGCGTTGCTGTCAGGATTCGCAGAGGAGAATACCCAACTCCGCGCCAACGATCCCGAGTTTGGAATAGATGGTCATCTTTACATCGCCAATGGCTTGAGATCATCGCGGGTCGCAATCGCCAATCCGACAGCACCGAACCAACCGATCGATATCGCCAACTGCGATGTGCGGATCGATTTGCAAACTGGAAAAGTGTCCCGCGTCTCCGGTCCATCCCAATTTGGGATCACGTGGGATCGTTACGGCAATCGTTATGGATGCAACAATCGCAATCCATGCGATGAAATGCTGATGGAGATATCGGACGTTGAACGGAGTCCCTACGCAGGAATCGCTCCCATGGTGGGCTCTGTAGTGCCCGCCGGCGAGGCATCGCGCGTTCGTCCCTTGGTCGATGCTTGGACAACATCGAATCTCCATGCGGGGCAATTCACTGCTGCATGTGGAGTCTTGATCTCGGACAGTCATCACTTGCCCGGTGCGTCGCTTGGGAATGCATTGACATGCGAACCGACCGGCAGTCTGGTTCATCGCGTCGCCATCGGCCGCGTGCAAGGACGATCCCAAGTCGAGGAACCGGATCGAGGACGAGAATGGCTCGCCAGCCGCGATCCCTGGTTCCGTCCTGTGTTTCTTGAGGAAGGGCCCGATGGAGCGATCTACATCGCCGATATGCACCGAGCAGTCATCGAACATCCGGATTGGGTGCCCGACGAACTAAAGCGCCGCCCCGATGAACGATGGGGCGATACCGCAGGTCGCATCTATCGAGTCACAAGCAAGACGCGATCATCGATCGATCCGATTTTTCAAGAGCTTCGACAGCGACCGATGCGCGATCGGTCCTCGGAACAACTGGTTGCTTGGCTTTCCCATTCCAACCATTGGGTGCGGAGCATGGCCGCCCGAGTCCTCGATGATCGGGACGATCCGCAACTTATTGGGTTGCTAAAGGACTACGTTGCGAACCGCAATTCGATCCATGCTAATGGATTGCTGCGTGCGATCCATTTGCTGAATCGCCGCGGAGCTTGGGCCCATGATTCCTTGCAAGTCATTCTCAATCCCGATTCCACAGGACGACGGATTCAGGATCCATCCTTGAGAGCTGCTCTCTGGAATACAGCAAGGTCACTGTCGGGAACATGGACGCCTGGACTGATCGATCTTGCCGAAACGGCGATCCGTTCCGGGCATCGCGAGGAGATGCTCTCCGCAACTTGGGCGATATCGATCGCATTTGGCCAGGAGCAACCGCTCCCCGAGTCGATCTTTCAAGCATGCGTAGAGCGAGCCACCGATCTAGCAGACGATCGCTACGTATGGACCGCTGTGGGGGCAGCATGCCGAGATCGCGGCTTGGACTTTTCTCTGGCGTGGGGTGCTCGATGCGAGGAACGAATCGGAGCGGTCCAATTGTGCAAGGATACCGACTGGGAGACTTGGTCGCGATCGCTGCGCATGGCTGCCGATCCGAGCCTTGAAAAATGGCAACTCGTTCGCGACTCATGGTGGGACAAAATGCAAAAGCATATGACCGCTCCCGCATCTGGCAACGAGACCGACCGCCGCATTCGCGATGAGCCTTACAGCCGATATATGCTCGCGATGGCACAAGGGATCCTCGAATCCAAAGATCGCCATTGGCTGCTACAAAAACCAGAGTTTTGGAAATGGCTCGCTACCGAATCCACTCGAGAGGATCGTACGGTCGCGGTCCGAGAAGTCTGCACCTCGATGCTCGCGATGGCGCCCGATTCGAGCTTGGAATCGCTGGCGACTCTCCAGTCCATTCTTGAACATATCAATGCACCGAAGTTGGATTCGGACAAGCGGTTGACGATGGCTGCTTTTCGGGCGTGGGCCAAGAGATCGGATCCGAAATTCTCGCAATGGGTGATTGACCATTACCGGCAAACGGGACCGGAGCTTCGTCAAGCGATGTGGAATGCGATGCGATCATCACCTGATCGGGTCGCCCAAATCGTACGAGCCATCGATGAGGAGCGACTGCCTGCGTCGATTTTTGATGCGGCCCAAATGCAGACTTTGAAGGGGTCGGCACCTGCCGAAGTGCAAAGTATCATCGATCGGATCCTCGATGCGCGAGTCGATCGCGATCGGCAGAAAGTGATCGATCGTTACGCCGCTACTCTTTCCGATTCCCACGATCGAGCGCGCGGCAAGGAGATTTTTGGAAAGTACTGCGCTCCATGCCATCGGGTGGATGGGGTTGGGGAATCGATCGGTCCCGAGATATCCGATACGCGAACGCAGAGTGCGATGCAGTTGTTGGTGGCGATCCTTGATCCGCACCGCGCGGTCGACCCGCGTTATGTTCAGACAATTGTCCGACTCGATGACGGTACCATCCATGACGGATTGGTTTTGGAGGAATCCTCTCAGCATGTGGTTCTGCGAAATCAGCAATCCAAGTCACTGTCTATCCCAAAGGATTCCATCGATTCGATCCTTTCAACCGGCAAATCCCTCATGCCCGACGGGATGGAGGCTCAGATAGATCCAAAAGCCATGAGCGACTTGATCGGCTATCTCAAAAACTGGCGCTACACTTCGGGGACCTTACCGCTCTCGACCAATACTCGGTAACCAGCCAAAAACAAACAAGATTGTGACGCATCATGTTCGACAACGCACCCAAGCCTCTACTGTTCTTGGTCATCGGGTTCGCGGTAGTCGTCCTCTATCAGGCTTCCACTCAGGAACGGCAAATCGATGCCTCTGGAATTGCCAATAGCGACCCTTGGTTCGAGCAGCAGATCTATTCGGAATCTCGTCTTGTTCTTGTCAAATTCGGCGCCGAATGGTGTGGGCCGTGCCGCTCGCTGGATACCAATCTTGAAGAGATTAAACCTTGGCTTCAGGATCACGTCAAAGTAGTTCGGGTCGATGTCGACCAACAAAGAACATTAGCCGGTAGTTTTGGTGTGGCTTCGATTCCCCACAGTTTTATCCTCTACCGGGGCAAGATTGTCAGCGAGCGCAAAGGAAGTATGGCCACGGCTTCGCTGAAAACCTGGATCGTTCAATCAGCGGAAACAGCCTACCGAACCCCCACCCCTTGAACCGCCCCTGCTGTTTCGCAGTATTCTCCAGAGTGATCCATCTCAACCCGAAACGTAAGTGAGGGATGGACTTACGTCGCTCGCGACGTCTTCCCTCGTGCGTCCCTCGCTCACGCGTTGGGTTATGATAATCCCTGGCAGAACCTTGACTGCTAGCAATCTGGGCTATCAATAGTTAAGAGAGAAATCGGTCATTTTTTCTCCATCGATCAGGGAAGAATCTTTAGCGAGCGACTTTGTAGGCATCATGAGTGTGGCGAGTATGCGGTTTCCGTACGAAGACTTGGCTTCGCCGCCAATCGATTGGGGCAAGGCCTGGGAGGAGCACCGTCGCTGGTTGGCAACGGTGATTCGGGCCCGGCTGGCGGACAGGGAAGCGGCGGAAGACGTACTGCAGGAGGTCGCGGCGGCCGCGATCGGCCAACAGTCGCGACCAACCGATCCTTCCAAGATCGCACCGTGGCTTTACCGCGTCGCACTGCGACAGGTGATCAACCATCATCGGGCCAACGGCCGACGACGACGATTGGTCCAAGGTGCGATCGCAGCAGGCCACGGTACGGAAACATCGCGAGAACTTGAGCCCGGGGAGCAACTCATGAGGCTAGAGGAATCCAAATCGTTGTCGGAAGCGATGCAACATATGGACCCTCCAGACCGACAGTTGTTGCTCCTCAAGTACACGGAAGGCTGGGGCTACCAAGAACTCGCACAGCATTTAGGCGTATCCGTCAAGACGGTCGAGTATCGGCTCCTCAAAGCGCGCAAAGCTTTGCGAGTAGCCTTACTGGCCCACTAGTTGTTTCGAAGTTAGTTTTACGTTCAAAGCCAATCATGTCCCCTTTACACTTGCAGCGAATCGTCGATGGCGAACTGGATCATGCGGCACGAGCCCAGATGCTCGAGTCCCTCGGTAACGATGCCCAAGCATGGCAATCTCTTGCCTTGGCCTTGCTCGAGGATCAGCAGTGGTCGCGGGAACTTCGGAGCGATCCGTTTCTTTCGCATGATGCCATTGCATCGGGGAATGAACACCCGATAACCCATGTCTCGGGTGGCTCTCGGCTACGAATTCACCCAAGCAAATCTTTGCCGAGTCAATCTTCGCCGAGCGGAACCTCTTGGTACACAGCCTTGTCGGCAGTCATGTTGCTGGGAATCGGCATGGTGGGTGGTATGTGGTTTCGAGGTTCGCAAGGCAATAACTCAATCCGTTCCATGGCAAACTCGCTCGAGAAGCCCCAGGCCGATCGTCCACTGCCGATGAAGATGGTATTGTCGGGGCTCGGTGGTTCGGATAAACGTCCACTGGAGATTCCAGTGGTCGAGGCAAATCAAATGGATCCTAACACGCTCTGGACTCAAGATGCCCAGCAACTTGCGGCGCTCCAGCAGCGATTAAAGCGGGAAGGATATCGGATGGAGTGGAAGCCGCAGTTCTACTCCGGACGAATGAATGATGGCAGCCAGATTGTGGTCCCCGTACACAACGTGGCCCTGAAGTCGGTCGGATTGTAAGTTTTCGCAGCGTGATAAGTTTCCAGTTATTCGTGAACACGAAAGGGAGTAATCGATGAGTCGTTGGAGTGTTTTTTTCAAAATGTCGTTGGCAGTGATCCTGCCTCTCTTGGGAGCGTTTGCCACATTCGCTCAGGAACAGTCCAAGACGACGAAGACCATGACGGTGGTCGTCAGTTCGGATGACGAGAATCCGAAAGCGGTTCTCGATCAGCTTCGTAAACAGCTCAAGAACAGTGGCCTTCCCGAGGATCAACAAAACAAGATCATCGCTCAAGTCGAGGAGTCTCTTGACCGCGCGGCAGCCAACGCAAAGGAAGCTTCCGGAAAAATCGAAAAGGACTTGCCTAGAATTCAACTCAATATGGAACAGTTGAAAAACCGTATGGAGGGCATTCGCGGGCGGCTGCAACAAGGTGGCGAAGGAGCAGGTACTACCTTCCGTATAGGCATCTCTCTCACCCAGAAGCAGGATGAAGATGATGAAGAAGACGAGGATGATGAAGATGAAGATGAAGACGAAGACGAAGGTGAAGGTGATGAAGACGAAGGGATGGTTGTTGAAGGTGTGATGGAGGATTCGCCAGCAAGCAAGGCCGGTATTGAACCGGGTGACGTGGTTGTTTCCGTCAATGGCAAGAGCCTGAAGGATTTCACGGTGTTGCAGGAGGCGGTCCAGGTTGCGGGCAAGGCAGAGAAGCCGGTGGTATTAGTGGTTCGTCGAGAAGGGAAAGACATCAAGCTCAAAGTCAAGCCAGTCCAAACAGAGGAATCGGACTTGGGAATGATGGAGCTGAACTTGGTTCCCAAGGACGGCGTGATGGTTGGGCCAGGTATCGTTTTCCGTGGACTGCCGAATGCCGCTCCAGGACAGGCCCAAGGAAATGCATTTACCTGGACGATGCCCGGCGAAGATGAGTCGATGAAGAAAGACATCGCCGAACTCAAAGAAGAGATCGCCGAGTTGAAAAAGATGGTGAAGAAACTCTTGGATAAATAGTTCGCCCCCGCCTCGCGGTGTTTGGCTCATATGGGATAATCTCGAAAGCGGCTGGGCAGTTTGTCCGGTCGCTTTTTGCTTGGATGGACCCATGAAATGAGCGAGCCGCGATCGATTATTATCTCCGCAAACCCGAAGTCCGGCGCGCGAAGCGGACTGGGGGCAGCGGAAGCTCTTCGCGTCAAGCTAGATGCCGCTGGCTACTCTGTCGAACTGTTTACCGATATCGACGCCATGACACGGCGGACTGAGCAACTTCGAGGCGAGGGTACGCTTCGAACGGTGGTGGCAGCAGGTGGGGATGGCACGGCATCGCTCGTTCTCAGCGTTATACCGACCGATGTGCCGTTGACTCTGTTTCCCCTTGGGTCTGAGAATCTGCTCGCAAAGTACCTTGGGATCGCACTGAACCCCGACCAAACGGTTGCGATGGTGGAGCAATGTGTCTCAACCAAGGTAGATCTGTTCGAGGCCAATAAGAAGTTGATGCTGTTGATGGCAACCGCTGGCTTCGATGCCGACGTCGTTCGACGCGTTCATAGTCGCCGTACCTCGCACGTTTCGCGATTGACCTATTGGCGTTCGATCTTATCGGCACTTGGGGGTTACCGTTGGCCTCAGTTTCACATCGCCACGCATTCAGGGGACGGCATCTGGCAAGACCGCGGTATTGTCAATTGGCTCTTCGCCTTCAATGTCCCTAAGTATGCGGCTGGTATCTCGATCATGAACGATGCTCGTTGCGATGATGGTTGGTTGGATGTCGGAGCCTTTCGCGGCGGGAGGCTTGGGCGAGGGCTGTGGCATTATGCATTGGTCGCTATGGGACGACATCGTCGCGCTTCATCGTGGAGTCAATGGCAGGTCATGGGTTTGCGATTGGAATCCGTGAGCGTGTCCAGTCAGGATTCCGAGTTCGCGGGTAGCTATCAACTCGATGGCGATTGGGGCGGCCCACTACCGCTGGAAATACTCTACACGGGTCGATCCGCAAATCTGCTCATTCCAGAGCCTCAGACTCGAACCTGATTTTCGCAATTGGAACTGCGATAAGAGCGATGTCAAACCGGCCTGCGACAGCATGCCATGGCGAGATGGTACTGCTTTTCGTCCTTGCAGTAGGCGTTGAGACACGATTGAGGGTTAGAATCGAGTGCAGCAAATACGTGCATCAAAATCGCAGGTGAACCGATGTCTCAGCAGGAGTTGGATCTCGAAAGCCCATTGATCCCAGCGGGGGAAATGGTTTTGCCTACCTTGCATGGTGATGGGAGTCGTCGTTGGCTCAATCCCGCTTTAGCTCAGGGTAAGTATTGGCGGCGTCGACGTATCCTGGCCTACAGTTTGATCGCCTTCTTTGTGACTCTGCCTCATTTACGTATCGGAGGCAAGCCAATTGTTCTGCTCGATATCACTTCGATGCAATTCACGTTTTGGGGACACACGTTTTATCCGACCGACACTCCCTTGGTCGCGCTGTTGATGTTGGCTGCTTTCTTCTCGGTGATGTTCGTGACTGCAGTGGGAGGGCGATTGTGGTGTGGATGGGGATGCCCGCAAACGGTTTACTTGGAGTTTCTATTCCGTCCCATCGATCGACTTTTCTCCGGCACCGTGGGGAAGGGGGGGAAGCCGAAGGGGGCCTTAAACTTCGCGTTACGATCTGGTCGATTTCTGGTTTACTTGGCCTGCAGCCTTTTTCTAGCACATACGTTTCTCAGTTACTTCCTCGGCACGGACCGCCTCGCTGCGTGGATGCAGTTGTCCCCTTGGGAGCATCCGCAGGCGTTCGGCATGATTGCGGTTGCGACTGTTGGATTGATGTACAACTTCATGTTCTTTCGCGAACAACTCTGTATGGTCGCGTGCCCTTATGGTCGCTTTCAATCGGTCATGTTGGATCCGAAGAGCTTGATTGTCACCTACGACATTCATCGAGGAGAACCGCGTCATAAAGGAAAGACGCTTGAAGGGAAAGCAGGTGACTGCATCGACTGTGGGCATTGCACGGCTGTGTGTCCGACCGGAATCGATATTCGCAACGGATTGCAAATGGAGTGTATTCACTGCACGCAATGCATCGATGCGTGCAACGACGTTATGCGTCGGATCAAGAAGCCCGAGGGCTTGATACGCTACAGCAGTCAAGACGCGCTAGCGGGTAAGCCTCAGACTTGGATACGTGCCCGCACTCTCATTTACCCCGCCATCATTCTCGCCATCAGCATTTTATTCCTATGCGTGTTGTGGACCAAATTCGCTTTTGATGCGCGTGTGCTTCGTAGCCCCGGCGCCCCGTTCATGGTCAACTCAGAACGGATGCTGCAGAACAATTTTCAGGTTCGTCTCGTCAACCGTTCTCGAGAGCCACAAACTTACCATGTAGCGATCAAGCAACCTGCGCAAGCGACCGTAGCCTGGAGCGACGCTCAACCAACGCTTGATCCGAGCGAATCCAAGTTGGTCCCATTGATGATCACACTGCCGGTCAGTTCGATCGCTGGCCGTGGAAAGCTGGATGGCAAACTGGAGTTGCGAGACGATGCAGGCAATGTTCGCGAGCTGCCGGTGAAGTTACTGGGGCCTGAGTAAGCTACTCGAAGCTTTGGTCTTGGAGCATCAGAGTCGATGATTAAAAAATCACTGGGCGCGTATGGCTTTGTCCAACCACAGAAAATTTTCGCCGTTGAACTCCGTGATCTTGCCGGATACCGACCAACGTTGTCTGCCCCCTTCGTCATCTTTCAGAAAAGAGTGGATCCGTTGCAGCATCAGGTTCTCTAAACAAGTCAGCGGTTTCCCGGTCGATTCATCGATGAAGACGAACCGTTCGTTGACAGGCTTGAATCTTCCGCGAGCTTCGGCCAGACTTGTTCCCTCCCGAATCAACGACTTCTCCTCGTTCATCTCTTTGAGGTTGGGCCGCTCGTCCGCGCTGGCCAGGGATCCAGGTATAGATCGCAACGCGGGGTGATTGCTGAGGGTCGTCAAAGCGGTGACGAAAACAAGCACCCAAAAAGAGGGTGCGTTCGAGCATCGCCGAATCCATCTTCGCAAACGGGTCATGGTTTTGGTAGCACCATAGCGTGCAGCGACATGACACCACCCACGGTCAAGAGAACAAAGCCCAGCCAGGGTGGATGTTTGAAAGTCTTCTTCGGGGATGGGGCTGCCTGCATAAACGCGTTGGTGGCTGCGTTGTTGGCATCCGCAACCTTGGCCTGTTTAGCGATCCGCTGAAGTGCCCGAGTGCTTCCTTCGTTCAGAACGAAGCTGTCCACCATGCGGAATTGAATCCCCAGCAAAAACAGGATGACTCCGAACATGAAGTAGCGATTTCGATCGAGTGTCACGGTTCGCTCCGCAAAAGCCAAAAGGTCTAGTCGATGATCCAATTCGCTTGTTCGTCATCGCGATCGATATGGCTGTACAGATTCGGGAACGCTTCACTCTCTGACGATTGGAGCGATCGTATGCGTGGATGATGAAAGCAGACGGAACGAAAGGCTAACTACTATCCCGACCCTCGATTACGCTTCGGGTTGAGGACGCTGTCGAGCGAAATTCGGGGGCTTGGACCGGAGCTCGAGATGCTTAAGACGCAACCGAGGCTTTACGAATCGCATGATTGAGGCGACT
>JBILVV010000106.1:0-12637 GCA_044370255.1 Pirellula sp.
CGTGCGAGAGGCTTTGTTGGGGTGGATGATTCCCTTCGATGCCGTCTGGTCAAGAAGTTTGCAGAGCGAGGAAAATTGCGATCGGGCAGCATCGAATTCCTTGGCAGCCATCGATGCGTTCAGCTTCTTGATATGGGTTTTCAAAGTACTTTTCGCGGCGCGATTTCGAGCACGACGCTCGAGGGATTGGCGAAGCCGCTTTTTGGCACTCTGGATATTCGGCACGTGAACAACTCCTCAAAATTCATGTCGACATAACGGCTGGATCCCCCGAGACAGGTCGGCCGGGGATCGAACAACCCTTGTATAATGCCGAGGTTTCGTCAGATTGTCCAGGGCTAATTCCTGGGGGTTACGATCCGTAGTATTCTGCAAATGGTTCAAAACCCGGCGTCTTCGGGGGCTCTAACCAGAAAAAACCGCAAAATTGAGCGTTTGACCCCTGAAAACGAGCTAAGGGTTGACGACAACGGCGAGACGCACACATCTGCGTATTTAAGAGAGATCGCTGGAATCTAGGAGTTGGGGTAACTATGATATCTCTACTAGTCGGGTCTCGTTTCCCATGGTTTCTCGTCGGAGTCATCGTCTGGAATGGCAAACTACGTATCGCTTGACGAAGCAGCAAAGATTTTGGGGCTTTCCTCGGACGAATTGATCGAAATGCGTTCGCGTGGGGAGATTTTTGGCTATCGGGACGGAACGAGTTGGAAGTTCAAGCAAGAAGAAATTGATCGCGTCCAACTTGAGTTGGGTGGCGATGCCCTCGATGAGGAAGCCGGTGGATCCTCCGTATTGGTATCGGAACGACAGGTCGGACCGGCGGGAAGCAAATCGGGTAGTACGGTAGGCAAGGGTTCGGCGGCTGGTAGTGATATCGCCCTGGATTCTGATCTCAAGCTCGCTCAAGAGGGAAGCGACGTGGCGCTGGTCCCTGACCCCAATAGCGACAGCGGCGTCAAGCTGGTGAAGCGTCCTGCTGGGTCCGAAGGGAGCGGCATCAGTCTCGACCTCGCTGGCATCGAGGGTGGCTCGGATGGTGAAGTCGATCTCGGAAGCGATTTGCGACTGGCTCCTTCTCCTGGATCAAGCGGCGTTGATCTCCTGAAGAATTCAGCCGACTCCAATGTGCTCGGATCCAAAATCAGCAATCTCACCGGTTCATCGAAAACCGGTTCCAAGTCCGGTACGGGAAGCGGAAACGTCGATCTGGCAGAGCTTGAATTAGCGAAGGATGATGAGGACGATCTTGTACTCGGCTCCGATTCAGGACTCTCCCTTGGATCAGAGAGTGGCATCAATTTGATGAGTCCATCGGACAGTGGGCTATCCCTTGATGATGAACCGTTGGACCTCCAAGGCACGGGTATCTCCGGGTTGGACCTGGGTGGCGAGATTGGCGCGGGATCGGATGCAGGCAAGTCTGCTGCAGGTAGCGGTGTGGGTGCTGCTCTAGGAAGCGGTGCACTCGTCGACTTTCAACAAGCCGAGGAATTCCAACTCACACCATCGGGTGCCATCGAAACCGATGAGGACAGCAGTTCGCAAGTCATTGAGTTAGAGGATTCCGCAAGCTTCGGTGATGTCGGTATACCCGGCGCCGATTTGGGTGCAGTTCAAGAAGCGGGCGCTGGAGCCGAAGGATGGAGCGATTCTTCCGATCTAGCTGCAGGTGGTGTCGTCCCTCGCGGTATTGCTGAAGTTCCTTATACCGGTATGCAGATAGGTGTCCTCATGATCATCCTCCTCCTGATGGGATTGGCGGGAGTGTTGACCACCGATATCGTTCGCAATCTTTGGGCTTGGGATGGTGAAACCGATTACTCGACTGGCTTAACATCTATGTTGGTTAAGGCGGTCGGCGGTTCTTGATCCTGAATAAGTGTAGTCAACTAGCCGACCGCATGAGGGACTGATGGCGGCTAGCGTACATCCATCGCCTGAACAAATCAAAAAGTGGGTAGAGCGCACTGCTCCCCGCCGCCGCAGCGAAGTTCCGCCCCACATCATTTCCGCCCTGCGCGATGGTTGGATTGAATCGAAGAATCTCGTCGAATGGCTAGTCGTCGATCGCATCCATTTGTTGCAGTCCTTGGTCAGCGAACTGCAGCGGTGCGATAAGGTGAGTTGGGAGCTGGATTCCCGTGATCGTAAATGGCTCGCGTCGATCAAGCAGCTATCGGCCCTCAAGCAATCACAAGAGATCGGCCGTTGGCTGACCGATCGAATTGCCGTAGGTGACGTCGCCTACCAGCGCATGGTGTGTCATTCAAGTGATGTTGTTCGGGAATGGTCTGCCTTTCTTGTAGGGAGTGCCTCGGGGTTGACGTTCCCGCGAAGACTGGCTTGGATCAAGACACATGCGGACGACCCCAACGCAGGCACCCGCGAAATCGCGTGGCTGGCCCTCAGGCCCTATGTGATCGAGGATCCCGTCGAATGCGTTCGTCGACTTGTGCCCTGGACCGGAAGCCGCAACGAGCGTCTTCGACGGTACGCCAGCGAGATCACTCGCCCCCGTGGTGTCTGGTGCTCGCACATCGCGATCCTCAAAGAAGACCCTGCGATCGGACTTCCGATCCTCACCCCCTTGCTGTCGGACAACTCCCGCTACGTAGGGAATTCCGTGGCGAATTGGTTGAACGATGCGAGCAAATCGCAACCGGCGTGGGTTCGAAAGGTGACCCGCGAGTGGATGGAGCAATCTCAAACACCAGAAACCGATCGCATCGTGCGTCGAGCCCTGCGCACCATCGGTCGTTAGACTCGCGATTTTCATTCACTGCCCCGGTCCGCCCCATCCCCGCCCCATCCAGAGGGTATTGGATCGGCCGATCAACTGCGGCTACACTAAGGGCTCGGAAAAAGACCCGTTTTGAAGCAACTACAGATCCAGCGCGGCTGACAAAGAGAGACAACATGGCCAAGAAAAAACCAGCGAGCAAGAGCAAGAAGAAATCGATCGGTAAAATCGTCATGAGAACCGGCGAAGCGTTGGTCGAGTCCACGGAAGGCTGGTCAGCGGCGGAACCCGAGGTAGTCATCGGAGCCCTCGACGGGCCAGTCGGCTTCGCGATCGCCAACATGATCGGCAACCAAAGCAAAGGACACTCCAAGATCTATGCGATCCTCAACTGCGATGTGCAAGTCCGTCCCGTCACCGTGATGATCAGCAAGGTTACGGTCAACAGCGAGAAGTACACCAATATCCTTATGGGTACGGTCCAAGCTGCGATCGCGAACGGAGTTTTGGACTCGGTGCGCAAAGGAGATATCCCGAAGGCTATCGTCAACGATATCGGAATCATCGTCTCCGTTTGGCTCGACCCATCGATCGTCAACGAAGAGTATGATCCCGAAGTCTTGTTCCGCACCAATCGCGAAGCGACGGCCAAGGCGATTTCCAAAGCCATGAACAACGAGCCGAACATCGATTGGCTTTTGAAGAATCAGGACTCTATTCAGCACTGCTTCCATCAACTCGCCGTTGAAAAGAAACTCTAGCAGACGGTTTCGATCACTGAGTCTTTCGCAGGAACGCGATCAAGTCATTGAGCGCCGCAGGCCCGAGTTCTTGAAGCAAGCCATCAGGCATGAACGACTTCCCAGTAGTCGTCCATGTCTCGATCGATCCTCTTGCGACTCGTGATACTTGGTTCTGAGCGGATGTGATCTCAATGAAGTCGGTACCCGATGCGGATAACAAGCCAGCGTAGGTCTCATCGTCAGTTGTTCTGATTTGATGCTGTTCGTATTTGGGATCCATATCGCGGCTCGGTTCAGCGATCGCAATAGCGATGGCTTCGTGGGTGCGAACCCGATACGAATCGAGGGATGGACCGAGTTGGATACCGATGCCATTGACCCGATGGCAAGATGCGCACCATTTGCGGAAATGAACTTCCCCTTGCTCTGCCGTTCCAGTTTGCTTCCATGCTTGGCTGTAGGGATCGCGGATTTCTTCCCATTTGGAAGCTGAAAAACCGTCCCACTGGGCGGCCCGTTTTCGGATCCCTTCGTCGGTTGAACTGCGAACCGCCTGCCACGCCCATGCCGGGATTCGCTTGGGGTCCACTTGCCCAGCGTCGATGCGATCGAGCATCAATCGGGTCCCGCCGATGCTTCGCACCAAGGCCTGGAACAGTCCGTTGAGAACCGGCGGCGAAAGACGCTCCCATCGATCTATCACGACCGCCTGCAATGCTTGATCGTTCGCCAACCATGCCTCCACAGCGGCCTGTTGCAGATCGGTCTTGTTCTCGAGATCCAAGATGGCAGTCAGTAGCGTTGAACGTTCCGCCGAGGGAAGCATCGTCAGCAATTGAACAGCAACTCGATCCGCGGAACTCATTGGCAAAAGCTTCTCCGACGCAATCGATTGCTTTACCAAATCCAACGCTTGGTTGCGAGCGAATTGCTCCACCGCGGCACGAGCTTCCGGGGCGATGATTTGTCTTCGGTTGACGAGCCTCGATAAACTGGCCATCAACCGCTCTGTCGTTTGGGATGACATTTCGGATGCACAAATTCGTTCCATCCAAGTGTGCAGCCGTTCCGATTGATGCAATTGAAAGAGGATCGCATCCCACCAAGATGCTGCGGAGTCGGCCGAAGCCTGCGCAGACAGAATAGGAATAACGCGATCGGCGAATAACTCGACGTCACCACCCGCAATCGCATACTCCACCGCTGCCCGCAGTTCGTCGCACTGCCAGTCATCGGCCCCCGCGTCGCTGCACGCCCATGCCAACAGCAGGTCTGCGATCGCTTCGCGATCCGACTGATCAGACCGATCAGACCGATCAGACCGATCGGTCTGCGTGCCGAACACCATTCGGCTTCGCACGGCAGCAACCATGCGAACCTCGAGATCCCGCTCGTTGCGTAATGCCAGGAATCCCTGTCTGAGATCGCTGGCTGATAAATGATCAACAAAGCGAGGCAGCAAGATCAGCGACCACAATCGAATTTTAGGATGCGGATCCTGGACAGTTTTCAGCCATGTTTCGGCATCGATGCCGCGAGGCATCGTCGCCAAGACGCTCATTGAATGCAAACGTGCCAAAGGCGATGCATACGACGTCGCCATCGTTCGCAACTCAGGAATCCATGTTGCATCCTGCTTGAGCACCAACAACTGCGAAGCCGTTTCACGGTGCCAACCATTCGGATGCGCGAGCGCCTCGACGAGTTTGTCGCTATCCGCACGATCGAGCCCGGGCGCATCGCGTCGGATGGGACGGTCACGCGAGACGATGCGCCAAATGCGACCGAGGTTTCGCCCTGATGTCAGATCCAATTGCGATTTGATCGGTTCGGGCAAACTCTTCGGATGTTCGATCGTCTCGCGCGCCATATCGACGATGTACAAACAACCGTCCGGGCCGTTTGCGAATTGAACAGGTCGAAACCATGTGTCCTTACTGCGAACAAATTCCGCTGCTTCGTCGATCCGCTCACCAACCATGGCAACACCCTTGCGAGACAGCTTCTTTCGATGCACCAGATTGCTCCCCACGTCGGCAACGATGCCCAACAACGAGTCGCCAGCAAGTGAATCGGATGTTGGCCATTGGTCGCCGTCGTAGATCGTGATCCCGGTTGCCGAAGTGAAGTAACCACTTGCCCGGCCGCCACCTTCCAACAAACCAATCGATGCACCTGAGAGACGCATTTGGGTGCGGATTGTCCGCCAGGGTTCGACGGGTGAGATGCGAAACACTTCGGCCTGCGGACCGTCGATGGCAATGGATCGTCGCCAAGCCACACTCTTGGAAAGGGACGCATCGGTCAGTTCAGGAAGATACCACGCGACAACTTGCTGAAGATGGTCGCTGTTGCTGGTGACAAACCGATCACCCCAGGGGCTGAAATCCATGCCGTGTTGACCGTATCCAACCATATCGGATAGCGATCCGCTTATTGGATCAAAAGCGATATCGCGACCGGATACGTTACGCGGGATGCGACTTGTGCGCAATGGCGATTGAGGTGGCACGGTCAACTGCCCTCCGTTGGAGCTGGTCGACAAATGGACTCGGCCATCGAGTCCCCAACGAAAGGAATTCGCAAGCCCTTGAACGTTTTGTCTGCCAAGGCCATCGAGAATTACTCTACTTTCTGATCGCATCGCCATCTGCAATATCTGCGGCGGAGCAGCAACCCAGACGCGATCTCCGACGCAGGTGATTGCAGTCGGCCATGACAGGTCCTTCAGGATCACTTCGCTTTCATCCATGACTCCGTCCCGATCGCGATCGCGGAGCCGGGATACTCGCCCGAGGGCTTCCTGTTCCTGTTCGCTGTAGTCGAGCATTTCGACGACCCAAAGATCGCCGGCCGCATCGAACTCCATTGCGACGGGACTCGCGATTTGAGGTTCGCTGGCAACCAGCTCTAGCTCATAACCAGGCAGTGTTTCGATAGCCTGCTTGGCTTCCTCGATCGATAACGCGGGAAATCGCCCAACGGAAATCGAGTCCTGAGCATATGCTTTGGGGCTGATGCTCTTCGGTGCTGTCAGAACCAGGACACCGAACACCATGCACATGGCTGATTTGCGAATCTGTCTCACGTTCAATCCAATTCTCCAAACGAGGCGAAACGCAGAGCATCGGGCAAACGTTTTGACCAAGCCTCTTCGTTATGTTGAGCATCTTCCGCAATGACCAAGTGGACCTGCAGGGATTCGCCGCCGCGCGTACGCAGGATCGTCTCCAGTTCCTTGGCACTGTCGACCAATTGCTTTCTGCCGCCGTCCGATTTCCCTTCGCGTGTTCCCATATCGATCCACAATCGGAGCGGTGCTGATACATCTGCAGGCGGCGACCAGGCTTTCGCGCGGGTGACTGCGGCAGCCTCGCCCCAAAATAGGGATGGTGACATGGCGACGCCGTTTCCAAAGACTTCTGCTCGAGTAGTTATCGCATGCAGCACAAATAACCCACCGAGGGAAGAACCAACGATGGTGGTATGCTCCGGCTCCGTTTGCGTTGGAAACTCGCTATCGATCCACGGTTTCAATTCTTCGCATAGGAATCGCAGATATTCGTCTGCCTTTCCCCCTACGAGTCGGTCATTCATCGTGTGCGGGACGGGTGTGTACTCATTCATCCGTTCTGGAGAGTTATCGATCGCCACCACGATCATTGCATTGAAAGCGTCTGCAAGTTCGGTCGCAGCTTCATCCGCTCGCCATTCCATGCCGTATGCCGCTCGTGCGGAATCAAAAACGTTTTGACCATCGAGAAAGTAGGCGACTGGAAATCGCATGGCATCGGAATCTTGATACTGAGGCGGCAGCCAGATCGTGACGCGTCGCTCGCCGCCGAGTACCTTGCTCTTAAAGTTCCTCCATCGCAGATCGCCGGTCGCGGTATTTAATCGAGGAGCGGACGGCTTGGCCCAGGCGGCGATCTGGACATCGACCACCGCGTCTTTTTCGACACGCAACCGTCGATTCGGGATTTCCGAGCCATCGGATGACTTCTCGACACCCGACCAGCTTCCACGCGTGAACTTGTATTCCAGCTCGGTGCCTACAGGTAGTTTGAGTTGGGCGGTGTATCGGCCGGATTCGGTTCTTTTCATGCGAAACGCATTGGGCTGCCATGGGCCCAGCGGCGAGGCGTTGCCCGCGATGAATAGTTCGGTATCGGTTGGCGTTCCATCGGGAACACGAACCAACCAGGTAATGGTCGCCGTGGAGGGACTATCCTGAGCGGCCTGGCACGATGCATAGCAACCCATCGCAAGGATTGCTAACACGCCTAGCAGCCTAGGAAGGCAGCATGGAGAGTATCGAGGCAGGACAACGTGCATGCGGGCCTCTTGAGTAGAAAAGTGCGGGGGGGAGAAAATAAACCATTGCTACGCATTATAGCCGCAATTCGACCGTCTATCCCGCTCGAACGTGAACTCGGACAAGCCGCCCAAAGTCCAGTGCCGTGACGAACCCTCGGATTGACGATAGAATAGACCGCAGATGGAATGTGGCGGCGTAGACGAGCTTCTTATGTTTTCTTTCCCCTGAGTTTTTCGAATTTCATGTCGTTTACCCCTCGGTCCTTCAAAGTTCGGTCCTCGATGCGACTGACGCTGTCCCTCGTTTATGCATCGTCGACTCTGGGAATGTTGACTCTGGGAATGTTGACGGCAGGATCTTGGTCTAGCACGCTCGCTGCGACTGTTCAGCCGCCTGCGGAGGATACTGCGACCAAAAAGGACGAGCGGACTAAGTCTGTGGACCCGGCCAAACCGGCCGACCCACCCAAGAGCGAACGACAGCTAGCCGAAGAACGGAAAGCCCGAGAGGCCGCTCGCAAACGTGGAGAGATCACGTTTGACGATCTGAAATTCAACATCGAAAAGGGTGGTGAGTTCAAAAACGAGATGATCACTCCGGAGATCAAGGAGTTGGACAAAAAGGTTGTCAAACTCCGAGGCTTTATCCTCCCTACATCGGTTTTTCAGCAGAGCGGGATCAAGCAATTCGTCCTGGTCCGCGATAACCAGGAGTGCTGTTTTGGCCCGGGCGCAGCCCTGTATGATTGCGTGATCATTGAAATGGCACCTGGAAAAACCGCGACGTTTTCGACGCGAGTTGTGAGCGTCAAAGGAAAAATCGAAATCGATTCGGAATCGTTTCAGTATCCGGACGGCGGACATTACGCCATCTATAAAATGACCGCGGAAGAGGTTCGCTGATGGCGAATGCCTTGCTTCAAACCAACCTTCCCTTCCCCAAAAGGCAAGGGAAGGTTCGCGATGTGTACGATCTTGGTGATCGACTTTTGATCGTCAGCACAGATCGCATCAGCGCGTTCGATTGGGTCATGCCCAATGGTATTCCCGACAAGGGAAGGATCCTCAACCAACTGAGTCTATTCTGGTTCCGCACACTCGGAGTGGAGCATCACATTCTCGACGATGCCCTCCCTCCTTCGATTGCTGCGTTGGATCCTACGGGAGAACTGCAAGGGCGTTCAGTCATTACTCGCAAAGCACAAGTCGTTCCCTTCGAATGTGTCATCCGAGGATATCTCGAAGGAAGCGGTTGGCGGGATTATCAAAAGACTGGAACCGTGTGTGGCATTCCTCTGCCATTGGGGCTGAAACAGTGCGATCGGCTCGAGCATCCGATCTTTACTCCGGCCACCAAAGCGGAAACGGGCCACGATGAGAACGTCTCGTTCGAGATCATGCAATCGGCGCTAGGGCGCGATGTCGCAATGGAACTCAAGGAGCGTTCGGTAGCAATTTACGAGCGCGGCAATGAGATCACGCGACCGCGCGGCATCTTGATCGCCGACACCAAATTGGAGTGGGGATGGTTCGAGGGGCGGTTGATTTTGATCGACGAAGTATTAACACCCGACAGTTCCCGTTTCTGGCCAGCGGATCGTTGGCAACCTGGCAGAGCGCAACCCTCGTTCGACAAGCAGTTTCTGCGAGAGTTTCTCGATCAAACCGGATGGGACAAAAACAGTCCGCCGCCGGAGTTACCCGAAACGATCGTCGCTCAGACGCGTGAGCGATACTTGGCGGCATACGAGCAAATCACCGGTTTGCCATTGCGTACTTAGCGAAGCTTCCCTCGCTCTCAAGCCGTTAGCCGTTGAAGCTTTAATAAAACACCCCCGGGCGAACCCGAGGGTGATAAGTTTCTAGAGTGAGCGACCGCCACTCAAATCAGATAGAGTCTTCGGCCCATTCATCTTGTTCGAAGAAGGCATCGACCATCTCCAGGTAGCCCTTCGCTTTCGCGGACGTTGCCGAGTAGAAGGAGGAATCGAGTTTCGTCCAATTGGTGATGCTGCTGGGGTCCTTTAGGACCCGAACCATCTGTCCGCCATCGCTGGTAGCCATGCGGAAGAAATCGCGGCGACCGAGAGTTGCGGTTCTTACCGACTCGCCATCCCCTGAGATTTCTGTCAGATAAGCCGTTGTCCCATCGTTGCTGACAACCACTTCGTAGAAAGATGCACCGGTGGGCTTTCCATAATACGAGACCCATTCCGTGACGCCGTCCTTGTTCACCACTGCATGCATACCCTGCCTGCCAGATGGGTTATTTGGATTGGAGGAAGAAGCAAGGTACTCGAGATAGGTAACCAACTCCGGATTGATGCCGCGAACTGCAAAATTGAAGACGGCATCCACGCCACCCTTGTTACCGATAGTAATCGTTCGCGTTCGTCCGGCGCTCGGTCCGCTAATCATTTGTTGCGGGGTGTTATAGCTGACCGTGTAAGTACCGGGACGCAGTTTGTAGAAATCGTAGGAGCCATCGGCTGCCGTCATTTCGGTGCGGACGACGTTCATCTTGGTCGGATCCCGGCTATCCTGCATAGATAGTGTCACCTCAACACCACCTATCGGCGCTTCGCTCGGGAGGTTTCCAGCATGGTCCTGAACTCCGTCGTCATCTGCATCCAGGAACAAGGTTCCACTGATCGAGCTCGGTTTTGACGGCTCGACTTCGAGTTTTACGACCCCCGTAGCCAATTGTGGTGTAATCAAGTCACCCGTTTTTCCATCGTCCCTCACATAGAATGTTACGCTGGCTGTTCGAGTGACCTGAACGGCGGGATCGAACGGAATTGTGTAGATGAAATTCTTGCCGTCAGGAGCGATCGAGATGGTGCCAATCTTCAAACCAGACTGCTCGTCGAGTAGATCGACCGAAGTAACGAGTTGTGTTGGGCTGAAACTCGAGATTTTTAGCTCCTGGGAGCTTTCGTTGACTGGTCCACGCGGCCAGTTGTCCTTGTTGAGTTCTACGGCAAGACTGAATTCCTCATTATCACCAGGGAAAAGCTTCTCCAGCTTGACCGGAGTCGCAGGATTCGATTTGTCCACTGGCGGATCGTTGACTTCCGTCACATTGATCGTGACGGTGCCCGCAGCACTTGCTCCCAAACTATCAAGTATCTCGTAGGTGAATGTATCCAAACCTTCCGTGTTGTTATAAAACTGCTTGGGCGTGTAGATGACGTTCGAACCCGAAACAATCACGGTTCCGCCCTTCGAGGTCAAGAATGATCCCGCGGTCGGACCGGCTTGGCCTTTCAGACCATGGAAGACAGGCTTACCCTGATCTGCTTCATTCGCAGGTCCCGATTCGTCGTTTGCGAGCAGAACCGATTGACTGATCGTGAGGGGAAGGTTCTCTGCAGTCGTAAACCGGGCATCCGGCGTGGTCACAGGATTCCAGTTGGCTACCGGGTCGGCGTTGGCGATGGGAGGATCATTAACCGGGTTCACTTTGATGGTTATGGTCGCTTCATTCGAATCCAATGGAGGTGTACCGTTGTCGCGCACTTTGTACTTCACCAACGCATCGCCGAAGAAGTTCTGCGCGGGCTTGTAAACAAAGCTACCCGAACCGGGAGTAAATTCCACGGATCCCATGAGACTTGGGTTGGTCAGCGTGGGTGATACGAACACGAGAGAATCACTTTCGGAGGCACCGCTACTCAAGTTGAGGGCGGATACGTTGACCGTAAGGGGATCTCCGTCTTCATTGATCTGCTGGGAAAGGGTGATGTCGACAGCTATGGGTTCATCGTTGACCGCATTGACAACAATCGTCGCGGTGGCCGTCTTGCGTTGATTGGTCCCTTCCTGAACGGACGAATCCATCTCGTAGGTGAATTTCACGACCCCGAATCGGTCCGCATTTGCCTCAAACTTGACTTTGTTCTCGACCGTATCCACCGAAAGGGTCTTGACCAAGGCGGCGCCTTCAGTGATTACCAGCGGAGTATCGGTAAAGAACTTCGTGGCGGGAGGGGTTACACCTTGCTTGACAATGTCGTTGGAAAGCACATCGTAGAATACCTGACCGCTATCTTCGCTGATCGTGAGTGTGTCATCTAGAGCGTAGGGGGATGCAGGTGGGAGGATCGTGACCGTGACTGTGGCTGCTTGGCTGATTAAACCAGTACCGGATGTTGGAACATCTTTGATGGTGTAGGTAAAGGTTGCTGTCTTGGGGAACGTTCCATCCACGGATACGGTCGGCGTAAAGATAATCGACTTGCGATCCTGAGCAATCGTTACTGTTCCAAAATTAGAGGGGGAAACCGCAGACACGGAGTCTACCTCAATCGGTTCCGACTCACCGCCGGGTCCAGCGGAGTCATTCGCCAGAACGAGCAATTGCTTAGCTCCCGCCAAAGCGATCGCGCTGAAATCCGCTCCAGAATCTGGATTCGCAATCGGAGCATCGTTGACGTTGTTGACCGTGATAGTGATCGTTGATTCGGTGGAAAGCGGATTTGGCGTTACGCTGTCAGTGCCACGAACGGTT
Source organism: Pirellula sp. (assembly GCA_044370255.1). Lineage (GTDB taxonomy): Bacteria > Planctomycetota > Planctomycetia > Pirellulales > Pirellulaceae > JBKCUI01. The sequence continues at coordinate 12,314 of JBILVV010000106.1, forward strand.
ATCACGACTTGACCGAAGAAATCTTTGAAAGGACTAAATTGCAGTGAACCATTCACGATGCTCGCCGTTCCCTGCGAAGGGCTCGGTTCTGTGACGATAGAAATCGCTACGGTTTGCGTAGAGGCTTCATTCGGACCTGGAGTGAACAGTTGTGCGGGTGTGATGATCAACGGCGTTTCTTCATTGACAGAGAATGCCGTTCCCACAACTTGTGGAGCATCGTTTACTGGGGTCACTGTAACCGCAAGAGTGACAGTGGTACTTCGTTTGTCTGTGTCTCTGAGCGGGTTAGCAGGGTCGGTGAGGAGGGGGCCGTTGTCGGTT
>JBILVV010000229.1:0-7570 GCA_044370255.1 Pirellula sp.
AGTTAGAACATTGTCGAGGACCGCTCCGTCGGTCCTCGCTGAGTCTGCAAAATAAACGCGGAACGGCGCGAGCCGTCCGGTGGATCTTTTACAGCTTGTTCGAATCGATTTCGTCGGGCGGACACCCATGGCTCGATCCTCGATCAGTGCTTGGCTTCCAACGTCGCCTTGAACTCGGCAATTCGCATCCGTTGAGCGCTCATGAGTGTTCCGATGATGCCACCTGCAATTCCGAAAACGCTACCGCCGATAGCTCCCACCATGCCGATAATCTGAAAGTGCTCGGGCCGCCAAACCATCCAAGCCAACATCGTCCCCAAGAACGTTGGTAGTAGGAATCCCGTCATCCAGTACAGTGTTCGGATCTTTTTGCGTCGATGCTGGCGATACATTTCCTGAAGCTCGCTCGAACCGGAAGAGTCCAAGGGTTCAGGTTCTAAATAAGACAGCTTGAGGGAGTACGGGACAAAGAACCATTGACCGGCCATGCAGACTGCATAGGTCGAGAGGGCCAATGACCATTGATAGAACGAAACTTGACCTGGCTCGATCGCTTCGGGATTTGCAAAAGGATAGAGGCCTCGCACTGCAATCCAAAGGATGCATGCGAGTGACGAGACGATACCGAAGGCCCATTCCCAGCTTCGGATGGGCATCTCTCGTTCCCGATTGACGAGTGACGCACTTCGCAGCGTAGGTCCACGAGGTCCGGTCTGCGTCGTTGCGGATTCGTGGGGCGAGGATTGCCAGTCGCAACTCTTTGCGCGTACCAGTGGCATCGCCAATCCGAACCACAGCGGAAAGAAGGCGACCCACATATGTCGATGGGCGTGCGCTAAAGGGTTCGTATTGGGCAACTGCAGTGTCATCAGCAATAGACCGAACCAAGCCGCCAAAGCAATGCAAGTGAAGACGACCAAGGCCGACATCCGTGTTCGGACCATCATGCGTTGCGAATCGCTTCCGACACGATTCGGCGTAATCGCAGCCCACAGCAAGGGCGTCATAAGCATCATCGGCACGAAGCACAACATGACCAATCGTCCAAGAATACCGATGGGGTCTGACATGACGTTCCCTCCCGAAACAGAATAGATATCAATAGATCTGTAGGTTGCGACTACCAAATGCGTTCCATCTGACGCTCCACCAAGGACCTGGTTTCGGATTCGCTGAAGCCAGCTATCTTGGCATCTGCCAGAGCCGCGCCCAAGGCTTGTTCAATCCGTTTCCGTTCCTCGTTGGGTTTCCCACGCGGTCGTTCCCTCGTTCCGACGACCACCGTCCCGCGACCACGCATCGATGCCAACAGTCCCGCATCGGTCAATTCTCGATACGCCCTAGCCACGGTATTAAGGTTGATCCCCAGGTCGTTGGCGAGCTGCCGGACGGGAGGCAGTTCATCTCCGATCGATAACTTGCCCGTAGCCAGCAACCGCCGAAGTTCCGCCACCAACTGGTCTTGCAAAGGGACCGGACTCGTCAACGAAATCGTGATCATGCCGTAATTGTATCAAGGATTGATACAATGAGGCAATAGGTTTTGCGGCGGATTTTCGACGGGGGGGAAATGAGCTAAGCGACAAGTGGCGGATGGGTGCCCGAACCCAGCAACCCATCGAAAAAATAAAAGCGGAACGGCGCGAGCCGTCCGGTGAGCCCTGCGTGAACAGCCTAAACCGGGCAGCTCGCGCAGCACCGCTACCAATTCCAGCTTTTCACAACGGGCTGTCCCCTAGCCCCCGCTTGGCTTTCGCTCTTTCGATCCACGCATCGAAGAACGTAGACTCATTCTCTTTCAAGATAAGGAAACCCGGTCGATCGGGCATCGAAGACAGGCATTGCTCGATTTCTTGGATGCGTTGTTGGCGAAGCTCTTGATGCAAGGCATCGTCACCTCGTAAGTAGGCAGCTTGGCACGCAACTTCCAAATAGCGAATCCAATCGACCCGATCATCGACCACGCTTTTGGGTCGCTGTAGAAACTCCAAGGTTTCCTTCTCAGCGATCGGCAACCACTCATCTGCCTTTTGACTATCCAACTGCTCCAGAAAATGGAGCACCATCTTCCTGGCAGCCGTCCCCGCATGCCTCCATTCCAAGCAGGGAGCCGGGTTTTTCTTCTTGAGGGAAACAGCGGCGAGATAGATGTTACGGATGAGCTCTTCCTGAGTTGGCAATTCGAAATCGACCAACTTCAGCCCAACGCAGATCTGAGCATCGAGGTAACGTGTGTCATCAGGGAACTCCTGCACCAAATTCGAAATGATCTGATCGGCTCGGGTGAGGCATTCACGGTCATCCGAGGAATTTCCGGTGGACATCGCCATGTGGATGTAATGGTGCATGAGCGAACAATGAAACAAATCGAATCGGTAATCGGGTGCATCAGGCACCGTATCGACCAACCGTTGAAATTGCTCTTCCGCCTTCCTAAGTTTCTTCCGAGCAGCATCATATCTACCAAGATGTAGGCCTACGGTTGCCAGTCGAAAATTCGACACGGCGGAATCGTTGAGCAGTTCCGTATCATTGGGATAACGCTCGAGGAGCCGATCGAAAAAGTCCGAGGATTTTTCCAAACGCTGAAAGCGAAATTCCAACGTCCCAGGAACCGAACCCAACGAACGCTCGGCGACACGGTCCCCTTCGTTTAGTATCTCGCGCGCAGTGACGAGCATCGCCTTGACCTGCGTTCGCTCCTGAGACGCGGCATTCCATAGCCAGAGGACCGCGAGCATGCCTCCTAAGCTGACGGTGATCAGCCCGAGAGAGAGACCGGCCGTAATAGGTTCCGTCTCCATCCATCGACGCATCCGTGCCTTCCATGGCACTTTGCGAATGCGCACCGGATTCCCGGCAGCGAAACTCTCGAGATCCTCCTGCAACTCCCGCATCGATCCATAGCGGTCTGATGGAGATTTCTCCAGACACTTCAAGCAAATAGCTCGCAGGCTCGATGGGATCGATCGCTTTTGATCCCCCGAAAACGTCGCTCGTCGCGATTGGGACTCCCGCAGTGCCTTCAGCAGATTTTGACTCTCGCCAGGTGTTTGACCCGTCAGGACCCGAAAAAGAGTCGCACCGAGTCCGTATATGTCGACGGCTGCCGTAACCTTTTCTGGCCCACCTTGGATTTGTTCCGGAGCTAAGTAGCCGAGCGTCCCGAGGATAGCCCCCGTCGCCGTGAGTGACGGAAGGGATTTGGAGTGATCCTGCGATTGATGAAACTGCTTGGCCAATCCAAAGTCGGTCACGATCGGAATCCCTTGATGGGAAACCAGAACGTTCCCGGGCTTCAGATCGCGATGGATGACTCCGCGCTCGTGGGCGTACTGCAACCCGGCGGCTAACTGCGAAAACAGTTTCGCGATTCGGCGATACTCCAACTTTCCCGTTTGCGCATAGTGATCGATGCGAACGCCATCGATCATCGGCATCACCAAGTACGACGTACCATCCTCCGTATGACCAAAGTCGACGGCCGAAACCAAATTCGGGTGGTTCAGTTTCTGGAGGATCAAACGTTCGATGTCCAAGCGTTCGATCGCATCCATCCAACGATGCTGAAAAACTTTGATGGCGAACCGATCGTCCGTTCCGTCGCGAGTCCCCAGATACACGCGGCTGAACCCTCCATGACCGATCTCAGATACCAACGTGTAGCGACCTAGTTTCCAGGGTAGCTGCAAATCATTCCGCTGAACTGGATCGGACGATCTGATGCTCTCGGCAGCGGATCCCGTCTTCGAGGTAGCGACCTTCGCAGGACCATGATCCCGAGGGCGAATGAATTCCGCTTGCTCCGAAGCTTCGATCGTGGATTGGAACCGGCGAATCCCCTCTTCGGGTGTCAAATGTCGATGGCGATCGAGAAAATCGCGCACCACTGGATCGTTGGGATCCAGTTTCTCATCCATCGGGCTGGAAAGATCGTCGGCAGGCATCGGGATACTATCGTGGTGGACCGAGGAGCGACAGAAAAAACGCTAACGAGAACTCCGTATAACCCCAACCAATGCGCGGAAGATTCTCAAAAATTTTCGCTTTAGGCGTTCGAGCCACCCAGCCGCCGATAGAGCCACCCTCGGGCGAGCCGCAGGTCGGACTCGACGGTCGACTTGGAAATGCCCAACGCTTCGGCAACCTCTTGGGTCGACAGTTCGCAGAAGAATCGAAGATTGACGACGGAGGCTTTGCGCGGATGGATGGCTTGGAGTTCCTCGAGAGCCGTTTCGAGTTCCATCGTATCGATGTGTTGTTCGAACAGAACCTGTTGGAACCATGGAAGCGTTGCTGGCGGTGACAGAGTCGTGTGTCGCTTGCGGCACTCGACGCGACGGTAGTGATCGATGATGAGTTGCCGAGTCGCGTTGGTGATGCAGGCGATCAAATAGTAAATATCCGGAGCTCGATCGATGGAGTCCCCTCGGACGAGCCGGACCAGCACGTGGCTGACCAACGAGGATCGAGCGACAGAGTTCGTAGAGTTACGAAGCACGCGGCTTGCGTGGCGTTCGGCGGTACTGAGCATCCAAGCGGCGATCTGTTCCCGGGCGTGGCCATCCCCGCGTTGTGCGGCGAGGAGCAGCGACTGGTATCTTCCCGGCTCGACGGAAGCAATCATCGTGGTTTGTCGTGGTGGATTTCAAAAGAACTTCGGACCGTGGAAGGGTCCGGGCCGACCCGCCGAAGGGCTTATGGTAACTCCTTACCCATCCCGCGGTCAAAAAGTTCCGTGAAGAAGTTTTGGTTTTTTTGAAAAAACCACCAAGCAGTCAACGATTCCCGGCGGAGTCCGAAAGTAGCGGCGTTCGTTTCCTTTGACTGACCGAAAAAAACAGGCATTTTTAGGCCCCTCCGATGTTCCGATCCCCACTCCTCCGCAGACTGTTTTCCACTCGAACAAGGTTTTCGCTCATCCGCGATCATCGACTTCGAAGGGCCCGTGCTTTCTTCCAGAGAATCCTTCGAATTGAAATCTTGGAAGCAAGACGTCCCTTGGCCTTCTCAATCACCAGTTCCGGAACATCGATCACCCTCACCGGGGATTCAGCGGACGACGCGATTCAGATATCCGTTGCACCCAGCGGCCATTTTCGACATGACCTACCCTTGGCAGGAAATCTCGTCAGCGACATCGATACCGACGGATCATTGGAAGGCGAGCAACCGCTCCTGGCAAGCGGTGTGACCTCTATCACTATCCAAGCTGGCGATGGCAACGACACGATCGACGCGAGCACCTGGACGGGGATAGGAATCACCGTATACGGTGGCACTGGCAACGATGTGATCAAGGGTGGTTTGGGTGACGATGAATTGAGAGGCGAGGGAGACGACGACCTCATTGAGGGTTTTGGCGGTAACGACAAACTTTACGGCGATGGCTACGGGAACGATGGATCAACCGGTAACGATATCCTCCGTGGAGGGAGCGGCAAAGACTCATTGTCCGGAGATGATCCTCTTTCCGGCGGAACCGGAAACGATCTACTCGATGGCGGAAACGAAGATGACTCTCTCGATGGCGGAGGTGGGCTTAACCAGTATTTCGGAGGAGCCGGAAAGGACTCAGTGAATGACTCCGGGAAAAGCAATGTCGTACTGACCGACACCGTTTACGTCGCTGACGGCGCGGAATCGTTAAATCATGAAGTTGAGTCATTCATCATTTATGGTTCCTCGGGAAATGATACTATCGATGCCAGTGCCTGGACGGGCGCAGGTTTAGTTATTTACGGGCGAGATGGCGACGACGTCATAAAGGGAGGGGCCGGCGACGATACTCTTATCGGCAATAGCGGAGATGATATCCTCGAGGGTAATGGCGGGGACGATAGCATTCAGGGTGATTCCTGGGGGGCTAGATTCTCAACTGGAAACGATACCCTACGTGGTGGCCCTGGCGACGATTGGCTATCAGGAGATTCTGGAGACATCGGAGGGAACGATATTCTTGAGGGCGGAGGTGGAATAGACGTTCTTCGAGGATACGGCGGCGATGATCGGTTCTATATCTCGACGGCACAGTTCTCTGAAATCGATGCAGGCGACGGAAATGATCAACTGTCGTTCGTTGGTGCCGGTATCTACCTGGATCTCGTTGTTGAAAATAAAGTCGCAGGCATCGAAGAGATCGATGTGACCGGGTCTGGAAACAACTCGCTGACGATCAATGTCGATCGAGTGTTAACCAGTTCGGATACCGATACTCTGATCGTTCGGGGGAATCCGGGGGATGTTGTTAATAAGGCTTCCGGGTGGGCGTTTGCTGGCACGGAAAGCATCAATGGATCCCTGTTCAAAGTTCACACCAGCGGTGCCGCGACGCTCAAAGTCCAACAAGCTGCCGATATTGTACCGCGTCGAACAATCCAGCAATTCTCGTATTCGTTCGACAACGCGAGTTCGGACGACTTCGCAGGCTCGTTTGGCCTTGTCGGTGTCCAAGGGTACCAGGGAATCGGCCCCACTGGAAATACCTTCAACGCCAACTTCCTGAGGAGTAGCGATTCCGCCTCGTTGACTCTTACCAATCTCCCGCAACACGACTCGATCGATCTAGGATTTCTCTTGGCGATCGTCGATTCATGGGATGGCTCCGAACGAGCGAACTGTGGTTGGTGCGGTGATTACTTCAATATCCTCGTCGATGGTTTCCCAATCTTTCGTGAATCATTCCATGGAGGTTCTCTGGCTCTGCAATCTTACGCGCCACCAGTCGGAGGCCTTATCAGCTTGGGAACGGCACTCGGTTTCTATGAAAGCTATGGTGACTCCGCATACAACATGTACTTGGAACCTAGGCTGCAATCGATTGCACACATTCATTCCACTCTGACTGTCACATGGCTTGCTAATGGGCCTGGCTGGCAAGGAGGAGATGACGAAAGCTGGGCGATTGATAACCTCAACATTGCACTTTGGAATACAAGTTTCGTAGTACCTAATAACCTCGGAGCGAACGAGAATATCGCATCCTTGCAGACTATCGATATCGACCCGACGAGCACATTTACTTACTCGCTAGTCACCGGAACCGGAGATACCGACAACGCTTACTTTACGATTTCCGGTAGCGAGCTGCGCACAGCCATCCCGCTCGACCCTGCCAAGTCCTCTTATTCGATTCGAGTGCAAGCGACCGATAATTTTGGGGTGACTTTTGAAAAACCCATCGTTATCGCTACGGCGAGCACCAATCAAGCTCCCACCGATATCACCCTGTCGGCAAGTTCGATTGCCGAGAATTCTGGTGCCAACACTACGGTAGGAACGCTGTCGACGACCGATCCCAATCCAGACGACACCTTCACCTATACGTTGGTCTCCGGTGCCGAAGACGCTGACAACGCTTCTTTTTTCATCGATGAAAATGTCCTGCATGCAAAAAATAATTTCGACTTTGAAGTCAAAAATTCTTACTCGATTCGAGTGCGAGCAACGGATCAATATGGATTGTTTAGCGAAAAGAGTTTCGTCATAGCGATTCAAGATCGTGACGACTTCGTCATTCGCTTATCGGGAAGTGCGATTTCGATCACGGGATCGCCCGCGGATGATACAT
>JBILVV010000230.1:0-7556 GCA_044370255.1 Pirellula sp.
GCTGCCACCTCGTCGGGTGATTGGCCGTCGATCACCGTCCGCCAGAAGGCTTGCCATGTCGTCGGTTCAAAGCTGTTTCGAATCAGCGCAATCGCGCGACGAACGACCGCTTTCCGATCCGCTGCAGCATCGGCTACAGGGGTCGATGCATCGTAGGATGGCGAACCCCAGGCGTCGTCGGCGACTGCCTGAATCCGTTCCATGTTGGTGCTGCCACCTCGACCGTCGCATGGATCCTGTGCGCCACGAACATGATCTGCTGCTTTGTTGCGGGTGATCGTCCACAACCATCCTCGAAACGTCGCACCCGGCCGGGTCCCATCGAAACGGGCGATGCTCGACGCGACCGCCGAAAAAGTCTCTTGGGTGACGTCCGCTGCATCATGCGGTAGCAACCCATGCCGCCGACTCCAGGCATAAACGAGCGGGCCGTAAATCTGGATCAACCGCTGCCAGGCCGTTGCATCGCCCGCCACCGCCCGACCAATAAGGCTCGGGGACGCAGATTGCCAGCTACCGGATCCGGTCGAGTTCATGGTGTCCAACGTTTCCGATGTTTCTTTTAGGCGGCCTATTTTCGGTGACGTCCCACGATCCCCTACGCGAGAGATCCATTCATTTATACTAGAGGACTATGAAAGTGATTGCAAATAAAGAACCATGCCTGGATTCGAACATGTTGGCGGACCTGTTGGCCGGACGCCTGCCGCCGGATCGGTTTGCCGACGCCCTGCAGCACGTGGAGTTATGCGAGCGATGCGCGACTGCAGCCGATTCAGCCGGTCATGCGATGTCGAGCGTTTGGATCCATCGCGTCCTCAAGGAAACTGACCCCCCGTCCTTCGACGATGAGCCGGAATGCCAAGCCGCGATCGGCAACCTCCTCGTCCAGCCGACTCTCAACTCAGCTCAGCCGCACGGTGTATTGCCGACCGCGACGCTCGGTCCCTATCGATTACTAAAGTGGCTGGGGACAGGCGGCATGGGCTCGGTGTACCTGGCTGAACATCAGCGACTCAAGCGGATGGTCGCGATCAAGCTCTTATCGCGTGAGAAACTGCAACAACCCGGTTGGCTCGAGCGGTTCAATCGCGAGATGACTAGTATCGCCGCCCTAGAACATCCGCATGTCGTTCGAGCCATCGACGCAGGGGACGACAGCGGCTGGCATTATCTGGTCATGGAGTATCTGGACGGGGCGGACCTGAGCAAGGTATGTCGGCGAGTGGGGGAGATTCCGTTGCGGACGACGTGCGAATTGATTCGGCAAGCGGCATTGGGACTCAGTGCCATTCATGCGTTGGGGATGATTCACCGCGACATCAAACCATCGAATCTATTTCTTACCCGATCTGGCACCGTGAAACTCCTTGATCTGGGATTGGTACTGTCCGGAGATTCCCCTTTAGCTACCGACGAGCGGTTGACCACCGTCGGGCACGTGATGGGTACGCTTCCGTACATGGCGCGCGAACAAGTGCTCGATGCCAGCGGCGTCGATTGGCGCGCAGACATCTACAGTCTCGGTGCGACGATGTTTCGGCTCCTAACGGGCCGAGCCCCGTTTGGGCCAGCGACCCATCTGGCCCAGATGATTCACGCGATCAGCAATACTTCGTGTCCATCGCTCAAAACACTCAAGGCCGATGCGCCGCAGGAAATCATCCAACTCGTCGATCGCATGCTCAGTCACGATCCGGCGGTCAGGCCGCAATCGGCGGACGAGGTAGCGAGGTTGCTCGCCCCGTTTTGCGATGAAGCGTCACCAAAAACATTGATTCGAACCGCGATTCAGGTCGCCGACGATGGCGACGAACGGCTCAGCAGCGCGATGCAACCCCATCTGCCTTTGGCTGTCGCGGATGCCAACGGAGGATCGGGACGATCGAAATCGCGATGGCCCCTCTGGATCGCTGCTGCCGGTGCGCCGCTTGCCTTCCTGGCAGGGATCCTGATCATGGTCGCCACCGACAAGGGGACCTTGGTCATCGAATCGGACCAACCAGGTGTCTCGGTCACCGTGAGCCAGGGAGACCAGGTGATCGAATCGTTGCGAGTCGAACAGGATGCCAAGTCGCTCCGTTTGCAGAGTGGCAAGTATCGCATTGAACTCACAGGTGTCGAAAGTGATGCGCTAGAGGTCAGCGAGTCGTCGGTCCTGCTGATGCGCGGCGACAAGCAGGTTGTCAAAATCAAACGTCCGTCCACAACTGCGATTGCCGAGCAAACCGGCCAGCGCGAACCTGCGGGCAGTCTGTATCAGGGCAAGTCGTTTTCGGCGTGGATGGAAGTGCTCGATCGCGAGAAAGACTTAGCATTGCTCGTGCAAGCCATGAACGCATGCAAGCTGTTGGCAGAGACCGATACTCAGAAAGCGATCGCAGCGAAAAAGTATCTCTTTCTCGCGAGACAATTCGGTGGCTACGAAAAGAGTTTTCAACCAGCTAGAGAGAGGGCATCGGAGGAGCCCTCCAAATGGTTTATGGCCGAGATGACCGAAAGCTTTAGCAATTTCATGCCCGAACCGGGACTCCAAGCGATCATCGAGGAACTGGAGACCGGAAATGAGCGCAGTGCACTGGCAATCGCATTTCTGCTCGCTTTGTATCAAATCGGGGACACAGACACGGACTATAGGAATACTCGAAACATTGACTACCAATTCCCCGTGTATCTTGATCAATTGAAGGCAAGTGAGGAAGGACGGGCCAGAATGCTTCGCATGAGCAACGCGCTCGCGAAGCATATCGATCAAATGGGCTCTCAAGCATCGCCATTGGAATTCCGTAAGATGGTCTACCCGCGAGTTCGAATCCTCGACATTCTGGGTGAGGATCTCGCCGCAGACCTACAGATCGTACGGTGGGCCCAACAATTGGTTGTTGAGGGTGATTACGTACTCGGATTACAAGACGGATCGATCGACAGCAATGGTCAAGGCGCGGAGATTCCCGAAGTTGATGTAAAGGAACCTTCTATAGGTTTATCGATCTCGTTGATGATCAGCCGAATTCTGAAAGGTTTCCCGGGAAAATCCGTGGTGAATGGCTTGATGTTGCCTATGAGCGAGGGAATGCATTTAGAAGGACGAGTCGGTGAGGCGTTCGCTCGCATAGCGCAGGAGCATCCTGATGCAACGGCGGAAGCGATTATCACACATTTGAAAACCCAATACATCGTCTCAGCCTTCTGGAATAAAGCCTCGCGACATTCGAAGGCTGACACACGTTCATCCACTGCCAAGTCAGTACTTAAGACAGTTCATGCCGATTCTCTCGAGGTGATCTCGTGCATCGCGGTCGCATCGAGTCGACCCAACCGAACTTCCCTGTTTACCAAAGAGGACCTCGAGGAGTTGCTAGTGCATTTCGGGAAACGATTGACGCGGGAGGCACCCAGTCAAGACGATGAACAGAAAAAGAGACGATACGTGTTCGCTCTCCATATCTTTTCGACTCTCGGGTTGCCCTTTGAGATGAAAGATAGGGTTCAGCAGGTCGATCAAACAGTGTGCGACTTCTTGGTTGGAGAACTGACGTCGGGTTCGGTGGATAAGAATAGCACGGTCGAGCGTCTTCCTTTGTTTCGGACGATGGGAGGACCGGCTTCCAAAGAACTTTGGTCGTCGGAGGATACGCATTTCGCCATGCAGTCGTTGCTGGCGCGTTATCCAGAGAACATGATACCTGCTTACACCGCTGCGCTTGGCAGAAACCCGTCTATGGCTTTGCAAATGGATCTTCTGCCTCCGCTGCTCGAAGCAATCGCCACACATGAAGGTGGTGATCAACGCTCGCTTCAGATGAGTTTGAAGGACATGCAATTGAACTACGATCGAACGCATGTAGAAAACATAAGTCGGTTTCTCGGATCGGACGAGGGCAAGACGATTTTGGCAGACCTGGATCGCGCCTACCAGCAGGCTTTTGAGAAAACGATTGCGGATTTTCAAGTGCGAAAGAAAGATACACAGCCATTGTTGCTCACCAGATGGCTCCTCGCGCGGCATCTGAAGCACGACGTCACTCAGGAAAAAGGATTTGTTGAGGCGTTAGAAAAAGCTCTCAAGGCTTCTTCGTTGTCGTTGGATTTGCTGCTCTTGGCGTCTGAAGCGCTTGGCTACGATGCGATTCCAATGCAAGCCATTACTGCGGCCGCAACAGAGATCTCCGCAAGTGGTAAATGCGATGAGATAAAAAGGCTGATCCAAGGCCTGCATGCATCTCGTCCAGAGGAGTTCTGTGAGTACTTCTGTAATTTTCTGGTATCGCCAAAGTTGTTGCTAAAAAATCCTAGTGAACGAATGAGCACCTCCGAAGCATATATAAGGTTGTTCGGCGGATTGGATTCCACTTGCAAATACTGGTACCACGACATCATCCGTTTGCTGCAGGCGAACGAAAAGACGAGGGAGCGGACAAATAACGCCTTGCGAAAAATCGTTCCCTATCTTCAATCGAAGCCCGAGATCATGGAGCAAATACAAACTCTGCTTCCACCGGAACCGTAATGGCGACCGCCGCCTGGCCGGCAAGTCCCTGAGTATCCATCCTGGGTGGCAGGTCGCTGAGTCTTCGAAGGGCGTGCTGAGGGGCCGTGACCAACCAGCCGACGTATCAATGCGCCAACACGTTTCTCTGCTGAAGTGCCGTTCTACGATTCTGGGCAACGTCGAAGCAATTGAGAGACGTTACTGAGATGATCGAGGCGTCTAGGGCTTCACCACGCCCATCCTCGGGGCGTACCACCCAGCACTAGATCACGGCCCCATGCGGACGATCCGCATGGTGAACATTTTCCGACTTTGGTGCATCGATTTGTTTCAATTTATTGCTGGGCTTTTCTCGATTAGCGTTCTATGAGCGTTCATCAGCGGTTCGATCTCACGATCCCCCCAAAGAACTCTTTTTGCCCACAACATTTTTTTGCCCTCTCATCCCTGCATCGGCATCCCTCGCCTGCGGCTGCGGGTTAAACGATTTCTTTGCTTCGCCGTCAAGATCGATCGCAATCTGCAGTGCGATTCCACCCGGATGCTTGCGCATCTCGGCTAGTGCGCCTGTGAAGGCGATTGAATAGTCAGGTGAAAGTCCTGATCGGGGAAACCGTTACCACCCCGTATCCGAAGGAAACTGCGTATTCAACAGAATAGGTGGAGAGCAACTGGAGGAGAATGAATAGTCCGTAACGAAACCCACTGGATCATAGGATGGCTGATCGAGGTTTCGAGATGGTGCGCTACGCCGACGATTTCGTCGTGCTGTGTCGCAGTGAATCGGAAGCAGTATCGGCCCTTGCCATGTTACGCGATTCGGTCGAGGCAGCAGGCCTAACACTGCATCCGACGAATACGAGGATTGTTGACAGTCGCTCCGAAAGCTTCGCGTTCTTGGGCTACTCGTTTCGCGGGGAAAAGATCTATCCTCGACGCGAGAGCCTATCGAAGATCAAGGCGCGACTGGTCCAGTCAACGGCACGCACTCGATCTGGATCGATCGAGGCGATTTGCATGGAATTGACCTCGGTTCTCCGAGGATGGTTCTACTACTTTCGCCACTGTCGCTGGACCATCTCCGCGGACCTGGACTCGAAGATCCGCAGTCGCCTACGGCGATTGCTGCTCCGACGGCATCGGAACAACCCGACACGTTCCCCACGTCAAGAACGTAGGCCAAATGATTACTTTACGAAAGCGGGTCTCTTTAGTCTGCGAGCGGCCCACAATCGTTTCGGACAATCCCGTCAGGGACACTACTAACTGGAAAGCAGTATGCGGGAAAACCGTTCGTACGGTTTGGATGTAGGGGAGTCCGGCTCAACCGGACTTCCCTACCCCTATCGTTGCCATGGAATCTCGAACCGTTGTTACCATCGCCAGATGGTGGTGTCGAATTCACCGCCCTTCGCACTCAAGGATTTCGCGCTGCGCGGAAACCGCTCAACCCAAAGTCCGATGATTGGATGCTGTACCGCAAGGTCGCACGGCAATAGCCGGGTTCGTTGAAGAAGCCGCCACGAATGATCCGTCGGGTCCCTTCCGCAGGGCCTGCAGGATCGGTCTTGGGCGTCCGCGTGTATTCCGAATACCAATCGTTCACCCATTCCCACGCATTGCCGATCATATCGTGGAACCCCAGGGCATTCGCAGCCTTGCCACCGATGGGATGGTTTTCCCCGTCCGAGTTGCCTCGGTGCCAGGAAATCGGATCCAACTCTCCGTAGCGCGGTTTGTCGATGCCAGCCCGGCATGCGAATTCCCATTCGGCTTCCGTCGGGAGTCGCAGTCCTGCCTTCTGACAGAATGCATTGCACTGACTCCAGCCTACGAGAATGGGAAGTTGTGGATCGTTCGCATTCGCGTTCGGCTTGCGTTCGGGCAGTCCGGTCGTGGTGATCGTGAGGGTGCCGTTTTCGTCGCGCTGCGAAGTCACCTCAACCTTCAATCGATTGCCCTGCTGGTCGCGCAGTTCCACAGAGGGTTGAATTTGTAATGCACCTCCGTTGGGACCGGTGATGACGACTCCCGATGAGCCTTGGCGAGTTGCCGGCTGTGGATTCGATTTCATCAACCTAAGCCATTGTTCGCGAGTCACTTCGTATCGGCCGAGGTAGAAGGGCTTGGTCAATGTGACTGGATGCGCCGGGACCTCGTTGGCCTTCGCTTCGGTATCCCCCGGGATCTTGCCCATGGCAAATTGTCCGGGTGGAACCAATAGCATCTCGATACCCGACGTTTTGTCGCGCACCCTCCACGGCAACCCTGTCGCGGTGATTGCACTTCGCAAGGCTGCATCGGTAACAACATTGCTGTCCACCTCTTTCTCGAGAACCTCGCACCAAGCCAACTCGGCTGCGATCGGGCTTGCCGAAATCGTCGGCTTGCTCGGTGTCAAAGTGGAGGAAGCCATTTCCTTGGCGGATGCTGGATCGGAGATATCACCTTTTGTGATCGTTGCTGACTCCTGGGGAGCCACCGTCGAGAAAAGCTCTCGGGGAAGTGGGGCGGAGAGGGTTTTCGCAACAGGTTGGTTTTTCAGAAATAACCCATACCAGACGCGATCCAGATCCGCCGTTCTCGCGATGAATCGATCTCGAAGAGCCGATGCAGTATTCCTTTCGCTCATGTCGATCACCACTCCCCTCCGAGATACCGGGACGACTTCCCCGAGGAACCGCAAACCGAATCGATACATCGCAATCGCCGCATCGTCGTCGAGCGTTTCGGCGGATTCCAGCATGTCCGCCATCATAAGGCTCGCCATGTACTGGGATTTGGCCCCGCCCACCATCTCCTCCACATCGGTTTGACGATGCGCTTGAGAAGCAAGAAACTTCCCATCCAACTCCCGTGGTACAATCACGCGATCCACGATGTTCACCAGACACCCCCCGACAGGAATGTCGCCTGCCAGGATACGTGCTTTGAAGGGCTCGGTCCGGTCGTCCCCCGCGCGGTTGAGTTCGTAGACAAAGACCATGCCGTTGGAAATAACATCCAGAACGAAACGATCCTGGTCCTGGGAAACCATCACTGGACCTTGATCACCGTTCTCGAA
>JBILVV010000231.1:0-7540 GCA_044370255.1 Pirellula sp.
TGGAGACGAAAAAGGTCGCAGGATATGAGGTTGCGATCTTGAAAGCCGACGATCCGACCGAACTGATGCATTGGCTCGAGAAGAACGATTACCAAGCGCGCGACGATCTCAAGGAGTGGGTTGTTCCTTACCTGGAGAAAGGGTGGATTATCTCGGCCTTCAAATACGACTCGCAATCTAATCGCACCCAAGTAGGTAGTGTTCGTATCTCATTCCTCACCGACACTCCCGTGTTTCCGTATCGAGTACCGAAAGACCAATTCGTCGATCCGAATCGTGGGAATCTTTTGCAAGTTTTCGTCGTGGGGCCTGGCAAAGCCTCCGGTACGCTCGGGGATGGCGATGCCCGTGAACCATGGAATCGTCCTAAACTGCGATTCTCGATGCCAGTGGCAAACGAGGAACTCAAATCACTTGTCGGCTCCGCGATTCCAGATGAAGCTCTCAGAGCGAACCAACCTCTGTGGCTGACAGCTTGGGATGATTCCACATGGCCTTCGAGCGATAAGGATCTTTGGTTCTCGTTCGATGCTAGCGGCACGCCCTATCAACAGGTTCGCACGGTTACTCGCGATCGTTGGGTACATCTTCCCCTGGACCTTATGGGAATCGCGTTTTTGGGTGTTCTGATCGCCAGGCGTCGCAGAAGGAATCGAGAATAGTCGCGCTGTTATGAGCATCATTCTTTACGCGATACCCGTTTTTATGGCGACGATTGTGTTGGAAGCGGCGTGGGCATGGTTCAAGCAGGGGAACCAAACCGCTGACGTCGGTGGCCGAACACGTCCGATCTATCAGTTTGCTGATGCAGTTTCCAGTTTGCAGATCGGTATCCTCAGCCGCATTGCGGCCGCATTCCCGCGACTCCTGACGCTTGGAATCTACGTGTTGGTTTTCGAGCAGTTCCGGATGGGGACATGGGACTTGAAGAGTCCGATTGCTTGGGTTGTCGCCTTGGTCATTTACGATTTCTTTTATTACTGGAAGCACCGAGCCAACCACGAAGTCCGCATCATGTGGGCCGGGCATATCACGCACCATAACAGCGAGTACTTCAATCTATCGACGGCGCTTCGCCAATCGTCAACCACATTCATTTTCGATTGGATTTTTTACTTGCCCATGGCGATCATGGGAGTGCCTACCGCGATGTTCGTTGGGGTAGCTCTGATCGATTTGCTATACCAGTATTGGGTGCACACGGAATTGATCAGAAAGCTGGGTTGGTTCGATCGCGTTTTCGTCAGCCCGAGCAATCATCGGGTGCATCACGGACAGAACGACTATTGTTTGGACAAGAATTATGGTGGGATCCTGATTGTTTGGGATCGTCTGTTTGGAACTTACGAGGATGAGCGAGACGAACCGATCAGCTATGGGGTTCGTACGCCGTTGGCAAGCGTCAATCCCCTTTGGAGTAATTGGCATTACTACGCCATCATCTGGCGAGATTTTTGGACTGCACGCGGCGTGGCTGGCAAGATGGAAGCGTTGTTCGCACCTCCAATGGGTTGGAGTAGCGAACCAACCGCTCCCTTCGATCCGGAGCGGTTTCAAAGATACGAACTGCAGATCGATCCGAAAGTCGTTTGTTATGTTTTGGTGCAGTTAGGCTGGTTCTAAGGCGATCGTCGAAGACCGACGGTACACAAGCACCCCTCCAAACCTTGAAAAATTGATAAACCGCAAGTGGAGTGAATGAGATTCGAACTCACGACCTTCGCATTGCGAACGCGACGCTCTCCCAGCTGAGCTATCACCCCAACGACCTGCACGTACACTATCATCGGGTCCCTCTCGATAGCAATCAAGAAGGGCTCGCAGAACCTAGTCACTTCCCTCCTAGCTTCCAAGCTATACTTTTAGACGTGAAGAATTTGGCGCTGGCCACTGTTTTCCGCAACCCAACAGACGGTCTTGCCGAAAAATCCTACTCAACCGGAGCACCGAATGAACGCTGCGACATTTAAGGTCCTGCTGCAAAAAGAACAACTTGTCTTTTCTTCAGCTCACTTCATCACCTTTGCAGGGGATATCTGCGAATGTTTGCACGGCCACAACTACGGGCTCAAAGCAGAGGTTGAGGGGGCTCTCGATGAAAATCGTTACGTCATCGACTTTATCGCGTTCCGAGATGCTTTGGCTCAAATTGCCAAGCAACTGGATCACCACGTATTGTTACCTTTGCATCATGCTGAGATTTTGCTCGATCCCCAGGAAACGGAGGTCGTTGTGCGATTTAGGCAGAAGCGATGGATATTTCCGAAAGAGGACTGCATGCTGCTGCCAATCGTCAATACGACTGCCGAGGAAATCGCCGGTTGGATCGCCGGTCAGATTCGCGAAAAACTCTACCCGGAGGTGGGGGCTCGTTTGACTTCCATTGAAGTCGGTGTTGACGAAAACAACGGTCAGTGGGGGTACTGTCGATTGCCATGGTCGTTACCGAAATAAGGAATGCTCCGATACTGAGCGTTCCGAAGCAATTGATGAACATCTGACGGTCGATCGCCGAGCAAGTAGAAAGCAGTATCGCTTGAGTGAACAAGCATTGTATATCTCTGCTCCTGTGACAGCACCTCTTCTCGCCGCTTATCCTCGATGACCGCTATCTCCGAAGGTGTAAAGAAATCCGCAGTCCTCTTGATGGCACTCGAGGAGGACGACGCGGCAGCGATCATGAGCAAGCTGCCTGCAAAGCAGGTGGAATTGGTGTCGCTGGCAATCGCGCAGCTAGAGGAAGTGCCCGGCGAAGCCCAGGAGCAGGTCATCCAGGAGTTCCTGGGCGGGCAGCCTAGCTCGATCACGCATGCGGCGGGGGGGCTGGATCGAGCCAAAACTCTCGTCAAAAAAGCGTTCGGTAAAGACGCTTCCGAAATGCTGAGCATGCTGCAGCAGACGATCGAGTCGCTCCCTTTCGCATTCCTCCAAAAGGAGGATCCCCAAAACATCCTCTCATTCATCTTAGACGAACATCCGCAAACCATTGCCGTTGTCATCAGCCATGTGCCTCCTGCGTCTGGGGCAGCGATCCTCAACGGCTTACCGCAACAGAAACAACTGGCTGTCATCCGACGCATCGCCGAGATGGGACAAACCAATCCCGATGCAATCGAGGAGATCGAGAGAGCACTCGCAGCCAGATTGTCGATGGTTTCCAGCCAGTCGTTCCGCAAGGCGGGAGGCGTACCGGCCGTTGCGGAGATACTCAATGTCACCGACCGAGCAACCGAGAGATTGGTTTTGGATTCCTTGAACAAGGAAAGCCCCGAACTCGTCGTAGAGATTCGAAGGCTCATGTTCGTCTTCGAAGATATCTCGAAGCTTGGGGACAAGGACATCCAAACCCTTCTCAAGAATGTCGAGACCGCGCAATGGGCGATGGCTCTCAAGGGTGCCAGCACCGCGTTGCAGGAAAAGGTCATGCGCAACATGTCTCAGCGAGCCGCAGAAATGTTGAAGGAAGAAATGGAATTCCTGGGCAAAGTCAAGGTAAGCGAAGTCGAAGGGGTCCAGCAGAAGATTGTGGATGTGGTCCGCTCACTCGAAGAAACCGGTCAGTTGGCTCGGCCTTCGTCTACTTCTGAAGAAGAATTCGTTTCGTAAGGGAAACGCCCAACGTTTGTTCCGAGTCTGCCCCGCGTTGAGCGAATGCCAACTTCACAGGCTCTAACAAGGGATTGTCCCGCTACGGAATATGCGTAGGTGACAACATGGCTGCATCGCAGGTAGTCGTCAACAGTACTAGAGAAAGGAACAGTTTGCCAGGTCGCGGGAAATAAAAATACACAGGGTGAATTCGCGATGCGAGTTTCCTGATCCGAGTACCATGGTTCTGGACCAACCGCCGCGTTGGATGTTATATAATGTAGTGCGGCATCAAGAAACCAAGCTGGACACGCACTGTCAACCAAGCCAATGTACGCGAAATCGCTTCGGTCGAAACCAGACGATACGATCTTTTTTTCAGCAGCCTTGCTCTGGTTGCTGTTTTGTATTGAGGCAAGCATTGCGGACGCAGGATTTGACGATTACCGAATCTGGAAGGATGCTTCTGGTAAGTACCAAGTCGATGCCCGGTACGTTTCACAAACCGACACTCATGTAACTCTGAAAAATCGCGATGGCAAGGAATTAAACGTTGCGAAAGAAAAACTCTGCGACAAGGACTTAGCCTACTTGGATAACGTCTTGAGTGGAGCCCCGCACAATGAGACCACTGCTGAGAAGCTCGAGGAAACCCAAAGTAGTCAGCTTTCGCAAAGTAAATCACCCAAAATAAGCGATGTATCTGCGACAAGTGTGAGTTCCAACCCAGAGCAACGGGCGATCAAAAAGCTTGCCCAAGTTTTCTTTGCCGATTTGAGGACCAAGAATCGGGGGGAGGCGAAAGGGATTCTGACGGAAAAAGCTCAATCGCTAGTCGAGCAAGAGCTTTCTGCCCTGTTACACCTTCCATCGCCGGATAGCGGATCGCAGGCAATTCGCGTAGGAACCCCCTCGATCTCTGGCGAGGAAGCCTCTGTTATTGTTTCCGTAAAGGTCGGGCAGCATTTCCAAAAAACGATGCTTGAATTAAGAAAAGAAGAACAAGAGTGGCGAGTGAACGCCATCAGCGCACGGCGCGGAGATGTAGAAGCGACCCTCGATTTCGAAACTCCCTACAAACCCGGCGAAGAAAAAAAAGATACCCATCCGCCGAACGAAGGGATTCCCATCGAAATCACCGGGATCACCCTCGACGGGCGAAAGGTCTCGCTAAGCGATTTCAAGGGCAAGGTAGTGCTGGTAGATTTCTGGGCGACTTGGTGCGGACCATGCATGGCTGAAATTCCTAACGTTTACGAAAACTATCTCCACTACCATGACAAGGGCTTTGAGGTGATCGCTATCAGTCTCGATCGGGATATGGAGGAACTGCAGAAGTTTATCTTTGACAAAAATCCACCCTGGCCTGTCTTGGCCGACAAACATCCCTCCAACCCGCAATCGATGGCCAGTAAATACGGTATTCGGGCCATCCCAACTATGTTTCTGATTGGCCCCGACGGAAAGATCATCGATCCGAACTGTCGAGGGCCGAAACTGTCAGCCAAGCTAGCAGAGATCTTCGGACGCTAATCGCCCGTCTTATCGACTTCTCCGAAAATCCCCGTGTGGGAAAAGTGTCCCGAAGAAGTACCAATCGGCTTTCACTGTCAATCAGTGAGTTGCTTGCAAATGCAGGCTATCCATAGATAAATGGGTGGCACCTAATAGATGGTGCTTTCCCCCTAACGAGGGGGTGTTACGGTTCGTAATAGGTGGGTGGCACCTATTGAATGATGGCTATTCAGTTTTGTGGGATTGATCTTGCTCTCTGAGCTTGGCTCTTGCTATGCCGGTCAGGCATGGGAGTCGGAGTCGCATTTCTATGTACGCAATCTCAGCCGAGTTGCCGGGATCGGCCACTCGGATGCACCCGCGTTTTTTGGTCAGTTGCAGTGACTGCATTTCTCAGCATCCCCCTCTCCGGCTGCAATCGAGGATTCCCCACCTTGAATACCAGTCCCACTGGCCTACTTACTTTTTCTCCCTCTGCATCCCCTGCCTCAGCCTCGCAAGGTCTTGGCAATCCCTCCACCCCATCGGGCATCGCATCGCCGGTGAACGGGATATCTCAATCACCAAACCCACCTGCAGTCGCAATGACCGGTGTTGCAGGGACTACCCCGACATTACCAGGTGGGCTTGGGCTGGCTGCGAACTCGGACGTTGAACGACAACTTCGGTCCCTCGATTCCGCAAACCAGCAACTAAACGCTCAACTCGCGCAAGCCCAACAGCAGATCAAGTTCTACAAAGATCGTTCCGACCTGATGCAGCGGCAGCTCGCTGACGTCTCGGGACAATTGCAGTCTCGCCTAGCTTCGAATCCACTTCCCTACTCTCCATCCCCCAACGCAGCCAAGCCCCCCGACATCTCAACCGCCAAGGAATTCGGGAGCACTAGCGCTCGTCGTAGCGGCGCTCGATTCACTGCGAACGTTAGTCGCGGGTTGGAAGCCGATCCACTGCGAGATCTTGGATATGAAGTCGGAGTCGCAAGCGATGGATTGCGGTTGCGCGTACCCTCCGATCAATTGTTCCAACCCAATTCTGCCCAGTTGACACCTAGCGGCACTTCTTTGCTCGACCGCATCGCAGAGATTCTCAAAACCGATTACAGCGATCGGCGAATGGCTATCGAAGGTTATACCGACAACGCTCCATTGCACGGCGGCTTGTATGCAACGAGTCATCAGCTGACCTCCGCACAAACCGATACGATCCTCGAACAGTGGACCCGAAGGAACCAACTGCCTTCATCGCAATTCGTCACTCTCGCTCATGGCTCCAACTATCCGATTTCGGATAATCAAAGTCCCGCAGGAAGGGCATCGAATCGACGCATCGAACTCCTGATTCGCAACGAAGCTTCCCCATGACACCTCCGTCCCACTCACATGTGAACTACGATGTCGTCTCTCTCGGCGAGACGATGATTCGTTACTCGCCAACAGGATTGGAGCGACTGGAACAAGCACGCAATTTCGAAGTACATATCGGGGGAAGTGAATCCAACACGCTTGCGGGTCTGTCCCGCTTGGGAATGGATACCTGTTGGGTATCCCGACTCACTGACAACGCCATGGGAAGAGCTATCGCCAGCGCGATCGCTGCTCACGGCGTCGACACGCAATGGATTCGTTGGACCGATCATGATCGGGTTGGTGTTTACTACTATGAGCAGGGAACCAACTCGCGTCCAAGCGAGGTGATATACGACCGAGTTCACTCTGCTTTTTCTCGCATGAGTTTCGATGACCTCTCCAACTCACCCTTGGAACGGACGAAGTTGTTTCATGTGACCGGAATCTCGCTCGCGCTGAGCGACTCGGTTCGTCATACACTCGCCGAGGCTCGCAACATCTCGGTCAGAGCGGGATCAAAAGTCAGTTTCGATTTCAATTATCGCGCCAAGTTATGGAGCATGACGGATGCACGAGCCACTTGTTCCGAGTGGATCGAACAGTCGGATTTGGTTTTCATCGCCCATCGAGACGCTTCGGATTGGCTCGGTATCACAGATCGTATCAGTGACGAATCGGTATTCGCTCGATTGCTTGCTCGTCGTACGAAGGGAACAACAGTGATGACATTGGGGGCTGGCGGCGCCATGGCAAGCGATGGACGGCGAACGGCTCGCCAGGGCACATCACCGGTCGATGGTGTTGGGCGTTTGGGTGCTGGCGATGCGTTTTCCTCTGGATTCCTATTCGGCTGGCTTCAAAACTGGGAAATCGAACGATCGCTGCAATGGGCCAACGCCGCCGCTCGTCACAAATTCTCCACCCCGGGCGATTTACCCTGGTTCACCGCCAAGGAATTGGAACGCTCGTTGGATCAAGAATCCGGAAATCGCCTGATCCGCTGAAATTCTTCGCGACGGTGATTCGTTGGAAAGTTTCGCACGCCGATGCCCGCATGCCAAGATACCCCCAGATACAACGTACGATAT
>JBILVV010000021.1:0-24416 GCA_044370255.1 Pirellula sp.
CAGGCGTTGAAATGGCTAGTGATTTCGCGTCTGGTTTATGATTCGTGCCCTTGGGGTATTCATGCGTTGTCCATTCTGTGGCAAAGATAACGATGGCGTGCGGGATTCTCGCCTGGTCGAGGACGGTCGCGCGATTCGCCGTCGCAGGTTTTGCAACCATTGCAAACGCCGCTTCACAACTTACGAGCGGGTCGAAGGTTTGTTGCAAGTCCGCAAGCGAGACGGAACCTGCCAAGATTTCAGTCGGTTGAAGATCGAGCGTGGCCTGCAGTTAGCCTGTTGGAAGCGAAAGATCAAGCAGGAGGCGATTCAGCAACTTGCCATTCAGATTGAAGCGCACATTCTCGATAACTACGAGCGTGAGGTCACATCTGGAGAGATCGGCAATTTGTGCATGCAATACCTGCGGGAGTTGGACGAAGTCGCTTTTGTCCGATTTGCGAGTGTCTATCGCAGTTTCAGTGATGCTCAGGATTTCGTGAAGGAACTCACCCCAATCCTCAGCCATACAGACCTCCCGCCTACAAAACGTCGGCGGGAAGTCGACTGAGTCGCACGCAACGTTTTGATCTCAGTAGCTGATCGAGCAAACGCCTGACTATCGCTTTTCCGCTCCGATGTTCTTTGCGTTGCCACGACTCAAGTCGGGAGTGCCATCACCGTCGGAGTCGATTTTGGTTAAGTCGATATAAGTGTAGGGTCGCTGATAGGCTTCTTGGGTTCCTTTCGCATACGAGACCCACAATCGCAGTGCGGTCGCATCGTAGACGACATTTTCGACGTTGCCACCCTTGATGGGAATTTTGTTTGCGAGGGCGATCAGTTTTTCGCCGTCGAGTTTCCCTCGTTCTTGCTTCAGAGTTGGAAACGCCCCGCGTCCTTCGTCGTTGTAGACGACGCAGGATAGAACGTTGGGCGCGAATTCATCTGCAGGGTCGTTATCTTTCCAGATCTGCACGCGTTTGCCAGCTGGTTCGGGCATGTGGGCTCGTACCTTGACGGCTCGCGTTTCGGTTTGACCATCTCCGAAAACATAGTGATAACGTTTGGTGTGCGGGTAAGATTCGAAGATGTTTAGGGCCTGAGTGAGCGAGCCGCCGTCGTAGAGCATCGTTCGGAACAGCACGGTGAAGTGCGGTGCATGGATAAAGTAGGGTGCTTCTTTCGCAGAAGCATCTCCCATCTCCGATAAAACAATTCCTTTGGTATTCATCCCCGTATGCGCACCGATCATGCCTGCGAATGAGGGGACGATGTGAGGGATCCCATCTTCGGGCAAGTACAGGACGATCATCGGGAAATTGTGAGCACCGACATCCATACTCCAATCGAGGTTGCGAGTCTGGTACAGGTGCCCGTCGACGGTCGCGTCGCCCCAAGCAGCGATGCTGCTGCACGAGTATGGCATCAAGAGTGGGATCGCGTGAATCGCTTGCAAGGTCGACAAGGGAATCCCTGAACCATCGGCAAGCCCCGCAAGTTCTTGTTCTACGCGATCGTCGCCATAGGCGACCGATCGTGCCCATACTTCAACCAAAGATGCTTGATCCGTTTTCAGTTCGGCCATAATCCCTTCAAGGGCGGCGGGAACGAATGTCTGCATCTCAGAACCAAATTGCTTGCCGAGATGGTATCCCATCTCGTACGGAGTTCCTCGCACAACAATCAGAGGGAATTTCGAATCCCCTTCTCCTACCGAAATCCGATGCCCGCTACCACCGATGTTTTCTGGAGTAGCGAAGGAACGCCCTGCAAGCGATTGACGCTGCTGAAGCGCTTGCGGTTTTGCATCCTGTCCAATGGAGACCGAGCACGCCGCCAAGGCTCCACAGCAAACAACCACCTGGACCGTTATCCACTTGGCCCAAAAAGAGTTGTTACGGATTACTTGCACCACCATCGCTGTACTCCCTTGCAATAAAAAGCATCGTAACGGCTAAAGCAATATTGTTCGTTTTGTCCTACATTCGCTCATGCTACCGTCATAGTAGCTTGCCGAGGAATGGGATGTCATCCCCTACCATGGCCTTCCGCTCCAAGTTTACCCTAACGATTAGGGGAGGAATTTTTTCTGAAACCACGTTGCCAGCGTGAATTTTTTGTACAATCCTCGTGAAGTTTGCTACCTCTCAACCCTAAAGGAAAATGTGTCAAGATGCATAAGCCGGTTTGTTTGTCTTTGGTTGTTGTTCTGCTCGGTTTGTCGATTGGATGCGGTTCGAAAGCGAGTCTTAATAATGTGACTGGGGCGGTGAGTGTGGATGGAAAACCAGCCGAGGGTGCGGTTGTCATGTTTCACCCAGCCGATCCCAGCATAAAAAACGTTGCATCGGCGATCGCTGGAACGGACGGCAAGTTCCAAGTCACCTATGAGAAGCAAACGGGGATTCCTGTCGGTAAGTATAAGGTCACGGTGATTTGGCCAGATCCTGCCGCTCCGAAACCAACCGACGCTGAACGGATGACTGGACTAGGACCAGAAGCCCCCGATTTGCTGGCGGGGAAATACGCCACCAGGAGCACGACGCCTCTCGAAATAGAAGTTACTAGCGGAATGAAGGAATTACCCCCTATCGATTGTAAGAAGTAGTCTCATCCTTCTCACTTTTTGCAACCAAACGCTTCCGTCTTTTTGCAATTGTTCCCAGGTAGGCACCTCATGATTCTGACCCGCAAATTCATTTTTCTGACTTTCCTGATGGTCATCGTCCCGGTTTCGCTCTGTTTCGGCGAACCCCCCCTGGGTACCACGAAACGCACTCCCCTCGACAACTACATTGCAGCACCCGATGCAGCTTATGAATGGAAAGTCGTCGATACGATCGCGTATGGCGGAGCCAAGACAGTTGTCATTCGCCTCCACTCGCAGAGATGGCGAACGGAAAAAGATGTGGACCGACCTCTTTGGGAGCACTGGCTCGTCGTCACGATACCAGAGAAACTTACCACCGACCGTTGTTTCATCATGGTGGGTGGAGGTAGCCATACCAGCGCTCAACCCAAGGGCCCCGACGGAATCGTTGCTGCGATTGCTGCCGCGACCGGAAGCATGGTCGCTGAACTCAAAAACATACCCAATCAGCCCCTTGTGTTTCACAACGACGGCGAACCACGATCCGAAGATGATTTGATTGGATACTGTTGGTCTCAGTTCCTAGAGACAGGCGATCCAACGTGGCTACCTCGATTGCCGATGGTTAAGAGCGTTGTTCGGGCTATGGATTGCATCACCGAATTCTCAGCGTCCGAGGCTGGAGGACATCGCAAGGTCAACAAGTTCGTCGTTGCCGGAGGCTCAAAACGGGGATGGACCACTTGGATGACCGGAGCTGCAGACCACCGTGTCGAAGCAATCGTTCCAATAGTGATCGACGTGGCTAACGCTGGCCCATCGTTAATCAATCACGCCAAGACTTACGGTTTTTGGGCGGAAGCTATCGGCAACTACTATCAGCACAAGATCCTACAGCGTTTCGATCACCCTCGACTACAACAACTCTACGAAATCGTCGATCCTTACTACTACCGCGATCGGCTGACCATGCCAAAATACGTTGTCAACGCGAGTGGCGACCAATTCTTCGTGCCAAATTCCTCGAAGTTCTACTACGGTGAACTACAGGGGGAAAAACTCCTTCGATATATCCCCAACGCTGACCATGGTTTGAAGAATACCGATGCCGTTCAAAGCATCGCCGCCTTCTATCATATGATCAACACCGGTAAATCCGTCCCAGTATACGATTGGAAATTCGAAGAGGATGGTTCCATTCGTGTCTCCACTAAGACGAAACCAGTCCATGTCGTGGTTTGGCGTGCCAATAATCCAACAGCCCGAGATTTCCGCCTGCAAACCATTGGCCCAGCGTTCCAAAGCACGGAACTGAGTCCAACTGCAAGCGGCGAATACATCGCACCTGCTGCTTCGAAACAACCGGGATGGACCGCG
Organism: Pirellula sp.; assembly: GCA_044370255.1. Taxonomy (GTDB): domain Bacteria; phylum Planctomycetota; class Planctomycetia; order Pirellulales; family Pirellulaceae; genus JBKCUI01. Next base: position 3,950 of record JBILVV010000021.1, read on the forward strand.
AGCTTCGTCGAGTTGACCTACGATGTTGGAGGTCCGTTTCCGCTGAAGGTAACCACCAGCGTGCAGATAACGCCGGATACCTATCCCTACGAGGATATCGAACTCACCAGCGTACTCTATGAACCCGAAGCAGCCGCTGCGAAAGCTCAAACTGGGAAATAATCATCGGAGTTGCCCGGGGGGGAACCGCTAAAGGGAGAGAACCACTCGTAGGTGAACCGTGCATCCCATCACTGAGTTCCTCAAGTGCAAGTCGTTCGCAGTCGCTGGTGCGTCCACTGACCGAACCAAGTATGGAAACATCGTCTTCCGTGCCCTCCGCGATTCCGGCCGACATACCACACCCATTCATCCTACTGCTGAACAAATCGAAGGCTCGCAAGCCTACCCAACCCTTGCGAGTGCACCACAAGTTCCGCAAGCAATCTCGATCGTCACGCGCCCAGAGGTGACTCGCGACATCATCGATCAGGCTTTGAAGTTAGGGGTAAAACATATTTGGATGCAACCCGGCGCGGAGGATGCACTCGCCAGTCAGCGGGCCCGCGATGCTGGCATGACCGTCATCGACGATGGCAGTTGCGTGCTCGTCGCTCTCGCTCGCGACAAGCATCGCTCAGACGAAGATAACCTATGAAGTCGTTGCCCGATTTTTGGTTCGAACCCCATCTCTGGGTCAATGGCGAGTGGGTTCGCGCTGTCGAATCGCTAGACATACGAAACCCAGCCACCGGTACTGTCATCGCACGTGTATCGATGGCGGATCCGATACTGCTCGACCGCGCCGTGCATGGGGCGGCGCGAGCACAAAAGGAATGGGGTGAAAGCTCTCCCTTTGAACGAGGCGAGATACTCAAGCGGGTAGCGAGTCTCCTATCGGCTCGCAAAGATCCATTCGCACGATTGTTGACATCGGAACAAGGCAAACCCTATCCTCAGTCCGTTGCGGAGGTCGAATATGCAGCAAGTTTCTTCCAATGGTTCGGCGAGGAAGCAAGACGGGTTCACGGTCGTATCACTCCACACCCAGATCGCAAACGTGAATACCTAATAGAACAACGCCCAATCGGCGTTGCCGGACTGATCACTCCATGGAACGTCCCGCTGGCTCAAGGAGCGAAGAAGATCGCTGCATCTTTGGCGGCAGGTTGTGCCGCCGTATGGAAACCTGCCGAACTTACGCCCCTGATCGCCCTAGCAATGGCGCCGTTGCTGCAAGAGGCTGGCTTGCCGAGAGGAGTACTCCAAATCGTTCCAGGCATTGGTAGCCAACTCGGTAAACCCTTGGCTGAACATCCCGACATCCGGATCCTTAGCCTGACGGGTTCCACGCGGACCGGCGCTACCCTGTTGTCATACGCCGCGACAGGAATCAAACGCGTAACCCTGGAACTCGGTGGCAACGCACCCTTTATCGTTTTACCCGATGCGGATCTGGATCTCACAGCCGAGCAATTAGTTAAACTCAAGCTTTTCGTATCGGGACAAGTATGCGTCACAGCCAATCGTGTATTTGTGCATCGTGAACAGGAAATGGAATTGCTGGACCGACTCGCTACTCGCATTGCGAGTGTACGTGCAGGAGATGGACTCGAGGATGGTATCGATGCTGGCCCATTGATACATCACAAGGCGTGTCAGGGTGTTGGGGATCTGGTTGCGGATGCCGTATCGCAAGGAGCCAAGCTGTCGGTCGAAAATCGGTCGTTTGAATCTCGGAGTGAATGGACTCGCGGTTCTTTTTTCCCCCCTACGGTTCTCTCCGGAGTGTCGGATTCCATGCGGATCGCCCGGGAGGAAATTTTCGGACCAGTCATTCCGATATTGACCTACACGGATCCACAAGAAGCGATTCTGCGAGCAAACGCTACGCCCTATGGTTTAGCCGCTTATGTATACGGATCTAACATTTCGATGTGCCGAGAAGTTGCTCGCCAATTAGAAGTTGGAATCGTTGGAGTGAACGAATGGCGACCACTTCGGGCGGAAATACCTTTCGGAGGTGTGAAGCAAAGTGGCTTCGGCGCGGAGGGTGGATTAGAGGGGATTCAAGAATTCCTAAATCCCCAAGTTATCTCCATACCGAGATTCGAACTTTAGCCCTCCTCGACTTGCTCGCGGATCGCGCGAACGATCCCTTCTCGACTGAGGTGATGGCCAGCGATCCGCGTCATATCCACACCGAGAGTCGCCGCGACGCGAACGGCGATATCGACGGCCAAGACCCCCTCGAATTGATTCACGACTCGGCCATCGTAATAGATCGTTTGAGTAGGATCGGCAAAGCCGCTCTCGTACCCATTGCGGAGTTCGCGAACCCAACGTTCCGGCACACTCTGACTCCGACAATATTCGATCGACCAGATTTCCTCACCATCGCACAGGGAGAGCAACTGTAATGCATGGGCACGCGAAATCATCATCGACAACCTCCGTTGCTTCATCGAAGCCAATTGGACATCGGTTATGATACCAGCCAACTGGTTTTCTCACTCTCCCTGTCAGGTCGCGAAATATGTTCGGATTGGATTTCGGACTCAGTCTCCTACTTTTATTCTGCATCGCCTTCGTTTGCGTCTTTGAATTCATCAACGGATTCCATGATACCGCGAACGCGGTTGCGACCGTGATCTATACCAATACCCTCAAGCCCCAAGTTGCCGTGGTCTATTCGGCGATCCTCAATGCCATCGGTGTCTTCCTCGGAGGGATCGCCGTTGCGGTCGGCATCATCAATATGCTTCCTGTGGAAACGTTGATCAGTCAGGATACGCTACAGAGCTTGGGGATGGTCGGTGCGATACTGATCACCGCTATCTTTTGGAATTTCGGAACGTGGTACTTGGGAATCCCTGCTTCTAGCACTCATACCCTCGTCGGCTCAATTCTCGGTTGCGGTATCGCCTACAGTTTGCTGCCCGGAACAGGCGAAGCGGCGGTGAATTGGAAGAAGGCAGGAGAAGTGGGACTTTCCCTGCTGATTTCTCCCTTGATCGGTTTTCTTTTGGCGGTGACGGTCATGGGCGTACTGCGGTGGACCGTTTCCAATCGCAGAGCTATTTTCCAAGCCCCCGAGAAAGATGCATCGCCACCTTTCTGGATTCGTGCGATCTTGATCGCGACTTGCGGGATGGTTTCCTACTCTCATGGCTCCAACGACGGACAAAAGGGAATCGGGTTGATGATGTTGGTTTTGATCGGGATCATCCCAGCCCAATTCGCACTATCCGATCGATTTACCGATACCGATATCCGCAATCGTATTGAAAAGGCTGTCTCGGTATACGATGAGATCGAACAGAAACAAGCATCGATTGACTCGCCTGCGATGGCGATTGTCATGCAAAAACTCAAGCCGGAATTTGATCGATTGAAGGAAATCGCAGCCGAACATGCGGCGGGCAATGCATCCTTGGATCGATTTGCTGCTCGCCGGCAAATGCTCCTCGCCAACAGCGAACTCAATCGCTGGCTAGGCAAATCGGATGAAGCGATCCCAGAGCTTGCACCACTAAAGGTTGCGGTTAACTCATTCCGTGAAGCAACGGATTACGCCCCCTTTTGGGTGATTGTGCTGATCGCTCTGTCCATCGGCATAGGAACAATGGTTGGATGGAAAAGGATCGTGGTAACCGTGGGAGAGAAAATCGGAAAGACTCATCTCACCTATGCACAAGGAGCATCGGCGGAATTGGTAGCCGCCAGTACTATTGGCTTGTCGACGCAATTCGGACTTCCTGTCAGCACGACACAGGTGCTGTCCTCTGGGATCGCAGGTGCGATGTTCGCTTCGGGGGGGCTCGCCAACCTCCAGAAAAGCACGATTTACAAGATCGCACTTGCCTGGGTTCTCACATTCCCGGTGTGCCTGACGATGTCCGGCACACTGTATTTGATTTTCCGAGCGATCTTGGGATGAGTATCGGTACAACGGGGTAGTACGGGCTTCGCTGTATGGGCTGCGCTGTGCGAGGTCGGCCAGCCGAAATCAGCCTGTCAGGTCGGCGAACAAAGGGGTCGATAGGTACCGCTCGCCGAGCGAACACATGATGGTCACGATACGCTTTCCCTTCCATTCGGGGCGTGCGGCGAGTTGTGTGGCCGCCCAGACATTGGCTCCGCTGCTGATACCGGCCATGATCCCTTCCTGGCGATGTAATTTTCGTCCCCATTCGAAAGCGAGTTCATCGTCGACCTGGATGACTTCATCGATCAGGCTGGTGTCGAGATTCTTTGGAACGAACCCTGCTCCGATTCCTTGGATTCGATGTTTGCCGGGTTGCCCGCCGCTGATGACTGGGGACTGCTTCGGTTCTACTGCAATCGCCTTGAAGTTGGGGTTGAGTTTCTTGATGTATCTTGCAACTCCAGTGATCGTACCACCGGTGCCAACTCCGGCTACGATCGCATCGATTTGTCCTCCGGTATCGGCCCAGATTTCGGGGCCTGTGGTCCGTTCGTGTACCGCGGGGTTCGCCGGGTTTTCGAACTGCTGAGGCATCCAGCCGTTGGGGTCGCTGGAGACCAGCTCGTTCGCTTTGGCGATCGCTCCCCGCATCCCCTCGGCAGCTGGTGTGAGGACGAGATTTGCTCCCATGGCCCGAAGCAGTGCCCTTCGTTCGACCGACATCGACTCCGGCATCGTCAGGGTGAGTCGGTAACCCTTGGCTGCGCAAACGAAGGCCAGCGCGATACCCGTATTACCGCTGGTTGGTTCAATGATGTGCGTATCCTTTTTAAGACGCCCGCTTTGCTCGGCATCCTCGATCATCGCCATGCCGATACGGTCCTTTACGCTCTTGAGCGGATTGAAAAACTCGCACTTGGCGAACACCGTGGCACCACTATCGGGCACGAGACGATTGATGCGAATCATCGGCGTATTGCCGACGGTTTCGACCGCGTTGGAGAAGGTTTTTCCGTAGGGCATATTGATGCAAACTCCTTAAACAAGAGACCAGAATTCCATGGACGCCCAGTGTAGCGATTTCTAAGCGGTCCGCCCACCTCGCTTGGCAAGCAACCGTTTCTTTAATTGTTCCGATACACCGGCCGGATCGTTCGAATTCCAAACGCAACTGCTGACCGCGATTCGATCGAACCCCGCATCGAGCACTTGGTGCAAATTCCCCGGATGGATCCCACCAATCGCGAAGGCGGGTAGCTTGAGTTCGACCCGTATCAGATATTGAACAGCTTGCTCTAGGAAGGAAAGGCCTGCGAATTGATCAAACGACTTTGTCTGCGAGGGAAACGTTGGGCCGCAGCCGATATAGTCAACTAGATCGTCGACCGCTTTTTGGATTTGTCCAAGATGGTGAGTGGATACACCGAGGATTTGCTGGCCGCGTAACAGCCCCCTTGCAATGACCGGTGGCAAATCCTCCTGCCCGATATGACAACCCCAAGCCTTGCAGCAACTGGCGATGTCGATGCGATCATTCATGATGATGCGAGTAATGCTTGGATCCACGGTATCAGCTGCGGCGTTGGCATACTGGATCTGGGTCACTGCCTGTGCCGCCTTGTCCCGAATCTGAATCAGATCGACGCCAGCATTCGAGATCGCTTCGATGCGTTCTACAAATCTCGCGAGCGGCAACTGGCAATCCACCAATACATACAATTGCGATCGATCCAAGAAGGCTAGATCCCGCTGGAGTGCCAACTGCAGTTCGGCATCCAAATCATAGACACGATATCGTATGGACTCGATAGCGGTTGCAGTCGCTGGAAAGAGAAACTTGGCGGATTCCTCAAGGACTCGCAGCCCTTGTTCGCAGCGTCCTGCGGCCGATGCGGCGATATCCAGCAATCCGTCTTCTCGAGATAACTCGGCAGCCTGCTTTTCGGTCCGCCCGACATCGTGCTGAGCATCGCGTGCCGCGAGCAAGGCAGACTGATCCCAAGTGCTGAGTACCTGTTGCAAACAATGTCGCAAAGACTTGTATCGACTCTGCAGTGAAGCCAAGTCGCTGAATCGAGCGATGTCTTCCAGGGTTCGCAATCCCTCCATCGCGCGGTTGAGATTCGCGTCCGCCATCCGCAGAGCAATTTGCCTATCATTCGTGGTCATACTCAATGCATTCCGTCAGTCCGATTCCGGAGAGCGGAACGGGGATTGCGGTTTGGACTCCTCATTGCGCATGTTCGCCCAGGGCGACACCAAGTCTCCGCGAACGTTGCGGAAGTAGTCCGCAATCTGATCAATCGCGTATGCCTTGTCGCCAGACTTTTGCATCAAATTACCGATCGCTTCTACATGCATTCCGAAGTCGGCGGTCGAGGTCTTTCGCAATCGTTTTGGCCGCCCGAAAATTGGAAAATAGGCAATCATCGTGGCGATCCCCAAAAAGGCTGCATGAATCGCTACGACATTCAACGGCCATACGGTTAGCATTTCAAATCCACGTTGCCGCTCATCGAAGTTGTCAGTACGAATGATGGGATCATCCGAGCCACTGATAAAGCCGACCCCACCTTCGGAAAACTCATCAATCATCATCGCAGCAATCTTTCGGTGTTCAACCCGCAGCATAGAGTGATTGCAGAACAAAGAGTTGTTGTTCACAACGATCACCCTTCCTCCATTTACGGGATCGGGTTCTACAAGACCCACCAAAGTCACCTGGTCGGCATCGGAAAGTAAAGAGTCCCATTTAGGTAAGCTGTCAGTGCTGATGCTGTTGATCAAATCCATTTGTTGCGACTCCAAGTCCTCAACGCCGAAAAACCTAGCGGCGGGGGGTGGTGGTGCTGGTGTTGTTGTTGGTGGTGGTGTAACGCCAGGGGGAGTGGTCTTTCTGCTGGCGATCGTTGACTCCAATTCGCTTTTCATCGCCTTCAATTCGCTCGACCGCAGAGGAAGAATCGAAGAGCGAGCAACGATGTTTGTCTGCTCGACGTTGATATCTTGGCTCCACGGTCCTCTGAGGGACTGAATCGTCTCGATCCTGCCGCCTCGCAGATCCCAACGACACCATGGCATCACGAGCGACGGTCGGGTAAGTCGACGCTTACTGTCCAGTTCGTTCTGAGCTCCTGCGACTTGTTCCATCGCTACCAGCCATTTCGCTCGATTCCCCGGATTGGTCCCCTGCTGAGTGGCGATGTCGGCCCAGTAAGCTGCATGCGGCGAAAAATCACGGCCTATGTAGACGAGCGTTCGATTTCCCTTGGCCATCCACTGTTCGATCCATGTGAACGTTGCCTTGCGGTGATTGGGGAAGTCATCCGGACACCAGATCAACGTATTGAGCCGTTCCATATTCGCAGGGGAGAGCGATCGCACCGTATAGGTCTTGTGTCCCCGCTCCTCGACCATTGCGCGTAAGACTGTGTTTCCAGCTGGACTACACTTGGCCTTGTAATCGTCCGATTCGCCATACACCCATGTCACCCTAGAGGCGCATCCCGACCCGATTAGTAGGACCGTGCAAACGATCCAACAAAACATGGCGAAGACACGCTGCTGCCTCATATCGCGCCTCCGACATCTGCAGGACGAATCGAAGGTGCCCCTGGAAGTGATTCGGCGTAGAGGGTTATCGATTTATCCTCAGAGAGTTTTCCTGCGCGAATCTGTGCGAGGGTTTCCTCAAACGAAGTGATCTTGCTCCACAAACTCTCAAAAGATCCGCGATCGATCTCCCGGCGTCCGAAGTAGGCGAGTTCAAACAATCGCACCGTCGGCTTCATGTAACTGGACAAGGCGTTCCACGATGCGAGTTCCCGCATGTAGACGCCGTTGGTCTTGCCTCGTTCGAGCCGAATGCAATTCGCTTGATCGAGTTCGACCAGTAGGTAGGAATACAAATAAACGATCGCCTTGGAATAATCGCCGAGGTTTCGAAGACGTTCCGCTTGAGCTCGCAACCCAACAAGTGGTTGCTCGATCTCGAAAGGTAGGTCCGAAACTTTAGCACGTTGCTGCTCGATGTCTTCTTCAAAGTTGCTAATACGCCGTCGACCGATAAACGCTTGAAACATTTCGCTCCGAAACAGAAAGAAAAGCAACGTAATCAGAATGATTGCCAGCAACGTGAAGATGAGAAACCGCCAGACCTCCGCGATCCACGAAAAGAAGTCGCTTAAGGCGCCATTACCAGTTCCCGATCCACGTAAACTTTCCAGCCAACGCGTCCACCATGATGTTCCCGAATCCTTAAAGATCGAATCATGGCGGTCGGAGTAGTCATTGCGTTTCAGTTGCTGGCCCGGAACAGTAGCCTCCTCGCTTTCGTACTCCACCCAAACAGGACTTGTTCCCCGTCGCAATGCCCTCTCCCCGGTATCCGATTCCATCGTGAATCCAGCGGAGGCTACGAACCAGATCCACCCTACGCAAGCAAGACAAACGCGCATTAAATGCTGGGTTCGGAATTGACTTATGCACCCGGCCGAGCGGTCAGGGGTCATCACGATTTCACCTCCTGCAATCGCTGCACTTCCGCGTTCAATCGAAGATAGATTTCCCACCCTTCGAGTCGAATCCGGGTGTTGAGATACAGCAAGAAACGGATCACCGTATCCCAGAGGGCAGCTATCCACAGAATCAGCGGAAAGAAAATCATGTCCATCCACCATCCCCAGTTCCAGAACCCGATGATGACTCCGTTAAGGAACAGACTTCCCCCGCACATGGTGCAGATAAAGACGATCGCGACAAATGAGATCCCCAGCTCAATGCCGAATAGATCCCCGGAACCAGCATGTAACCAACTCGATCGCTTTGAATAAGATTGCTCTTCTGCTGGTGCATTGGCCTTCTTTCGCAGGGGGCAACGTTCCAACAAGAGAATCTCGGGGGCGAACGGTCGAAAGCAACGAACTAAAAAAAATGCAAGGATGGCGATAACACTCCATAGCGTAAAGGGCCATTCCGGGTAGGAGATCGGGTTCGCAAAAAGCCACAATGCGAACAGGATCCCGATGAGGCCACCTCGAAAGATACCGAGCACCCACAGAAGAGGTAACAACCGCCTCGTGACCACGCCAGTGACTTGCTTGAGACTTGGTTCTTCAATAAACACCGCTTGTCCCAAATAGTAACTTACCCCCGCCATCGCTAACGGAGCTTGCAGAAACACCAAGCTCATCATGGTCCACAAGTAGCGAATCTGAAAAACCTCTACGGTGGTGTAATCGCGAGATGCCATGACCAAACGGCTGTAATCGGTGATGGGATACAGCAGGATGAAATTCAGGACTGCAAAAGGAAGGATGCCGATGATTGCGAGCGAGATCAATTTCTTCCAGTAGGTCCGAAAGACGACCAAGCTCAGGTCCAACACTTCGTCATTGGTTCGCTGGGTGATGACAATCGAAGTTCGATCGAGTTGCATATTAGGTCTGCTCCTCGAGCGGTCCCGAATTCGAATCAGACGGGTAACCTAGGATGACAAAGTAGAACATCAAGAGCGATGCGCTGGCGATGGCGATAAAGGCCTTTATGGCGTATGGGAGCGGACTTGGTGAAACAAAGCCTTCGATGAGGGCCGCTAGAAAAAACAGTACTACGGCCACCATCATGATCGGCAGCGCCTTTTTTGAGCTTTGAAGAAATGAGTCGAGTCGATTCATATTGCCGGTCATCCACAACCCAACTCCAAGCCGCAAGCCACCCGCAGCCGACAGCGCGATCGCCGTCAACTCGAATACTCCGTGAGCGGTTACGAACTCCATAAAGGTATCTCCGGCATCCACCTCTGGCCTCGCCATGTAACCGAAAGAAGCACCGAGCACTATTCCGTTGTAAGCGAGTGTCACCAGACTGGGCAGCAACAAAGGGCCAAGCGCAAAACAGCTCAAACCGATGCTGGTGTTGTGCTGAATGTAACCGGCGGAGGCAATAAGAAAGTGGTCAAAGTTTCCCGACAATCCCTTCGAGAAACTTTCTTCCATGGTCTCCATCTGCTCCTTGCCCATGACCGATTCAGCAAAGCCTGGGAACGTTCCTTCCGCCCAAGCCATCAATGCGGAGAGGGCAAATAGGCCGAAGAATACGATGAATGCAACTTTCACGCACGGGTCGTTAAAGATAGCGCGCGGGGCGATCACCATCAGATAATGCCACCAGCGGTCGACCGGAAAACTACCCGACCGATACAACTGACTGTGGGCGCGTCCAACCAGTCTGTGAAGATAATCGACGGTGGCAGGCGGTAATTTGAATTCCTCGGACATAGCCAGATCGGTGCAGGCCGCGCGATACAAAGCTGCAAATCTGGCTGCTTCCGAAGCGGTGACATTACGACGCTTTGCAGGGCTCGCAAATCGCTCGCATAATTTGTCCAATTCCTGCCAGCCTTGTCGTCGTCGATCGAGCAAATCACCTACTCTCATTCGGAAACTCCCTTGGGAGATGGAGATGCAATAGAAGCCACGATCGGCGGGGCATGCGTTACTTCCTGCCTTAAGGGAGTACCATAAGACGATGGCCTCGAAGCCGGGGTACGCAATTCTTCCTCGCCGGGCGCAACGATTTCCTTGAGGACAAACTCCCGATAGTAGAGAGCACAAAGCAACAGATCCGTGCTCGTGTCTTCTCGAAAACCGAATTGCTGCAGTAGAGGCTTGGCGAGTATCGCTGACAACTCAGCCCGCCGACCGACCACCATGCGAGAGCGACGCGCGACGTACAGAGCGATGGCTCGCCCCATCGTTCGGCTCATTCTGAAGTTCGCGGGAATATACGTCGCTAATGCCTCCACGCGAGGATCCTCCAACTTCACCGAGGGCGGAACCCACGATCTCTCGTCCACGATGACCATCGTGCCCGCCGCCAGATCACCGAGCCGCTGGAATCTCAAAGTAAATGCCATGCAAAGAAATGCTACCAACCCTGTCGGTATCACATACATCGGGGCAAAGGTCGGGTCGAGAAATTGCAGCGACAGAAAAGGTGCGAGATCCGCGCTCCGAAGAAAGTTACGTATCGTCGCTTGATACGCGCTGATGGGACGACCATCGGACGAGATGACTTGGATCTTCGTAAGCCACTTGCCGGGAGTCTTGCCGTTCCAATAGGTCTCGAAGAACAATCCGTAAAACCAGTCCAGCAGAAAATAAGAGATGAATAGAGCCACCACTGCCACTGAAAGAGGGAGGGCCAGCACCTGGATGATACCGGTGCAGAAGAGCAGGATAAAGACGGCCGTGATCGAGGAAGCGCGAATGACCAGATCGAGTATGAATGCGGGAGCACGTCGAAACGGTCCAGCTATTCGATACTCGAATTGGATATTCTCAGGGGTATTGACCTTCGCGGTCAAATCAATGGCTGCTCTTGCGTTCATCCCCCGATAGTTTATCCGACGAGGTATCGTTCGGGAATCAAGCAGGCACGGAATCAAGCCTCTCGGTGGCCGCCGATGAACTCCATGGACGCTACCCCACCACCTTTTCTGCCAGTAGGATTACGATCCGTCCGGAATTGCTCCTTGTGAACCAGGCCATCGCCGATGCTCCGTTGGATCCCTTACCTAGCTCGATTCACCATGCCGATGGTACTGGTCGGCCTGTGCATCGCTTTCAGCTTGGCAACCCTCACCCTCCAACCCCCCAACGCCTACGAAGCCTCCGACCAAATCCTCGGAAAATTGGGGCCCCCACCCTTCTCGAACGTGCTGGTGGTCGCCAGCGAAAGCCCAGAGGACCAAGATTTCGCAGATGCCCTTCGCGAGAAAATGCTTCGTCTGGGTGTCAGCGTTGAGCAGTGGCAGGAAATCTTCATTCAGGGAATCCCGTTGGATGCCCGAAAAGCCATCGGCCGGAGAACAGAAAAAGCACTGACCATTGTGCAAAGTCCGGATACCGCTTCTTGGACCCTGTTCAACGGACTGTCGAGCAAATTCCCCGACAAGGAGTTGTCTGTGATCGCACCGGAACCGCGTTGGTGGCCCGTCTTCTTGAAATCGCAAAACCTGATCAACATCGTTAACCAAATCGTGATCATTGCGATCCTTGCCGTCGGGATGACCCTGGTCATTCTGACCGGCGGTATTGATCTGTCGGTCGGTAGCCTGATCGCACTTTCCGCCGTCCTCTGCACACTCGCTATTCGTGACTGGGGAGGTGGGGATCAAGCCGATACCGGCGCAATGGTTCTATGCGGACTCTTTGCGCTGTTGGTGTGCGGATTGTGCGGCCTGATCAACGGTCTGTTGGTCGTTCGATATCAGATCCCTCCGTTCATTGCAACGCTAGCGATGATGCTGATCGCTAGCGGTGCCGCCTTTTTGTTGTCCAAAGGGCAATCTATCAATGCGGTCCCAGAATCGTTCGTCTGGCTCGGACGCGGGGAGTGGTTAGGACTTCCGATAGCCGTGCTACTGATGATCGTCCTGTATGTATTTACTCAGTTCGCGATGCGCAATACGGTCTATGGTCGTGCCATCTATGCCATCGGAGGAAACATCGAAGCATCCCGGTTGTGCGGCATTCATGTCCGCACATTGATCACCTCGACCTATGTAATCTGTGCGTTGCTTGCTGGCCTGGGGGGCTTGGTCATGGCCAGCCGGCTCAAGAGCGGCAACGCAACTTACGGCGTCATGTACGAACTGTATGTGATTGCGGCGGTCGTCGTTGGAGGCACATCTCTCCGCGGCGGATATGGCTCGGTCGTGGGAACCCTGATCGGTGCACTGATTATCGCTGTCATTGAGAACGGGATGAATTTGATCCAGATCGAAAGCTATACTCAAAAAGTCGTATTCGGACTCGTGATTCTGGGTGCGGTCCTCTTTGATCAACACACGAAGATACGAAACCACTGACCGATCGCAGCTGACAGGACGACAACTATGCCACTTTCCTATGCAATCATCGGTACCGGAGCCTTGGGGGGATTCTACGGCGGTTTGCTCGCCCGCAGCGGCCTCGAAGTCCATTTTCTCCTTCACTCTGACTTTGAACACGTTGTCAAACATGGTCTTCGAGTTGACAGCAAGCTTGGGGATTTCCATCTGCCATCGGTGCATGCCTACCGCAGCGTCGGTGACATGCCTCAAGTGGATTGCGTGATCGTCGGGCTCAAGAGTACCCAAAACCATTGGTTAGCATCGCTCGTCCCGCCGCTGTTTCGCGATGACTCGACCGCTTTGGTACTGCAAAACGGTTTGCACGTGGAGCAAGCGACGCGCGATGTGGTAGGTCCTGGCCGAGTTGCGGGCGGCTGCTGTTTTCTGTGCTCCAATAAAGTCGGTCCTGGACATATTCGACATATCGATTACGGAAAGATCGTATTCGGTCCGTACCGTGGATTGAACGATGACGAACCCGGACCATCGGATGAGCGGTTGCAAACCATCCAGCGAGATCTCTCGGGCGCAGGTATCGAATGTCATTTGACCAACGACCTAACAACGGCGAGATGGCGAAAACTAATGTGGAATATCCCCTTCAACGGGCTATCCGTGATTCTCGATGCGAGTACCGATGTCATCATGGGCGATGCCGACTCGAGGAACCTTGCCCGGCGTGTCAGCGAGGAAGTGCGACAGACTGCTTGCCAGTGCGGTTCGGCAATCGAGCCTGAATTCGTCGATTGGGTTATCGATCACACCGACGAAATGGTCCCGTACGACAGCAGCATGCGATTGGATTTCAATCATGGACGCCCCATCGAGGTGGAAGCGATTTATGGCAACGCGATGCGGCACGCCGATCGGCACCATGTGGAGACTCCGATCCTGAAGACGATGTACCAGCAATTAAAGTTTCTCGCCGCGCATCGATAACGCAACCCACTAGAAGTCGACGTGGTAAACCTGACCGTCCACGCGGTAGGACGCCTGGCGCCATTCCACTTGCAATTCCGAATCTCCCGAAGAAAACTCGCGAATCAGATTGCCACGACGAAGCGCGGAGGTATTCGGAGGAGGCGAACGGCGTGCGACTGCGATCTCATCCTCGCGAACAACGGGTGCTAAATCGACCATATCGATCAGCTTGCGATGGTACCCTTGCTCGGACATCTCGTGGTACCGAATGTCGATCTTCTTTCGGACTGGCCAGGGAGTGGTGGGATCCAATTGCAACAGCAACCACAATTTGCTCAGCCAATCCAAACGTCCAACCAACATGCGTGGGATGCTCTCTTGGTTGGAGAGTTTCACCGACAACTGATTCAATGCCGTCTGCCACTTGTCGATGATCTCCCAAGCTTCGGCGGGTACATCGCTACAGGTTTCAAGGTGCTTTTTGAGGCGATTAAGGTACCAACGCTGTAGATCCATAGCGGTAAATTGCTTGTGGCTCTTTCCAGACACTGTACGAACCAACATCCAGTCCCTCGCAATTTGTCCGATGGCTTCGATCGGTTTCGTCAATCTGGGAGCACCTCTCAGTGCACGCTGCTCAACCAAATCGATCATCAACACGGTGGCGCCGAATCGTATGTGTTGCGACCATGGACACATGCCAGAATCTCCGATCGCCAACTCCACGCGTTGGCGCCGCGAGAAAAGACGACCAAAGCGGGCAAAAGACCAAAACGGACCTGCAATCAAGTCCCGAAGCATCGGATCGCAACGAAAGATAGGCCGACGATCACCGTAGCTTCCGAAACCGATGATTTGATTGATCATTCCGGCACGCTGACTGATCCAGTAGCGTCCCTGCTCATCGACATGCCCGGCACCATCCAAAATCGATCTTGATGCGAGGAATGCGACGAGTTCTCTTCGATGCGGTCGCAACGCTACCAATCGAATCAGGACCAGAAACATCTGCACGATGGGCCAATGCAAAATCCTTAAACCCGTTGCGATCCAATGCATGCTCCGCACATGCAGGAATGGGTCGAGCCATTTCTCAACCGCCTCGGCGGGAGCATCGCCCCGAATAATGAAACGAGGGGCTGACTGATAAAGGGAATGCATGCCCCGTATCCAGGAAGATACCGAATACACCAAGCCAATCCAGATCATCGCGGCGAATCGGTATAGGACGACCCATGGGAATAAGAGCATCAAGCCCAGCCACCACAGAAGAAGTCCACTGCCACGCGCGATTCTCATATCGTATGACTCATGCTGGCCGAGCGTATGCCCTTGCGCATCCATATTCGCCTTGATCAATGACCAACGCGTACTTGGGTGATCGTCGGTGAAGGCTTCCTCCACCAATTGCTCATTCGCTAGTTCATACAAAACTACGTCACGTGGACTTTTGCATTCCGGAGTGGCGACCTCGAACAAGGCGGACTTCAAATCGCCGCTTCCGCCAATCTCAAGGGATACCGAGGATCCGTTGGCGAGAAAAAAACGAAAGGGATTGTTGCGACTTGGGGCGAGAGGAACTCGCTCGTGAATTCCCTGGATGAGCGAAAAGAACTGAGTAAGAGTTTCCGGTTTGGGATCGAGCGGTTGCCGTATGAACAACTCCGTCTCCAAACCCACCTGGCGATCTAGTAGTCGAGAGTCACTCCCCGGATTGGTTCGCGACGCTCTCGCCCAAATACTCGAATGTTTCCGCCTGAGAATCTTGCTCAATGCATTTAGCCCATTCCCGCAAAGCAGCGCGGCTCGGGGCGGCTACTCTGCCCTCAGAACCCTCGGAGTCGGACTGCGTACTTGATTGCCTTGTCGGCTCACCCTTTAGATCCATCGTACCTCCAATGAGATGCACGCATTGTACAGAAACTGCGGATGCGAGGCCAAGCAAAAAACGGAGCGTTCGGGTGTTTCGACCCTCCACTCATGCTGAAAGTAATTACGATTGCGGATATTTCCGCGGAAAAGTAACCTTACTTTTGCAGTAGCTTTTGCTGCGACGAACGAAGTCCGGAGTGTTGTTAAGTGCGACCTAAAACTCGAAATCTCCCATGAACGATTCGAAATCGATCGAAGTACGAGTTTTTGCGGGCATTCGCGAAGCGATAGGAATGGAATCGATTCGGATAGCATCTGAGGAGTTGGGAGATGTAAAGTCAGCAGGTGTGCTTAAAGAGGCGATCGTTCGCTTCCATCCGGAACTGCGTCCGTTGATTTTTGCCAGCAGGGTCGCGGTAGGCAACGCCTTTGTGGCTGACGAGGACCGCTTGGAATCGGCCCTGGAAACAGGTAAAACCATCGCTTTGATTCCACCTGTTAGCGGCGGTTGATTGCCGACTTCGAATCATCATGAATTCTCTCGAGAACACGCTCTTTCACGAACTCGACTCTGTCACGCTGGTCGATTCGCACTCCCACATCAATCCCCGAGAACCAGCGGCCAAGAACTTGGCTGATCTACTGGGCTATCACTACTACACCGAACTTGTCCACTCTGCGGGCATGCCTCGCGAGCAAATCGAGCAGCAGGGATTGTCCGCCAAAGACAAAGTTGAGCGACTCTTTCAACGACTGCATGAAATCGACCACACGGTGCAATGGGATTGGTTTTTGGATATTGGCCAGGACTTGCTCGATTTACCGAGAGAGTCAATTGTCGCTGAACATTGGGAACAGGTCTTCGATCGAGCCTCTGACGCCATGCAGCGACCGGATTGGACCGAGCATGTTCTGCGTCAATCCAAGGTAGAGCGAATTTTTCTTACGAATGATTTCGACGACCGCCTCGATGATTTCGACACTCACCGCTACATCCCCTGCCTCCGTACGGATGATTTGGTATTCCATCTGCATCTGGCACGGACTGGTCAACGCCTGGAGTCGGCCAGCGGTATCGCCGTTCACAGCCTGTCCGATGTCCATCAAGCTATCGGCCAATTGTTTCAGTATTTCAAAAAAAATGGAGCGAAGGCGTGTGCGATATCCTTGCCACCCTGGTTTTCTCCCCATGCGGTATCGCTCGACGACCCGGCGTCTACCTCCTGTTGGCAGCGAATGAGATCGGCTCCGCATAGCATCAGCGAAGATGATCGTCGCACCCTTGCCAATTGGGTGTTCTGGCGACTGGCCGAATTCTGCGTGGAATACCGACTGCCATTCGACCTGATGATCGGTGTCAACCGACGCGTCTACCCGGGAGGGGTTTATCAAGGTCAAGATTTGTACGACTCCCGTTGGTCGATGATTCAGTATTCCGAGCTATTCAATGCGTTTCCAACCCTGAAATTTCCGATATCTGTACTTGCCTCGGTGAGCAATCAGGAATTGGTGGACTATGCGTGGATCTTCCCAAACGTCCTCCCGCATGGACACTGGTGGTATAGCAACACCCCGAGCTTTATTGAGCACGACCTGAAGGCTCGCATCGATGCAGTCCCGCGCAATAAGCTGCTCGGTTATTACAGCGATGCCTACAAGTTGGAATTCATCTTGCCGAAATACCGCATGTATAAAAAGATCTTGGCGAAGATTCTCGCCCAGTCGATCGTGATCGATCGCGGCAAGAGTGAATCCTTCGCAGTCGCTTTAGGGCAACAGATCCTGCGGGGCAATGTTGACTCCGCATTTCTAGAAACCAATGAAACAAAAGATTGAATTGTGAAAAAAGTTGGCTTGGTAGGTTGGCGAGGCATGGTCGGTTCTGTATTGATGGACCGTATGCAGGCGGAGCAGGATTTTGATCTGTTCGAACCCTGTTTTTTCTCCACATCCAATGCGGGTGGCGATGGGCCGATACTCGGCTCCAGAGCCACCGGCAAACTGCTCGCCGCCGACGACCTGAATGCGTTGAAGAAGATGGATGTTGTTCTGACCTGTCAGGGTGGCGATTACACCACCGCGGTACATGACCAACTTCGCAAAGTCGGCTGGAAGGGTTACTGGATCGATGCGGCATCCACGCTGAGAATGCGCGATGACACCATCATCATTCTCGACCCTGTCAATGATTCGGTGATCAAGCGTGGATTGACCTCCGGAATCCGCTCGTTTGCCGGAGGTAACTGCACCGTGTCGCTGATGCTGATGGCATTACAGGGGTTGTTCCAACACGATCTTGTCGCCTGGATGACAAGCATGACCTATCAAGCCGCCTCCGGAGCCGGTGCGCAAAACATGCGCGAGCTCTTGACCCAAATGTCACACATCTCCCGATCAGCAAGTCCCTTGCTCGACCATCCCGCCTCCTCCATCTTGGATATCGATCGCACAGTCACCAGTACCATGCTCGGCGATGGTTTCCCCAAAGACCATTTCACGGTTCCGCTCGCGGGATCGCTGATCCCATGGATCGATAAGGACCTAGGCAACGGACAAAGCCGCGAGGAGTGGAAGGGTCAGGCAGAGACCAACAAGATTCTAGGATATGCTCCCGCGACCATCCCGGTCGATGGCATCTGCGTCCGGATCGGTGCGATGCGTTGCCACAGCCAAGCATTGACCATTTGCCTGAAACGGGATGTACCGATCGATGAACTCGAAGAGATGATCGGCTCGGCGCACCCATGGTCAAGAGTCATCCCCAACGAGCGGGACGCAACGATACGAGAACTCAGTCCCGCTACTATCAGTGGAACGCTGATGTGCCCCGTAGGACGGTTGCGAAAACTAGAGCTCGACCCATCGCAGAGTGGCCGTTTTCTCTCGGCCTTTACGGTCGGCGATCAACTGCTGTGGGGCGCTGCGGAACCGCTGCGCCGCATGCTCCGGATTGTGCTCGATTTCGAGGGCTGAGCCAATACAGGTAAGTAAAGTAGGGCTCACTGCGAGGTCAAAAGCTCTTCGACATGGGCTATTAACTGATCTCGCTGTTCCGGGTCAAGCCAAACATATGACCCGACCAACTCCCCTTTGGCATCTACCAAACAGAATCGATCTGGATGGCCACGTTTCTCCACGCCAGGCAGGAAAAACATTTCCGTGCCAACCTTGATGATGTCATCCAATTTACCAGTCAAGAACAACCATCGATCCTTGTCGGCATTAAAGTTGTTCGCGTACTCTGTCAAAACCTCAGGTGTATCCACCTCCGGATCGACGGAGATGCTGACCAACTTGAGCGGCTTCCCCTTGAACTTAGATTGCAGCAGCCTCATTTCGCTACTTTGTCGTTTGCAAGTGCCGGGACATGTGGAAAAGAAGAAGCAGACTATGTAGGGCTCGCCGAGCAGTTCTTCGGACTTAACCAACCGACCGCTCCGTTCGGTGAGGGTAAAACTTCGAGTCCATGATGGCTCGTTCGCAACGGCCTGCCGCAGTTCCACCAGTTTTCGCCGATCGCCTGGATCGGGAGGTGGCGCATCGGTTTGTTGATCTGCCCCGCTCGTTCCCTCGTCTTGCAGAATCACACCACCTTCGTCGGATGCATTGTTCGTCGCTTGTTGCCGAGCTCGTTTCCACTGAATCGACACCCAAGCGGCCATAGTTCCAGCGAAGAGGCCGAGCAAGATTCCTAAAATGCGGATCATCATTCGGTTCATTGCAATTCACCCTTTTGCCGTCGACGTACCATGCACATGGCGAGCCCGAATGCCAATGCAGCGAAAACGGTTGTTGTCCACCAGCACGTGGGAAGCCCTGCAGTCCAAAATGCTGGGTCCGAGCGAGTTATTGTTCCATCCCCGACTGCAAGATAATGACGCAGTCCACCGACTACATAAGTCATCGGGTTGAGTTTCATGACCCAGTGCAAAATCATTTGGCCAATGGGCTGATCGGGACTGATCGAGGGAATCGGAAAAAATGACCCGCTCATCAGCCACATCGGCATGAGTACCAGGTTCATGAACGCATGGTAGCCTTGCGTGCTCTCCATTGGCCAGGCGCACAGAACACCCAATGCGGTGATCCCCATCGCTGCCACGAAAAGGAACAACATCAATGGCAAAACGCTCCAACCGATTTCCAAGGATCCAGTGAACCAAGCCAAACATAAAAATACAAACGCTTGGGCCCAAGCGATCGCGGCTCCCCCAAGGGTCTTTCCCATTACGATTGCCCATCTGCCGGGGGGCGCCACCAGGACTCCTTGCAGAAATCCTTCCCGACGATCCTCAATGATTGTGATCGTTGAAAAGATGGCGGTGAACAACAGAATCAGCGCCGTGGTTCCGGGCAGGAAATAGCCCATGAAGTTTTCGTCGGCGACCGGCCCCCGAAAGGCACCGTGCAGGCCGGTCCCGAATAATATCCAAAACAAAATAGGCTGGCCCAGAGCGGCAATGACACGAAACGGTTGCCTGAAGAAACGGACCCATTCCCGTTTGGCAAGCATCCATGCGGTCAGCAACCCCAAAACGGCGTGGTTGGGCAGCGGGGAAGCCGATTGCAAGCTCGTAGTAGGTGTCGTCGTAGCACTCATCTTGCCTGTATGGTAGCGCAGGAAGCTAGATGTGCAAGTCGTCTTGGGTCCTGGAAAATGGTGGATTTCGAAGCGATTTATCGCTTCGATTCCTCATGCACCATTTGGTTTAGATGGGCCAGAACCCGTTTCTCGATTTCCTCGATGCCGCGAAGCGTCTCGCGAATGCTCGGAGGATTGCCCGGAGCCTTCTCGCCAGAGTCTGGTGACTGTTGGGATGCATCGTGCATCTCATTGTAGACCGCCACCTGATTGCGGCCCTGTTCCTTGG
>JBILVV010000233.1:0-7469 GCA_044370255.1 Pirellula sp.
TCGATTACTCCCTCTGAACAAATCGATGCACCGGAGATGCGGGAGGAGACAGGTCAGATAGATCCGGTGTTGCGGGAGGTTTTGGCTCAGAGAATTGCAGCGATCGCCGATCAGATGGGGATCGTGCTAGAGCAGACGGCGATCAGTGTCAACGTCAAGCAGAGGCGGGATTTTAGCTGCGCGGTGTTTGATGCTCGGGGTGAGTTGATTGCCAACGCTCCTCATGTTCCAGTGCATCTTGGAGCGATGAGCGAAACGGTCAAGGGGATGATTGAGCGGTTCCCTTGCATGAGACCGGGGGATTGTTTCGTGACCAATGATCCCTATTGCGGAGGTTCTCATCTGCCAGACATTACGGTGGTGACACCAGTGTTTCTCGATGGTTCAAGAGTGGATGAGGATTTGCGACCTCATTTCTTCGTGGCATCGCGAGCACACCATGCCGAGGTAGGCGGGATCGCTCCCGGTTCGATGTCACCGCATTCCAAACGGCTCGGCGAAGAGGGAGTATTGATTCCGCCGATGCATTTAGCACGGGGAGGAGATGATTTCTCTGTTGAGGATTGTTCTGGTGGAGTGGAATACTTGTTGAGAACCGCGACTTATCCTTCGCGATCGGTTCCTGAGAATATGGCAGATTTGGCTGCCCAGCAGGCTGCGAATTCTCGCGGCGCCGTAGCGATGCGTGAATTGGCCGCGAGTTTCGGGGCAGAGCGGTTGTTAACGTATCTAGCATCGGTCCTAGAGGCGGCTGAGGAGAAGACGCGGCTGTGGATTGCAACGCTTGAGGATCGGGATTGGCAATGGTCGGACTGCATGGATGACGGCAGTCGTATCGAGGTTTTGATTCAGCGAACGATGCGAGACGGCAAACCCCATTTGCGATTGGATTTCACGGGGACTGGACCTGCTAGCGCTGGCAACCTCAATGCGAATCGCGGTATCGTAACTGCGGCCGTGTTGTACTGTATTCGCTGCGCGATCTCCGATACCATGCCGTTAAACTCTGGAGTTCTTCGAGCTTTGGAAATCATTATCCCCGAGGGGATACTCAATCCGCATGGAACTGGTTCCAAAGAGGATTGGCCAGCGGTTGCGGGGGGGAACGTGGAAACGAGCCAACGGGTGGTCGACTGTATCTTGGGCGCGCTCGGATTGGCTGCGGCTAGCCAAGGGACAATGAACAATTTCTTGTTTGGGAATCGTTCATTTGGCTATTACGAGACGATTGGTGGAGGAAGCGGCGCTACCGCGAACGGTTCCGGGGCGGACGCGGTGCACACACACATGACCAATACGCGACTGACCGATGTCGAGATATTGGAAAGTCGTTATCCGGTGCGATTGGTGGAGTTCGGCATACGGCGTGGCAGTGGAGGTCGCGGGCTTAATCGTGGTGGCGATGGGATGGTGCGACAGATGCAAGCTCTCGAGCCGCTCGAGGTGTCGTTGGTTACCAGTCGTCGCGGGCCGTATGCACCGTTCGGACTCGCGGGGGGAGAATCGGGGCAACTTGGAAGCAACTTGTGGCTACATGCCAATGGCCAGCAGCAACAGCTCCCCGCATCGTGTCAAATTCGAATCGAAGAGGGGGATTCCATTCGCATCGAGACCCCCGGCGGCGGCGGTTACGGTACGAAATCGACCTCATTGTAGAGTCGCTGCCCACAGCTGCTCCGCATCCGCCCTTTGCGGATCAGCTCTTACCGTGTTTTTCGTCTTTTCCCAAAAGCTCATCGATCAGATGATCGAGTTCCTCGCGGTCAACATTCATCTTAGCAGCCGCGAGGGCGAAGAGTCGTTTTTCCACTTCGCTTAGTTGTCCATCAGCTGCCATGACTCGCATAAGATCCCCGAGCATTGCCAATTGTTCTTTGCGGTCGGTTGGTAATTTGAGAGACGCTTCATCGCTCAAAGCGAACTGCACAGCTTTCCCCAAGTCGGCTTCTTCGAGACCAAGATCCGCACATCGGTCCACCAGCAAGGCAATCTCACGTTCGGTGAGCGATCCATCTGCGGATGCCATGATGACGAGGTTCTTGAGGTGATCGAGATGTCGCATGATCGCTCTTTCGACGCGTGTTGGGGAAAATCGAACTAGGCACCATTGTGATCCATGTCGGCCAATTGTGCATCGGGCATCGAAGAGACCGGAAGCCAGATTTTTCGTGATCAAGCAGGAAGATTCGCTCCAATTTCTCCATTTCCACACGTTCAGGTGTGGTCGAATAGATTCTGGGCCACTGATTTCGCGGTTCCAAATGACGAGCTTGAGCTACTCAACGCAACACCTATTCAGGAAGAAAACGCTGAGAGGCTTCTTGAACTCGATGACGCTCTGCGTCGTTTTCCCAAAAGCATCCTGTCCTCGCGCAAGTGGTTGAACTCGAGCACTTCGGAGGAATGAGCGTCCAGCAATGGGCTTTTCATCTCGGGATCTGCACTGCCACGGTTCAACGTTATTGGAGTTTCGCGAGATCTTGGATCGCACGTGAGATGGAGAGACACGATCAACTGTAGCCACAAAGTCGTTAGGCGCTAGCATTTGGACGAGACGACGATCGTGGCACGACGCTCCGCGTCGTGATTTCCTGCTCAAAAAAACATTTGTGGTGGGTTGCTAATAGGCTATGAAAGCTCGATCTCATTCCTCGACGTGGGATTATCCCCATCGGATGATGTTCTGATGGCGGCGTGATGAAACGGAAGCCACGCCCTTCGCAAAGCCTCAGGACGTGCCACCCGGATCCCACGCCCTTCGCAAAGCCTCAGGGCGTGCCACCCTTACTAGTGCGGTGACCAGAGGTGTCACACCCAGAGGCGATGATCTCCCCTAGTGAACTTTTTGCATGTCGTCCAACCAGAGAGATGATGGTAATCTAATGACTGGAACGTCCCAGAAGCTAGGAGGCACCCTCGTGCAACGCACCGCGAAATCCACGAAACGACTTCCCCTCTTTGAACAGCCAAGCCCGATTCGCATCCATTACCTCGGTTGGGCTCGCCCAATTCTGCATTCAGCATGCGATTACTTGTTTGAACAATATTTGCGAGGACACGAGTGGAATCTCGATCGTGTCCTCTTAGTACTCCCCGGTTCGCTGGCTGGGAGACGACTGCAGATACTCCTCGCCGAGCGTGCCGCTCGCGAAGATGTCGTCCTGCGACCGCCGGAACTTTTGACCCTCGGAAAATTACCCGAACGACTCTACCAAGCCAAGCTACCATTCGCCAACGAGCTCGATCAGGTCATGGCTTGGACCAAGGTCCTTCAATCGACCCCTGCATCCGAATTGAAACCACTTCTGTTCGAAGTGCCACAGGTTGATGAACTGGCTCCATGGATGGAGCTAGCTCGGATCCTGGGCTCCTTGCATCGCGAATTGGCATCGGACCTTCTCGATTTTTCTGATGTCGCCGAGAGCTTGATCGGAACCGCTGAAGAACCACGTTGGCATGTCTTGGCCACGTTGCAACGACGCTACTTGGATGTGCTGCACGAAGCATCTCTTTGGGATGTCCAGACCGCCAGGCAGTTCGCGTTGAAACATGGCGAGGTACAACCGAGCGGACATGAGATTGTCCTCATCGGGACCGTGGACTTGAACCGCGCCCAACGTCAGTTCCTCGCCGCCGTGGGCCAACAGGTGACCTCGCTGATCGGCGCTCCCGATACGTTTTCTCAAGGGTTCGACGCCGATGGAACACTGCGATCCGAGTTCTGGCAACGCCTCGAACTCCCGATCGATGACGATGCACTGCATGTGCGAAGTACAGTGCGAGACGCTGCGGATGAGCTCGCGGTGCAATTGGCTCTTCTGGGATCGGACCGTGCTCCGTCGCAGATTACGGTCGGGGTTCCAGACCCGACGGTGATTCCAGCCTTTCAGGAATCTCTGCAACGAGCAGGCGTCCACCTGCGCTACGGTCCCGGTTTGCCGATACAAGCCACGCAGCCGACGAAACTGCTAGGACTGATCCAACGTTATTTAGCGAACGGAGAAATCGAAGCCTTTCATAGCCTCGTTCGCGAAACCACGGTCGAGGATTGGTTGCGAAGGAAACTTGAGCTGCCGGATCACTATCTCGCATCGATCGATGAATATCTGAATGCAACGTTGCTGCGGTCGGTGAACGTGGCGGTTTTCCCCGAAGCCAGACGGGGCAGGCCGGAATTCGAAGGGGTTGTCACGGCTTTGCGAGAGTTGCTGGAACCGCTGCGACTCGGCAAACAAGTTCTATCGCAATGGGCCGAACCGATCCGATCCGTGCTGCGTGAGCTTTACGCAGGATTTTCCATCGACAAAGAAACGGACGAAGGGCACTTGGTCTGGCGAGCCTGCGAGGAAATTAACGAAGCGATGCAGGAGTGGGCGCATACCCCTCCGAATCTCGATGCTGAGTTGGAATTGCGCGACGCGATGGCATGGCTGTACCAGATGCTCGAAGGAGTTCAGATACCTGCCCCGCGAGGCAATCAAGCGATCGAGATGATCGGCTGGCTCGAATTGGCACTCGACGATGCACCTGTGCTGATGCTCAGTGGTCTGCATGATGGAGTCATTCCCGAGAGTGTTAACTCGGACGCTTTTCTTCCGAACCGCTTGCGCAGCGAACTGGGGTTGCTCGATAACGCGCGGCGGTATGCTCGCGATGCGTATATCATGATGACCATTCTGCATACGCGAGAGCAGATAGAACTTATCCTCAATCGCCTGAGCAGCGACGGCGATCCTTTGACTCCTAGTCGCCTGCTCCTTTCGGTCCCCTCCGAACATCTGGCTCGTCGCGTCCTGAGATTGATCTCTGATAACGAAGTGGTCGATGCCAAAGTCTGGACATGGACTCCCCGCATCGGCCAATCGGATATCCCTATACCACAACCGAAAATAGAAAAACCGGTCGCGGATATGGCTGTCACTGACTTCAAGAAATACTCAGAGTGCCCGTATCGTTTTTATCTCAATCGCGTTAAGCAATTGAGAGCGGTCAAGCATTTGCCGTTGGAACTCGATGGCGGTGCGTTCGGCGACCTGATCCATAAAGTGCTCGAGGATTTCCAAGAGGCCAACGAAGCCAAGAGCTCTGATCCCGATGCGGTTTGCAAGTGGCTCCTCGATAAACTCAAGCTCGAAAGTCAAAAGCGTTTCGGTCTTACGCCTCCACCCGCCGTGGTCGTGCAACTCGAGCAGGCCGAAATGCGATTGAAGCAGTTTGCGAAGCTCCAAGCCGATAAGATCGGCCAAGGCTGGAAGATGATCGAGGCGGAGTACAAGGTCGAACGCGAAAACGGAATCGTGTTTCAAGTAGATGAACATCGATCCATCAAATTGCACGGCCGCATCGACCGCATCGATGAGCACGAGGACAAAAAACGCTGGGCTGTGTGGGACTACAAGACCGGAGACAGTTCTGGCAACCCTCGCTCTATCCATCTCAAGAGATCCGGCGAGTGGACCGATTGGCAATTGCCACTCTACGGTTTGTTGATCCAGAAGCGAGACAACTACGAGGGTAAAGAAGTCTCCTTCGGCTACGTTCTGCTGCCTCGCAACGTCTCGGAAACGGAATTCATCTCAGCGGACTTCAATGAGAAGGAACTCGCGGCTGCGGTGCAATCGGCTAAAGAACTAGCGATCAAAGTCGTGGACGGTGTGTTCTGGCCTCCGATCGATAGCGGCCGACCTGAGTACGATGATTATTCAGCGATTACTCAACGAACCGTTGTCCGCCGCTGGACGATCGATGGCAAATCGGAATCGACAAAGGCCCCTGAGTGCCAGACTCCACCCGTTCTTGTTGCACGAGAACGCAGAGCGAAGCCCATTCCGAACCTGTTGGCGATCGAGCCGGTACCAGTCGAGGGGGAACCACCTCCCGAATGGTTCCAACCGCAGATGATCAAAGCATCGGCCGGGACCGGCAAAACGTATCGCTTGGCATCGCGCGCCATTCATTTGCTCTTCAGCGATCAGTCCCTCGAAACCGTCTTGGCGACGACGTTCACCCGCAAAGCGGCCGGTGAAATACTTCAGCGCATATTGAGTTGGCTGGCCAAGGCGTGTGTTTCCGATGCGGACTTTGAGCATCTCGAGCGTATCCTCGCCCCTTTGGTCATCACACGCGAAGCGGTGCGTTACCAACTCGCTCGCCTCTGTTCGCAGTTGCATCGCTTCCGAGTAAGCACGCTGGACAGTTTCTATTCGCAGCTGGCCCGTTCTTTTTCGCTCGAGTTGGAGTTGCCTCCCGGTTGGAAATTGATCGATCCTGTGCAGGAGGAACAACTGCGTCGGGATGCCATCACGCGCATGTTCGAACAGGTGACGCATACCGAGCTTCGCTCGTTGATTTCTCAGCTCTCCAAGGGAGAGGCGGTCCGAAGCATCCGCAACGAGATCGACAATGTAGTCAAGAATGGCTATGAGCTTTATCAGCAGGCGATGGATAAAAGCATTTGGACTGCGATCAACATCCCCGCCGGGCCCGGAGACGAAGCGGTGAACGAGGCTTTTAAAGTAGCCAGCACAAGTGATCTGGAAACCGATGCACGGAACAATCGCCGCGATGAAACCCTCAAGAAATTCACCGACCAGGATTGGGAGGAGTTCCTGAAGGATACCTTGGTTGTTAACTGCCATAGCGAGAAGCCCTCTTACAACCGCAAAGAGATCAAGGGACCATTTCCGGGAGCCGTACGGATCCTCGCCAAGCACGCAGTCACAGCATTTTTGGCGAGCCGCATCACGCAAAACAAAGCTGCCTACGGATTGCTCGAGGAATTCGACAAGCAATTGCGAAACCTTAAGCAACAGCGAAGGATCGTTACCTTCTCAGATATCGCCCGGCGTTTGTCCCATTGGATTTCCCAAGCCACAGGTGAAAAGAAGAACGAATCCGAGTCGAAGCCAACTCTCCAATCGATATCGCATCGACTGGACTGCTCCATCGACCATCTGTTGCTCGATGAATTTCAGGACACATCACCTCAACAATGGGAGGTTCTCAAGCCCTTTGCCAACGCGATCACTCACATGCTGAGCGAATCACCTCGTTCGGCATCCTTCTTCGTTGTGGGAGACACCAAGCAAGCGATCTATGCATGGCGTGGAGGAGTTTCCGAAATTTTCGAATCTGTCGGGCAAGAAATTGCAAACATCCAACTGGAGAATCTCTCGTTCAGCCGTCGCAGTTCTCCTGTCATCATCGAGTTCGTCAATGACTTCTTTCATCGACTCGCGCGGCACCCCAAGTTCCTCGGCGAAGATGACGACTCCCATGCCACCGGTACCCATCCGGTCATCGACGCATGGGTCAGCAAATACTTCGAGGCCCATACAACGGCAAAAGAGAATCTCGCCGGTTATGTAGAGATACGCAACGCGCCGGTCAGCAAAGACTCCGGAGCCTCGGATCTCAAGAGGGATCTTATGGAAACGATTGCTCAGAAAGTCGCCGAGGTCTATCGCGAT
>JBILVV010000234.1:0-7468 GCA_044370255.1 Pirellula sp.
CGTCTTGGTCCGTTCGCTCACGGTCGCAAAGTCGGGGTTGGACTTTGGATCCATTTGCAGGTAAGCGATGAATTCATTGCTGACAATGCGAGTACCGAGTATTTCCCCTGCTATAAGACAATCCTTGGTCTCAATCCCCATCAACCATGCGAAGGGATAGGAGAAATAGCCCATGATTTTGGTGAAGGTGATCTTCGAATTCGGATCGATGAGTCGAAAGGCGTAACCGACTAAGCCATCGACCATGTAAAGTAGCGCAAGGAAGGCGATGAGCATCGCTCCGACATTCAGGGCCAACGTCAAACCATCGCTCGCGCCGCGCGCTGCCGCATCGATGACGTTGGTCGCCTGCATGGGAGGAGTTGCCTCGACCTTGCCCAAGGTCAATGGGCGATCGACTTCCGGTTGCATGATCTTGGCGATGACCAATGCCGCCGGGGCGGACATGAGACTGGCCGAGAGCAAGTGAACTGGCGAAATCCCCATCCCCACATACGCCGCCATCACCCCACCCGCTATCGTTGCGAAGCCTCCGACCATGACCGCCATCAACTCCGATTTGGTCATCGAGTTGAGATAGGGGCGGATCAGCAGCGGTGCTTCGGTTTGCCCAACGAAAATGTTGCCAGCCGCCGACAGCGTCTCCGCACCCGAGGTGCCGAGCGTTTTCTGCATCACTCGCGAAATGCCTCCGACCACAAGTTGCATGACTCCGAGGTAATACAAGATCGACATCAGGGACGAAAAGAAGATGATCGTCGGCAGAACTTTGAACGCGACGAACGAGACCTTGAACGCAGGGGTATCGCCGCGCGATGTGGCGACCATCGAATCGCCGAAGACAAAACCTGCTCCCTTGTCGACACAGTCGAGCAAATGGGTAACGACTCCTCCGATACCTTCGAAGACGGTCTTGCCATAGGGAACCTGAAGCACGATCAGAGCCAATGCAATTTGTAGGCCCAGTCCGCCGATCACAACACGCCACGGAAATCGATCGCGATGGGCGCTCAATCCCCACGCGATCAAGAGCATTACCAAGAGTCCTAATACAGGTATCACGCGTTCCAACATCGACGGCTCTCCATCAAACCAAGCTGCGAAGAACTTCGATTCCCCGGTCGAGCATCGCATCGCTGGCGGCAAACGAAATTCGGAAATGAGTGTCGTGCTTTGAAAAGATCTTGCCAGGAATCACAAGCAGCTCTTTTTCAATACATCGCGAGACAAACTCGGTAGCGGTTCCCGACGGGGCTTTGGGGTAAATATAAAATGCTCCACCCGGTTTGACGAATTCGTAATAACCCTCAAGCCCCGAAACGATTCGGTCCCGTTTTCGGGCATAGTCCATGTAATGATGGGTCATGTCGAAATCCATGGCTGCGAGAGCCGCATGCTGAAGCGGTGTCGGTGCGCAAACGAAGCTGTATTGCTGGAGCTTGACCATGCTCTGGATGATCGCATCGGGACCGTGCACATAACCGATGCGCCATCCGGTCATCGCATGGCTCTTGGAAAAACCGTCGATGACGATCGTTTGAGGATTGAATTCGGCGGGGGATCGCGCGGGGCCGTCGAAGTGAAAGCGGCTATAGATCTCATCCGAGATCAGGGCGATACCGTGTTTGTCGCACAGTTCCGCGATCCCACGCATCTCCTCGAGACTCGCAGCAACGCCGGTCGGATTGCTGGGACTGTTGAAAAGGACCAACTTGGTGCGCGGTGTGATCGCCGATCGAACCCGATCCAGATCGATGCGAAAATCGGGATAGGTATCGACTAGGACCGGAACTCCACCCACCAATTGGATCAGCGGAACATACATGACGAAATAAGGATCGAACACAATCACTTCGTCGCCGGGATCGACCATCGCCAACATCGCCAGGACTAAGCCGCCGCTGGTTCCGGAGGAAATGAAGACCGATCGATCGTCATGTTTGTATTGGGCGTGGATCTCCGACTTGAGCCTATCGATCAAGGGGGATATCCCTTGCGTCATGGAGTAGGCGTTTTTACCCGATTGAATCGCATCGCAGGCAACTTCCCGAATCGGGGCGGGGACATCGAAGTCAGGCAATCCGATCGACAAGTTGATCGGATTCTTCATGGTCGCTGCGAGCGCGAACATTTTGCGGATACCGCTGGAATCAAACGCTTGCGTGCGTTTGGCGATCCAAGCGTTGGCATCATGATGGGACATAGTTGTGCGAACCTTTTGGCCGGATGTTTTTCTAGTCGGATGTTTTGAATTTACTGGATCGGAGGAGGGAGATAACTCGCGGCGCTTGCGTCCGTCCCTGCATATTTCGGAATTGCCGGTTCCTTGATCTCTTTCAGAAGCCGCAAGATGATTTTGTCGGTCGTCATGCCATCGGCCTGGGCCTGGAAATTGGTGCTCAGGCGATGCCGCAGGACCGGAACCGCAACGCGGCGGATGTCTTCGAGGGCAACGTTGAATCGTCCATCCATAGCCGCCATCGCTTTGCCTGCTTGGATCAAGAATTGGCCAGCGCGAGGTCCGGCTCCAAAATCGAGGAGTTCACGCACGACTTCGGGTGCGTCGGCTTCACCCGGTCTGGTAGCACGAACCAAGGACACGACGTATTTGACGATGAAGGGACTGACTGCAACGGAGCCTACCAGTTTTTGAATATTGAGAATTGCACGGGCTGAAAGGACTTTGTTGATCTCTGGCCGCTCACCGCGGGTGGTCGAGAGAAGGATCTTTTCCTCGTCATCGGCCGTCGGATAACCGACCTTGATATTGAACATGAAGCGGTCGAGTTGGGCTTCGGGTAGCGGATATGTCCCTTCCTGCTCGATTGGATTTTGCGTTGCGATCGTGAAAAAGGGATCGGGGAGGGACATCGTTTGGCGACCCACACTCACTTCTCGCTCTTGCATGGCTTGAAGGAGCGCTGCCTGGGTCTTGGGAGGCGTTCGGTTGATTTCGTCAGCCAGCAGAATGTTGGTAAAGATCGGGCCTTCGACGAATCGAAATTCCCGTCGTCCTTGGCTGTCTTCTTCAAGGACGTTGGTGCCTGTGATGTCCGATGGCATCAAGTCCGGCGTGAATTGGATCCGCTTGAAATTCACATCGAGGATCCGGGCTAACGAGGAAACCATGAGGGTCTTCGCCAAGCCGGGCACACCCTCGAGAAGGCAGTGACCTCGCGTGAAGATCGCCGCAAAGAGTTGCTCGATGACTTCCTCCTGGCCGACGATCACTTTGGCCAATTCACGCTTCATCTGCTCATGATGTTCGCGAAACTCCCGCAGCAAGTCTCCAATGCTTTTGGTCGTTTTGCCAGTTGGTGGTTGTCCTCCTGGCGGATTGGGTACGTTGGACACGTTTGTCCCTCATTGACGCATCGTGGTGGATTGGCCGGACGGTATGCAAGCGGCCGAATTTCGTAAGGCCAAATGATACCATCCTTTTCGATTCATGGTTGGTTCTTTACCCGTTCAAAAACCATCCTAGCTGGCTAAACCATGCCGATGGCTTTGCGGCCGATCCAGAAGAGGGTAAGGGCCCCTAAAAGGAGTCCCACAGTAGCAGGGTGGGACCAGAGAGGAACGCGACGGATCGTCGACGGAGGCTCCGGAACCGATTTGAGAACTTCTATCCATTGGTCTCGATCCTGAATGGTCAGGGTTTTTCCTCCGGTCAAGCGAGCCAATTCTTCCAAGACCTTCGGACGAGCAGCTTGTCCGATCCGCTCGCGCGTGAGCCCTTGCACGAAAAAACTGGTCTCGAGAGATTCCGCGGTTTGTTTGCATAACAGCGTAACGCGATGGGAGCCAGGTTCGTTCGCGGTATAGCGACCTTCGAAAGCACCCCAACTATCTTCGCCGCCACTGGCTAAACGAACGACTTCGACTTTTCCCGACGGAGCTTCGACACGAGCGGTGACTTCCCCTTCGTTGAGTGGTTCACCACTTGTCTGCATCACATTGGCGCGAAGGGTAATCACCTGTCCGATTCTGGGAGAGTCGGGAGAGAAATAGAATCGCATCGATTCACCCTTCGCCATATTGCGTTGGTAGGCCATCCAGCGAACGACTTGACTCCAAAAGCGGTAGTGAAATTTGTCTTCGACCCCGCGGCGCCATCGCCACACGCCGTCGGTTCCCATGAACAAGATCTTGCCGGTGCCAAACGTTTTGGTTACCAGCAAAGGCATACGCCCCTGTGTTCCCATCGCGGACTCATGAACAGCGAGGATTTCTGCACCTGCTTTGGCCCGAGCAACCGCGGCATGCCATTGGAAACCTGGCAGCCCCATCCAGACATCGACATTCTCTTCCTGCGTATCCGCGAGCTTGGTTAGCAAACTTCGTCGCCCCGATTCGGTCAACTCCATTTGCATCGAAGTCTTGGTACCGATTCCCCTAGGCTGGGAATCATCGAGCACGACGGGCATCAAAGTTTCCAATTCGGTTTGTGAGAGCGACAGCGAATAGCCACGTGAACCCGGGATGAAGACCAGTCCGGCCGCTTGGAATTCGACCAGGCCTTTGATCAATTTGCATTGCTCAGGAGTGAGCTGCCCCGGCTCGATTCCGATATCTCCCAAGAAGACCACATCGTAGTGAGCGAGTTCCTCCAATGTCTCAGGAAAGGACTTGATGTAGTCCCGATTTCCACCCCCCACTTTATCGAGGTCGGGATGCAGCAGCAGGCACGCGACATCGACTCCCGGGTCGCGCGACAAGGCATTCCTCAGGTATCGATACTCCCAGCGAGGGTAAGTGTCGACAACGAGCACTTTGAGTTTCTCTTGCCGGATACTGATCGGAGCGGAAGCGGTGTTATTGGTCAGGATGGTTTCCATCGGCGAAGTGGGAACTTCGACGTTGATGGTGTAGTCCCCTTCCTTTTTGGGGGTCCATACGATGGCATCGGTGGTCCGAGCCATCGCGCGCACGCGTACTTCTTTGGTCAATCGCTCACCGTCCGACGTCATCACGCTCACTTGAGTCGTTGTATCTCTCGGCAACGAGGAATCGATGGTGAAGGGAATGCGCACCCCTTTGTTAATGATTCCGAAGGTCGGTGTGTCGACACTGAGCAATTCGATATCTGGCAGCCGTTTCGGGGAACCGACCGCAAGACCATAGACGGGGATCCCCATGGTTCGATAGCGCGAGGCAACGCTCGCAGGGGGATCGCCCGAGTTCCAGTCCCCATCGGATACGACCAGGACTCCTAACACGTTCGACGCATTGTCCAAGACGGAGTTGAGCGGCTTTGCGAGGTCGGTGCTATCGGATGTTTGGTCGGCAGGAAAACGGGTTACGATGACTTTGGCTTTGTCCTCGAGGGGTTTCCAAAACGATGCATCGGTCAGGGGCTCAATCGCTTCGGCTCGTGTTTGCGGAGCGATCACCACTCCCTCGCTACCTGCATCGCTTGCAAGCACATCGCGGGTTTGCATGCTCGAGGACTCGTCGATCAAAACGGCAAAGGCCGGCTGCTCTGCGGAGCGATAATCCTCGAGCCATTCAGGTTGGTTGAGGAGCAACGCGGCGAGAGCGACAATCCCGCATCGCAACAGTTCCAATACCACTGCACCTCGCTGGAATCCATTTCGCTGCATAGCTAGCCACGACAAGACTCCGCATACCGCACAGACCGCAAGCGACAACGCGACCAACCAAGAATTGGTCTGGAAGGAGAGTGTTTGTTGGGCAATCGCAGTTGCGGAAGTCGAAGCGGTGGAATCCATACCGATCCATCTTAACTGCTACGCGTCCAATCGGTACGCGCGCGACGCATTTCCGCCCCAGAACTTGGCCTGTTCCGACTCGTTCAACTCCGACGCATAGACACTGACAGCCGCAATCCAATCCGCATATGAGGATCGCAAAAGACAAACCGGCCAATCGCTGCCGAACATCAAACGATCTGGCCCAAAAGCTTCCAAGGCGACGTTCCAGTAGGGACTCAACAAGGCGATGTCCCATGCGGGGTCTCGCACTTCCGTGACGAGAGCCGAAAACTTGCACATGACATTGGGGCGTTTGGCCAAGTCGCGAAAGCCTTTTTCCCATTCGCTATCCCACTTGGCCGAGGAGATGACCGGTTTGGCGATGTGGTCCAGGATGAATCGTTGCTCAGGATGTCGATCGACGAACCGCAGAGTCATCGGCAACTGTCGTCCAAAGATGAGGATGTCGTAGGCAAGATCGTATGTTCGCAGTTCCCGAATCCCCGCATTGAACTCTTCACGATCCAGGAATCGCTCGTCGCTTTCGTCTTGAACGACATGCCGGACTCCTTTGAGCAATGTTTCTCCGCGCAATTTTTCCAGCATCGATGCGATGTTCTTGTCCGCAAGGGGGACCCATCCCACGACCCCGCGGATCCATGGGTTCGACTTGGCGTGCGCGAGAAGAAACTCGGTCTCGGCGAGAGACTGCCGAGCCTGCACGCTAATTACTCCGTCGATCTGCTTGGCGTCGATTTCACGTTTCAAATCGTTGGGTATGAAACTCCGTTGCAGGACCTGCATCGAGTCGCTGATCCAACCGTACTCGGCCTTCGAATAATCCCAGAAATGATGATGGCTATCGATTCGCATCAGTTTGAGTTTTCCGTTTCTATTCGACTTATCTTGTCCAATCGACGCGAATGGCGTCCACCTTCAAAATCGGTCGCGAGCCATACGCGAACCAAGTCGCCAACAGGGCGATCGCCGATCAAGTCGCCAGGAAGGCACAGAACGTTGACGTCGTTATGGCGGCGGCACATCTCGGCCATCACTTCATCAGCGCATGCGGCGGCGCGCACCCCTTTGAACTTGTTGGCGACAATCGCCATGCCAAAGCCCGTTCCGCAAATCAAGATACCTCGCTCGGCCTTTCCCTCGGCTACATGTTTGGCAACCGAGACTGCGTAGTCGGGATAGTCGACAGGCTGATCGTTGTAGGTACCAAAGTCCAGGATCTCATGGCCATCGTCCGACAAGAGTGTTTTCAACTTTGCTTTGATCTGGTGGCCGCGATGGTCACTTCCAACTGCAATTCGCATCATGCTTCTCCGAGAAACACTGAAAGGTCGGGGAATACAACAGGGCTAGGTGGACGAAGGCTTCGGCCAACGAATGATCGAAGAGGTATCCAAGTGCTCAAGCCAATGGCTCGTGTGTCGGTTCAGTTGCTCCGCACATCGTTGGTAGACGTCGAGTGGGCCGCCAAAGGGATCGCTGATTTCGCTTCCGTCGGCTGCGATCAGGTGTACCTTGGGAGCGACCTCGGGCCATTGCGAAACAATCACGCTGCGATGTCGCTGGCCCATCGCCAGGATCAAGTCGGCTTGATCGACCAACCGCGAGTTGAGCTGAGTGCTTTGGTGGTCATCCAAAGAACATCCGTAGCTGCGGATGGCTTCCAAGGCACCGTGGGACGCAGGGTCTCCACCAAATGCAGACACCCCAGCCGATGCGACCATGATGGGGATTGT
>JBILVV010000235.1:0-7459 GCA_044370255.1 Pirellula sp.
ATGGCGTAGCGATGTCGTTCAGGAAGGATTTCAAATCGATAAGGCCACACGCACCGTAACCCCGAACACCCTGCCGGGACTCGGGGTTTCCATCGATGAAGACGCAGTACGCAAGCATCCGTTCGAACAGGAACTGCCGCAACGTGTTTTCTATTCCGATGGCAGTGTGGGTGATTGGTAAACGGCCGTACCGTGTCCATTGGATTTCCTTATCTATCGTCCCGCTGATCATTTGACTACACGGAGCAAAAGCATTTTGGCTGATCATCTGTTGCATGGAGTTCTTCCGGTTCTGCATACACCGCTCAATGAAAACGGGACGATCGATGTTCCGACCTTGGAGCGCGAGATTGATTGGGCATTTCAAACAGGAGCCGACGGTGTTGTGGTCGCTATGGTGAGCGAAGTCCTGCGACTCGGATACCATGGTCGCAAAGAACTGGCGGAACATGTCTGTCGATCGGCCAAAGGACGCGGCTTTACGGTTGTGAGCGTGGGTGCTGAGAGCATCCGCGAGGCACTAGATTTCGCAACGCATGCAGAAGGGCTCGGCGCGAGCGCGGTCATGGCCATTCCACCGGTGGCCACTTCCTTGAATGGTGCCCGCACGGCAGATTACTTTGCCGCGATCTCGCGAGGGATCTCGATCCCGCTGGTCGTGCAGGATGCATCGAGTTATGTCGGTGCCGCAATCGACTTGGGGGTGTACCTGCGACTGCTCGATGAGTTCGGTGCGGACCGCATCTTCTTCAAGCCCGAAGCGAGTCCACTGGGTCCTAACCTTTCGAAGCTTCGCGATGCAAGCCATGGTACGGCTCGAATCTTTGAAGGTTCCGGGGGAATCAATCTAGTGGACTGCTACCGTCGCGGTATTGTCGGGACGATGCCCGGGACCGACCTTTTGGATGGGATCGTCGCGCTGTGGCGGGCCTTGCAATCCGGAGACGAAGAACGGATCTATCGGTTGTCGTTGCCGATCAGCGCACTGACAGCGCTGCAATTGCAAGCAGGACTCGATGGATTTCTGGCGATCGAAAAGTACCTCCTGCAGAAACGGGGTTTGTTTCGCAATGCACTGCGAGTGGAACCCTTTGGATGGGAACTCGATCAGGAAACGTGCGAAGAAGTCGATCGGTTGTTTGCG
Source organism: Pirellula sp. (assembly GCA_044370255.1). Taxonomy (GTDB): domain Bacteria; phylum Planctomycetota; class Planctomycetia; order Pirellulales; family Pirellulaceae; genus JBKCUI01. The sequence continues at coordinate 1,145 of JBILVV010000235.1, forward strand.
TTGCTTCAGCGTTCGTTGCGATCTGATGCGTAGGAGCCATGCATGACAAGCGTCGCCCATAACGAGGCTCAGGTTCGCAGCGGACGTTATCAAGTCCTCGCGTTGCTTTGCGCTTCGGCGGCGATCGCCTACATCCAACGGGCGGCACTGAGTGTACCCGCTAACGAAATTGCGAAAGACCTCCAATTCGAGGATCTGGCCCGGGACATGGGTTCGATTCAATCTGCTTGGTATTTTGCGTATGCTCTGATGCAGATCCCTGGGGGTACGATTGCCGATCGGCTTGGGAGTCGACGTTCGCTCGTTATCTTTTGTGTGGCATGGTCGTTGGCGACATTGCTGAGCGCATTTGCAACGGGGTTCTATTCGCTCCTGTTGACTTGGGGTTTGATGGGTGCAGCGCAGGCGGGGGCATTCCCGAGCGCTGCCAAGGCATTGGGCCGTATCTTTCCGGAAACCGAGCGAGCCCGAGCGACGGGGCTATTGGCTGCGGGCATGACGATCGGCGGAGCGATTGCACCGGTTCTGGCAGCGAGTATCTTGGAGGCGATCTCGCCGTGGGCAAGTTCTCTCGGGATCGATCGATGGCGCTTGTTATTGGCAGCCTATGCGATTCCGGGTCTTCTCTGGACGACGATTTTTCTCGCGCTGATCTCAGCTCGCAAACTTCCGGCAACGGAAAGAGGCAATTCACAACGATCGCAAGTGGAATGGTCGCGATTGCTTTCCAGTCTGCCGATGATCCTCTTATGTGGTCAGCAATTCTTTCGAGCTGCCGGGATGGTCTTTTTCATGACTTGGTTTCCGACCTTCTTGCAGAAAACACGCGATGTATCGCTCCTGGGTTCGGGGGTTTTGACCACGGTCGCAGGCGTTGGGGGAGTGATCGGCAGTTTGACAGGCGGTTTCTTTTCCGATTGGTTGCTTCAGCGGACCGGTAATTCACGACTAAGTCGACAAGGGATCGCCGTCATCGGGATGGGGTCGTGCTCCATGTTGATCGTTCTCTCCTACTTTGCGCAGGATATCAATCAAAGCATCGCATTGATTACCCTCGGAGCATTCTGCGCGACGTTTGGTGGGGTGAGCGGCTACACGGTCGCTATCAGTTATGGAGGAAGGCATGTTGCCACGGTCTTTAGTACGATGAACATGTGCGGCAACATCGGAGCCGCTTTGTTCCCGATCACTGCAGGCTGGCTTGTGGCGAAGACGGGGAATTGGAACCTGATCTTGTTTCTTTTCGCGGGGGTGATGGCGATCGACGCGGTGTGTTGGGCGCTGTTGAATCCGCAAGGAACTCTCTTTGGAGATCATCATGACAGTGATTAAGATACCCCAGGCACGATGCAGAGCCGCGATGGCGCGTTGCGACATTACCCCTCCGGTCGGCATCTACCATCGGATGTGGGGGGCTGCGTTGCATGATCGAGCCACCGGTGTACATCGTCCGCTGCATGCCACACTGCTATGGCTTGAACCGTCGGCCGAATCGCCCGGCCAGGCACAAGTCATCGTGAGCCTCGATCATTGCATTCTCGATCGCCAAGAATTGCATACCATTCGGCAATCAATTCACCATCAAACCGGTGTTCCCTACGATCATATTCTCGTTTCGCTCACTCACACGCATGGCGCAGGCTGGATGTCGCGGACCCGGAGCGATTTGCCAGGGGGGGAGTTGCTCGGCCCCTATCTCGATGAATTGGCTGTGAAGATCGGCTCGCTTGCGCAAGAAGCGAAACAGCGTGTCGTTCCCGCGAACATCGTCTACCAAAACGGTCGTTGCGATCTGGCACGACATCGAGATTATTTCGATGCGGAGCGCAAACGATTCGTATGCGGCTTCCATCCCGAAGGCCCCGCCGATGATACGTTGTTGATTGCGAAGATTACCGATACCTCGGGTAATGTCGTTGGAACGATCGTCAACTATGCATGCCATCCGACGACTTTGGCGTGGGACAACACCCTCATCAGTCCCGATTGGGTCGGCGCGATGCAGGAGGTGATCGAACGGGACACGGGCGGCCTGTGTTTGTTCCTCCAAGGTGCTTCTGGAGATCTCGGTCCGCGCGAAGGCTTCGTCGGAGATACGGCAGTTGCCGATCGCAATGGCAAGCAAGTGGGATATGCAGCGCTATCAACCCTGGCCACGATACCGCCACCCGGTACGGAGTTTCGTTACGCTGGCCCCGTGATCTCGGGAACAGCGATCGGCACATGGCGACACGAACCGATCGACGAGCAAACCGAACGAATGATTGGACGATGGCATTGGGAACAGTTTGTGGTGGATTTGCCGTACCGACATGACTTGCCGACGATCGAACAGACTTCCCGCGAACGCGATCATTGGCTTGCAGAGGAGACGCTCGCACGCGATGCAAACGATGCAATGCGCCTACGCGCATGCAGAGCACAGGTGGAGCAACGAACACGGCAGTTGAATCGACTCCATCATCTTGCTCCGGGACATTCGTATCCGTTGACGGCACACGTAGGATGCGTCGGGGATGCGATTTGGGTGTTCGTCCCAGGAGAGCTGTATCAGGTGTTTCAAACAACCCTCCGCGAGCGATGTGCGCCGAGACCTGTTTTTGTCACCACGCTCACCAATGATTGGCAGCCTGGCTACATTCCGCCCGCAAGCACCTTTGGGTATGAGATTTATCAGGAAGTGATCGCGGCGACCGGACCTGGTGCGTCCGAAATCCTGCTCGAGTCGATTTCGCGCAAGCTTCAGCACTTGATGACGAACGATTTCGCGTAGATCGCATGCCTGACATAACTCCAACACGTGAGGTAGGATGATGTAAGCGTTGGCTTACAGATCCTCTTGTTCTCGTTCCTGTAATCTTCATGCGATTATCACATCCTGAGCTTCATCGTACCGATCGTATCGGCTGGCTTCGCGCGGCGGTACTGGGTGCGAACGATGGTATTGTTTCTACGGCGAGCTTGGTTGTCGGTGTAGCTGCTGCGAGCACTAATAATAGCGAGATCTTGGTTGCGGGAGTCGCAGGTCTCGTCGCCGGTGCGATGTCGATGGCGGCTGGCGAATATGTTTCGGTCAGTTCGCAAGCGGATACTGAGAACGCTGACTTGGCACGCGAGCGAGCGGAACTGGCTGCCAACCCAGAGCATGAGTTAGCCGAACTGACGTCGATCTATGTTCAGCGAGGATTGGAACCATCGCTTGCAGGGCAAGTCGCAGAGCAATTGATGAAGCACGATGCACTCGGGGCCCATGCTCGCGATGAGCTCGGGATTTCCGAGACGATGAGTGCTCGACCGGTTCAAGCCGCATTGGCGTCGGCGGGCACATTCGCGATCGGCGCCGCAATGCCACTGTTAACCGCGATGCTTTCTCCGCGAAGCGTATTGATCCCGGTGGTTATAGCAACCTCAGTTCTGTTTCTGGCTCTTCTCGGCGGTTTTGGAGCCTACGCGGGAGGGGCTCCATGGTTGAAAGCTGCTGTGCGAGTGACCTTTTGGGGCGTTCTCGCAATGGCCTTAACGGCAGGTGTCGGCGCGTTGTTCGGTGCAGTAGTCTGATTGCATTTCCGCGTGGCGCTGTTGCTGTGTTAGAATGAAGGCGGTTCGTATTCCACCTGCCTCGCGTTTCCTGCCTCGAAATCCTCGATAACCTATATGTGGATGGAATTGTTTACCCACCCTCGCCCTCGGTTGAATGTAATCAATACGAATTCGAAATGGTTCGTGTTTGTTTTCGCCTCCCTAGTTGTATCTCCGGCGTTTGCCCAAGACCGCATCGAATTCAATAGGGATATTCGCCCGATCCTGTCTGAGAACTGCTTCCAATGCCACGGACCCGATGAGCGGCAGCGGCAAGGAGGCGTTCGGCTGGATCGATATGAATTGGCAACACAGCCGGGAGACTCAGGAAAACGGGCGATTGATGTTGAGAAGGCCTCCGATAGCGAAGTGCTCCATCGTATCGTAGCCGATGATCCCGATCTGGTGATGCCTCCCCCCGAGACTGGTAAGACACTCAAAGCAGAGCAGAAGGAACTCCTTCGACGATGGATTGAACAAGGAGCTGAGTATCAAGGGCACTGGGCCTTTATCACTCCTGTCAGGCCTGCAGTACCGCTCTCGGAACTGGCCACGCAATATCCTAACCCCATCGATCGGTTCGTTTTGCAGAAGCTTCACGCCACAGGCTTTGCACTCTCTCCGCGTGCGGATCGCGAAACCTTGCTCCGGCGATTGTCTCTCGACCTGACAGGCCTGCCACCGACGATCGAAGAGATGGACGACTTTATCAACGATGATTCTCCCAACGCCTATGAACGAGTCGTCGATCGATTGCTCAGTTCTCCTCACTACGGGGAACGCATGGCGCTGCAGTGGCTGGACTTGGCTCGATATGCTGACAGCAATGGATTCCAAATCGACAGCTCGCGACAGCAGTGGCCATGGCGGGATTGGGTGATCAACGCCTTCAATAACAATATGCCTTACGATCAATTCACGATCGAACAAATCGCGGGAGATCTGCTTCCTAATGCAACTCTCTCACAAAAAGTCGCTACCGGTTTCAATCGCAATCATCGACTCAACGGCGAGGGTGGCCTGATCGCTGAGGAGTGGCGTGTAGAAACTGTCATCGATCGAGTCGAAACGACCGGAACGACTTGGCTGGCGCTGACATTCAACTGTTGCCGCTGTCACGATCATAAGTACGATCCGATTTCCCAGAGGGATTTCTACTCTTTATTCTCCTACTTCAATAACATCGCCGAGAGTGGCATCCTTCAGGGGGAATCTCGAAACACAGAACCTGTGATCCCGGTCCCCTCCGAGGATCAGTTACAACAAACAGCGAACTATGAACAACAAGTTCGCGATGCGGAGACAGCATTGCGAGACGTTGAGAAAACGTTGCCAGAATTGGTCGCGACATGGGAACCTAGCTTCAAAGAGAGAATCGCCTCGAACCCGACTGCATGGAATATTCTGAACCCAGAATCGGCATCGGCGGCTAGTGGAGCCACGTTGACGCGACAGAGTGATGGGGCGTATTTGGCAGGTGGCAATAACCCGACTCATGATGTTTATGAGATCAAGTCGCCTCTTTCGAAAGGAAACTTTACGGGGCTCTTGCTGGAGTGCTTTCCCGACCCGAGTTTGCCACAGCAGAGTTTAGGTCGTTATCCAAACGGCAACTTTGCTCTGACCCGCGTGGAGGCAGTGATCAGTGCGCCGACGCTTGCCGAACCGGTGACTGCCACGTTCACGCACGCGGAAGCCGACTACTCGCAGAAAGGGTGGGAGATCCAAAACACGGTACAAGGTGATAAGTCGAAGGGTTGGGCAATCGATGGTCCATCACGCAAAGAGATTTGCCGCGCGATGTTCTTAACGGAACCCGGAATCGAAGTCCCACCGGATGCAACCATCACGATTCGCCTCGTGCAGGAAACTCTCGGGCAGCATAACATCGGCCGCTTCCGTTTGTCGTCCACCGGACTTCCCAAGGGGACCATCGCAATCGGCGGATCGCAGGTTCCTGATTCACTTCGAGAAATTCTAGAGCTTTCGGTAGCTGAACGGAGCGATGTACAACTCAAAGAACTGCAAGACTACTATCGCAAAAACTCCGAGGGCCCGATCCAGGCAGCAGAGAGGAAGGTTCAGGAGACAAAGAAACAACTGGCTGATTATCGCAACAGTTGGCCGAACGTCATGGTCATGCAGGAGATCGACAAGCCTCGCGAAGCATTCATCCTGATCCGCGGGGAGTATGACAAACGAGGACATCCCGTCACTGCGGCACTTCCAAAAATCTTCCCTCCGATGCCCGATGGGGAGCCGAACAACCGACTCGGGCTCGCGAAGTGGATCGCCAATCGGAATCATCCCCTCACAGCGCGCGTATGGGTCAATCGCATGTGGGAACGATTCATGGGTGTCGGAATCGTGAAGACCATCGAAAATTTCGGTTCACAGTCCGAGTGGCCGAGTCATCCTGAACTCCTCGATTGGCTCGCGGTCGAATTCATGGAACCGAGCCAAAGTCTGCAGGTCAAAGATCAACCGATTCAGCCATGGGATATGAAGGGTTTGCAAAAAATCATCGTGATGAGCCAAGCCTATCAGCAATCCACGAGCAGGCGCGCATTGGAGAAGTTGGTCGAACTCGATCCCGACAATCGATTGCTCGGTCGCGGGCCCCGATTCCGACTGCCCGGTGAGATATTGCGGGACCAAGCACTTCACGCCAGCGGCTTGCTGTATAGCAAGATCGGCGGCCCGAGCGCTCGCCCGTACATGCCTGACGGTGTTTGG
>JBILVV010000236.1:0-7428 GCA_044370255.1 Pirellula sp.
GGCATTAGATCTGGAAACGGGTGATGTGGTCTGGACCGCTCCCGGTCGACAAGCGGCTTATGCATCGCTTGTGGAGTGGACAGAGGGGACCAAACGGCAAGTGATCGGTTTCGATTATCGAACATTCGGTGGATGGGATGTCAACGACGGCAAAAGACTTTGGGAAGTGAAGCCGAGAGTCGCCAACGATTTCAATGTTCCGACACCGATCCTCAGCAATCACGGTGTGATCCTTACCTCGGAGAACAATGGTACACGCATGCATCCTTGGGCCGACTGGGGAAGTGCGGATCCGATGCCGAGTTCTGAGTTCTTGGATCTTGCGGGAGACACGCATACTCCGATCTTGATGGGTGACTATCTTGTTGGAGTTGACCGCGGGCTCTTTGTGCTCGATGTGGGCGATCAACTCAAACGCGTTGGACATTATTCCGAGCCGAGTCTCGATGGCTTTTGCAGTTTGATCGGGAGCCAAGATCGAGTGTTGGTGCAGTGCGAGCGCGGGGAGTTGTTGCTGATGCAGGTCGATCTTACTGAACATAGGCCAGCGGGAGAATCGTTGGGTGTTCGGGTTTTGGATCGGCTGAGAGTGGGAGATGAAAACACACAAATCCTCGCGCACGGGGCGATGGCAGGTTCCATGTATTTGGTACGATTACCGGATCGTTTGGAGGCTTGGCAGTTGCCGGACTCGGTCGAAGAATAACAATGCTTCCTGGCAATCAATCGGATGAGTACAGCGTCTGTAGAATCTCTCATGAAGGACCGGGTTCTCTTGCTTGGTACGAGCAATCGGAAGAAGGTGATCGAGCTTGAGGCCCATTTGGTCCCGCGCGGGTTTGCTTTGAAGACACCGGCCGATTTTTCCGATGTGATCGAGGTCGAGGAGACGGGATCGACGTTTATAGAAAACGCGCGGCTCAAAGCGGTCGCGCAGGCTCGCTCTCGCAACATGTGGGCGATCGGCGAGGACAGCGGATTGTGCGTGCCGGCCCTTGAAGGTCAACCTGGTGTCATATCAGCCAGGTTTTCAGGCCCTGGTGCAACCGACCAGAGCAATAACGAAAAGCTCTTGGCGTGCATGTCGCAAATCGAGGATAGCAACCGAGCCGCCTTTTATGTATCAACCGTGGTATTGAGCGATCCGGAGGGAAGGATTGTTTTGGAGTCGAGCGGCGAATGCTGGGGCCGTATTTTGAGGGAGCCGCGTGGGAGCGCGGGGTTTGGATACGATCCCTTGTTTGAGGTTCTGGAATACCATCGGACGTTTGCTGAACTGGGGCTTCATGTCAAACGCGCGATCAGCCATCGCTCCCGAGCACTCCGCAGATTTCTGCAAGATTTCGATCGCCTGCAATGTTCAGCCGTTAGCTAAGGTCCGATTTCTTGGCACGCTATGGCACGAGGCGCGGCCTGAAACGTAACGGTTTCCATCGATGAAGTATCTGTAGAGTAGGTTCGTACCATGTCGAATGCCAATACGAGTCGATCGGCCGATTCGAAAGCGGGGAGATATGGCAGGGGCCTCGATCCAAAGAGAGTCGTGTTGGACCAGATCGATGCCGTCATGCGGACGATGAAGACCGAATGCTTGGCAGAGCTTGCCTGGTCCATTGGTCAGCTCGACCGGATTCGCGACCCCTCGATGTCTGAGCATAGGATTGACCCCATCGATCGGTTCGATCGCACGGATGAGAACGGCAGCGCCGCGGCCTTCGGTTTCACTCACGACGTTCATGCACCAACAGGAGTGGATGCAATAGACGTAGAGTGTTCCGGGCTGAGCGAACATGGAGCGATTCTTGTTGGTCAACCCTCGCGCTGCATGACACGCGGGATCGTTGCGCCACAGGTAGGCTTCGACTTCGACAATCCAACCGGACAAGCGACCTGACTCGGTTTCGTGGACGAAGTGTTTGCCGAGCAGATTTCTTGCTAGGCGAAGTGTTGGTTGAGAATAGAAACCGCGATCCAGACGCATGACTATGCGGTTCGCTCTACGGGAATTTTGGAGGTCGTTTTTGCTGGAATGCATTGAGCCCCTCAACGGCTGCTTCCGTGCTACACGCCGTCGCCATGACGGCGGCACCGGTGGCTAAATGCATAAGGAGATTTTCGCCGATCATTTCATTGAGCAGACGTTTGGTGATTTGCACGCTTTCCTGTGCGCCGACAGCGATTTGTTTTGCCCACTCGTTGGCATATGCCCAAACCAAATCCGAGGCGACCAATCGATGGACCAAGTGGATACGATGTGCCTCGTCACCGTCGATGGACTCGTTACCTAGAAGAATCCGTGAAGCGATCGAACCTCCGCATCGAAACATGAGCAAAGGTGCCACCATTCCAGATACTAACCCGTAGCGAGGTGCTGGCGCCGAAAACGATGCTTTCTTTGTGGCGACGACCAGATCGCTCGCAAGAACGAGGGCGAGCCCCAAGCCAACCGCAGCGCCATCGACCGTTGCGATAATCGGTTTGGGGCAACGGAGCATCGCCTCAATCAGTTCTTGAATCTCTTCTGCAATGTCCCGCCAATTCTCCAAGGCGTCGAGATCTTGGCTGGTCGCTTGCCATTCTTTGAGATGAACGCCTGAACAAAAGGTTGCACCGGTGGCCGACAAGATAATGGCGCGAACCGATTTATCTCGATGGAAGTCAGAAAAAGCATCGATCAACTGCTGGATCATTTCCCGCGACAGGGCGTTATGTGTCGCGGGTGCATCGATCAGAATGGTGCCACTGGGTGCAACCTTCTGAAGCCGGATCATGGCTGGCGCAGTCCGAGTTGTTTTTGGAGATTCGAGAACCAAGCGCTAGGAATCTGGTTTGCTTCCCCATTTGCGATACTGCGAACTGCCGTGGTATTCGGGGCAGCAGCGAATCGTCCGAGCAACTCTTCTTCGTTCGGAAAGAAAGAATTGATTTTCACGACGTAATAAATTTCCTTGGCAGCATCGGATACCACGATATTTTCGCCGACTTGAGCGTTGAAAATTTTCTCCATGAATGCGTTGTCGATCGATTGTATTCCTTCTACGTTGCTCAATCGCAGACGATCCATATTTGCGAACATTGCATTGAACCAAGTGAATGGCGTGGGTCGAACAACGAGGGCTCGTTGGTTTTCATCATCGAGTGTTTCCGCAACGGAGGATGTTCCCACACGAGATGCGATTTCCCGAGCTTTGGCTTCCGCCAACTCACTCGCACGCTGTAGTGCCCACAGTTTCTTGACATCTTCCTTGGCAGCTTCGAACGTTGGCGTGGAAGCGACGTCATGTTGTACCTTCCAGAAAAGGAAGAGGTCGTTGGTAAACGACGCGCTTGTGAGTGGGGTATACAAGTTACCAGGTGAGTCACTCTCATACGGATCGGGTGGAATCGTCGTCAGACGAAAGAACTCCAACTGGTCCATACGTGCTGCTCTCGAGATGCGGGATTGTCCGATCGGCAAAGATAAAACCGATCGAGCGTCTACCAAGCCGGTTCGTCCATATTGAAAGCCGTACTGATCGGCAACTTGCTGCAGATTGAGTGATTCAGGGGCAACGGCATTCTTGTCTTTTTCCTGAACGGCGCGTTCGTATGCGCGAAGGCTGACCGAGTAGATCTCCATGCGATCTCGTATTTCTGTGATACGTTGATTGATCAGCTTGCCTGCTTCACCAGCAGCCAGTTGGCGAGCGACTGTATCCTTGACTTCTTCAAACGTTTGAATGCGGATTTTGGGAAGCGCGGGATCGGTTGTAGGGGCGGTTGCAGCGGGTTCAGTCCCTGTGGTCTCGGTAACCGGTGGCTGAGTGGCGCTCGGTGCTGAGGTTGTTTCAGTAGCCGGAGTGTCTGAGGCGGAGGGTTGAGTTGCTGGTTCGGTCGTAGCGGGCTCGGCAGCGAGTGGGTCTTGGAGGCTGACCAATTTCGCCGCGTTTGGATTCGGTTTCGGTAAAGTCGAAGATGTTGGTTGTGGGTTGGGAGGATCCTGAGAGGGATTCTCTAGTGTTGGAGGGCGATTGGTATCGGAGGGTTGTTCGCCACCTGTGGGCATAGTTTCCGGTGCGGGGGTGGTGTCGGGCACGCGGAACTGATTCTCTTTTACGAGACGCTCGTATTCCGCCCTGAGGACATCTTCGGGGATCTTTCCTTTTTCTTCTTCAACGACCTGGAGAAAGTTGACGGTCAGGAATTCAAAGTCCGCTTTTGGAGGAATCATGAAAGCCGGTTGTGTCTGAACCTCGACTTCGATTTGCGAAACGGATTTACCTTCATCGAACAGGGCTCGCAATTCGCGGTCGGAAGGTTCGGCGGTGACCGCTTCCTTGAAGTCTCGCACAAATACCGGGTAGGCCTCGATCGTCGCGGCGCGATTGAAGCGTTGAAAGTATTGCCAGTTTTTGCTTGGCGGAGTGAGGATCGCCATCGGGAGCGCCATCGGGAAACCCTGGGTATTATCGCGGCCTTCGAATCGCATCGCGGAGTCGGACAACCGCAGAACCGCATACTGGGCGAGTTCTTCTTTCATGAGTCGATTGAAATCGAGCAAAGTCATTCTTCCGCCAGATACTTCGCGAAGACTTTTTTGGATTTGCTCCCCGCTGAGTTTGCCATCGACGAAGCGGGTCAGAAAAGTCTTGACCGATTGTTCATCGAAATGGATCCCTAATCGCTTTGCTTCTTCGACGAATAGCTTGCGTCGGATGATGACATTGGGATCTCGGGTTTCGGGAGTGATGCCTAGGTTGCCAAAGTCGGAGCCAGCGGCGGCTGGGACTTGGGGAAATCCACCTTTTTCCCTGACATCGAAAGCCAGTTTTCGAAGGAATGTGTTGGCGATCGCGAGTTGCGTTAGCTCCGTCTCGACTTGCTCCTGAGTAATCGAACCGCCCGACCAGGAAGCGGCGACGGCTCCGGCGCCTGGCCGCGTACCTCGACTGTATCCCGAGAAGGACTCGAGCATGGGTGCAACGACGAAGGCGAGGATCGCGATCAAGACGGCACCGGCCATCCAAAGCCGCTGGTTCTTGCGAAATATGGAGAATGGACTGGCCATGTCGGGATAGTTCCTTGAATCGCTCTCGGGAAGGTGGAAATCCTGGGGGAAAGGTTGGTCTTGAACCCCAAGATTGTAGGTTTTCCCCCATCCCACGCAATCTCAGTGTCAGAGGTAGGGGGACTTGACAACTGGCCAAGTTCCCGATCACAACGTCAGGCGGTTCATTTGGGGAAGTCCGGCCCGTGGGAGGCTTCCGTATCACCTACACCGATTGCGAAACTCAATGAGCGAAAAGAAATCTCTCGTCATCGTCGAATCGCCTGCAAAAGCGAAAACGATCTCGAAATACCTAGGAAGTCGTTTCCAGGTCGAAGCTTCGATCGGGCACATTCGCGATTTGCCTGGGGGGTCCAAAGAGATACCGGCCGAGTATAAATCGGAACCCTGGGCGAATCTCGGAGTGAATGTTGATTCGGGCTTCGAACCGCTCTACGTCATCCCGGCGGACAAGAAAAAACACGTCAGTTTTCTGAAATCTGCCCTGAAAGATGCCAAAGATCTCTATCTGGCGACGGACGAAGACCGGGAAGGAGAGGCGATCTCCTGGCACCTTCGCGAGGTTCTCAAGCCTAAAGTGCCGGTCCACCGCATGGTGTTCCATGAGATCACCAAGGAAGCGATTCAGGGGGCGTTGCAATCGACTCGCCAGATCGACGAAGGGCTCGTCAAGGCCCAGGAAACGCGGCGGATCCTCGACCGTTTGTACGGATACGATCTTTCTCCTCTTTTGTGGAAAAAAGTCCGGCCCGGGCTTTCGGCAGGTCGCGTCCAAAGCGTTGCGGTCCGATTGATCGTCGAGCGCGAACGGGATCGGATGGCGTTCCACAGCGCCACCTACTTCGATCTCGAGGCCCACCTCAAAACCCGATCGGGCGAGAACTTCAGCGCGATGTTGGTTTCGGTCGGTGGTCGTCGCGTCCCATCGGGCAAAGATTTCGACCCTTCGACCGGCAAACTGAAGGATTCCTCCATGTTGCTCCTCGATGAGACGGCTGCGGCGAGCTTGCGCGATCGATTGAGAACGCTACCGTTCGTCGTCAAGAACATCGAGGTCAAACCTTACACCGAGCGACCCAAGGCACCGTTCACCACGAGCACTCTGCAACAGGAAGCCAATCGCAAGCTCGGCATGACGGCCCGCGATGCGATGCGGGTCGCGCAGAGCCTCTATGAAAATGGCTACATCACCTACATGCGTACCGACTCGACCACACTCAGCAAAGAGGCGGTCGGTGCGGCTCGCGATCTGGTTCGATCTCAGTACGGCCCCGAGTTTCTCTACGCCAATGAACGGACCTACGCAACCAAAGTCAAAAACGCGCAGGAAGCTCACGAAGCAATCCGGCCCGCAGGGCATCCCTTCCAAGTCCCCGAAACGCTGCGCCGCGAACTCAACTACGACCAGTTCCGATTGTTCGATTTGATTTGGAAGCGGACGATCGCTTCGCAGATGGCCGATGCTCGCAAGCAACGGGTCGTGATGACGATTGAAGCGGGAGATGCGGTCTTTCAAGCGACGGGTACTTCGATCGAGTTCGAAGGTTTTCTTCGCGCCTATGTTGAAGGGAGTGACGATCCCGCAGCGGAACTTGCGGAAAAGGAACGATTGCTTCCTTCCGTGCAAATCAACGAAGGGTTGGATCTGAAAAAACTTGAGAGCCTTTCGCACACCACGCAACCACCCGCTCGCTTCACTGAGGCATCCCTGACCCAGGCTCTCGAAGAACGGGGGATCGGAAGACCCAGTACCTACGCTGCGATCATCGATACCATTCTGCGCCGAGACTATGTATTTAAGAAAGGCAATGCACTGGTTCCGAGTTGGACTGCATTCGCGGTCATTCGACTCATGGAGGATCACTTCTCATCCCTCGTCGACTATCAATTCACGGCGGAGATGGAGGATTACCTAGATCAAATCAGCCGCAACGAGCGCGTGAACTTGGATTACCTGCAAGAGTTTTATTTCGGTGAAGCCGCCAAGGATAGTAGTGCCGCGCCGGGTGGCATCGGGCTCAAACCCCTCTTGGAGCAGAAGGTCGCTGAAATCGATCCTCGGATCGCGTGCTCCTATCCATTGCAGGAATCATCACCTGGAGATGTTTCGCCGGATTCGCCACCTGTCGTAGTTCGCATCGGTCGTTATGGACCCTATATCGAACGTGGCGACAAGCGTGCCAGTATCCCCGACGATATGCCTCCGGATGAATTGACATTATCCGTTGCGCTTGAGCTTCTCGAGAAACAAGAGCGAGGCGAACAACCCTTGGGCTACCACCCTGATCTCAACAAACCGATCTTTGTCAAACAAGGTCGCTTTGGGCCGTATGTGCAGATGGGAACAGCGGACGATGAAGAGAAAAAAAATGCATCGCTTC
>JBILVV010000031.1:0-22467 GCA_044370255.1 Pirellula sp.
CAATCCGAGAATCCGGAAGAGGCGGCCGAAGGGAAGACGTTCCTGGACAACATCAATCCCAACAGCGTGACGAATATCGTGGCAGTGGTGGAGCCCGAGCTAGCTCGTCAATCGCCAGGCACCCGCGTTCAATTCGAACGCAACGGTTACTTTGTCGTCGACGAGATCGATTCGCTGCCCGACAAACCCGTCTTCAATCGAATCGTGACCCTGCGAGACTCCTGGGCCAAGATCGCCAGCAAGTGACTAAGGCGAACTGAGCAACGTTGGAATGCGGCTCCGAGGGCAAATTCATGCATCGCGGATCCGATCGTGATATAGTGCGAATTCGCAGATGGCTCGCGTTAAGGAGGCGACTCCACGGTTCCTCATCTTACGAATCTCCGTTTCTTGATCCCTGAACATGTCCGACCAACCCTCACCGCAGGAACCGTACCCATCGGAGGTAGACGGCCTGAAAGAACCGAGCGATGCTACCGAAACCTCTTCTGAAGCATCCCAGCCTCGAACCACGCACCTGGATTCGATTCGCGAAGCCGCGACTCTCGCTCCACCCGCGGAGGGGATCACTGCCCCATGGATGATGCCGCAATCGTCAGAGGAGGCCGCTACGCTGTTGCCACCACCCGGCGGTTCATTCAGTCAGACGGATTTGCCTGCTGCGAGCACTTGGATCGACGCCGATCATCAAGGAACCAAGTGGGGCTCCTATCACCGAGTCGAATCTGTGGGGAGTTGGCGATTCGGGGAACTGTTTCACGCCGAGCATCTTCAACTTCATCGCAAAGTGTTATTGATTGTTCTCTCGCCGGAGTGGTCTGCGAACCCAGAGATCAGGTCGTGGTTTATTGAGACAGCCAAGTCGGTCGGAAGCATTCAAGACCGCCATCTATCCGCCGCAGTCCTCGAATTCGGCATGCATGAAGAAGCGATTTTCATCGCAACTCCACTCCCTGGCGATTCCGCGGAGGAGTTCTATCGAAGGCGCGCCGCACAAGCGATCTTTCCCAAGGAGAGCGATCCGATCTGCGATGCGTTCATCGCGCTGTTGCGAGGTGTGAAGGCGATGCACCAAGCAGGGATTTCCCACGGAGCGATCCAGGGGGGAAATCTCTTCCTCTCGAATTCCGCAGACGGAGTTCGCTTTCTCCCGTTTGCCTATGGCATACCGCAGGTAGCGTGGATCGATTTGGAAAAGAAGATCCCCGTTCAGCCGAAGAATGCGTTCGCATCGGATTATCAAGCCCTGGCGTTGGAATTCATCCGCCTCCTCTTGGGCCATCGCAATCTGTCGATGCCCGCCAAGCCAAGTTTACGATGGTTGCGACGAACACTCCCTTTCATCTCTCCGAAATTGGCGAAGCTGTTGTTTCAAATGTCGCGCCGTGGTCTGCGGTTCCAAGACGTCGAGCCTACGCTGAAAAAGCTCGATTCGGTACGTCGTGAAATCCTCGTTCCGGTCTCGTGGGGGACTCGGTTTCTACACTTGATTTCCGAGCTGGGTGTTGCGTTTCTTTTGCAGTTCTTTTCGTTAATGGGTATAGGGCTTTTCGTCCTCCTAGCTGCTTCTACGCCCACAAGTCCGGGTGGGCAAACTGCTCCAACCTCGGCATCGTCGTTATTGTTTAGACTCGTTGTTTTGCTACCGTGGCTTAGTCTTCCCGCGATCTACTTGTTCTGGGAACCCATTTTCAACACCACGTTTGCCAGGCACTCGCTTCAGTGCCAACTGATCGATACTTATAACGGAAGACCTGCCATTTGGCGTCGCTTTGTCCGATCATTTTCACGCATAGGGCTTTGGTTCGTTTTCTATTGTTGCATTTTGGTAGTGACATCCATCAATAGCTTGAGCCCGGGAACTTGGGTTTCGTCGTTACTCCTTATTCTAGGTCCATTGATTGCGATGTGCCTTGTCTATACGACCGCACCTTTGTTCGGAGGCGTCCCTTTCCATGATTGGATATCGGGGACACGCTGGGTCCAATTTCGACGAGTGGATGATGGCCATTCGATTGCGATCGCTGATGCTCAGAGCCGAAGCCAAACGCTTCTGAGCGAGCGTTCCACCAATGCCGCCGAGGGTAATGAGTCGGAAACGATTGGCGATATCCGACTGCAACGCGAACTCGGCCAAGGTGGAATGGGAACCGTATACCTCGGCTACGATCGCGTTCTCAATCGCTCCGTCGCAGTCAAGGTGACGATGGCCGGGGAGCATGAATCGAGGGAAGCCATCGAACGATTCCGTCGGGAAGCAAAACTCGCAGCCAAGCTCGACCATCCCAACATCACCAAGGTTTACCGGGTAGGAATGTGGAAGAACCAACCCTTCATGGAAATGGAGTATGTCGACGGCGAAACATTCCAGCAGGTCGTCAAACGCGATGGTTCTATCCCCGTCGAACAAGCATGGAACTGGATTCTCCAAGCCGCGATCGGACTGCGTGAAGCTGCCAACCAAGGGGTCATTCACCGAGATATCAAGCCCTCGAACTTGATGGTCTCTAAAGAAGGGTTGGTCAAGGTCATGGACTTCGGCATTTCGAAGTCGATCGACGAGGAGCTGGAATCGGATCAACCCGAATCGCCAACGATGAGCGAGTCGTCAACCGATGTCGAGCCATGGCTAGCCGATGTACTCGATCTGGATGACCCAAATGCGACATTGAATCCATCGGGAAAACCTATCGCTCCATGGATGAAAGCAGCCCTTGAGAACAATCCCTCGCTCACCCGAACCGGTGCCATGCTGGGAACACCGCAGTACATGTCACCGGAGCAGGCGCAGTGCAAACAAGTGGACGCCCGAAGCGATATCTACTCGTTGGGACTCACGCTTTACTACCTGCTCGCGGGTCGTCCGGCGTTTGAGAGCCCCAGCATGTACGATTTGCTGATGCGGCAATGCTCGGAGCCACCGCCACCCCTGGACGATCAATTGCTTGGCGACAAGCAGCGAGAGGTGCTCGAACGCATGATCGCGAAGCGCCCGGAGGTTCGGTTCCAAGATTACCAGCAACTGATCGATGCCTTGCAGGCAACGCAAGCCCCCGAAGACCGTGTTCCAGGTCGGAACCGCCGCACGAATGCATCATTGATGGATGTCGTCGTTCTGTCGACGAGTCACGCTTTGTTCGGGATATTCGATCCGACGTTAGAAAACTGGGCTTGGACAAGGTGGGTATGGATCGCTGTAAATGTCTGCTACCTTTTCGGCATTCCTTGGTTCTTCGGAAGAACAATACCGCAAAGTCTTTACGGTCTCGTGGTTCAAACTAAGCAAGGAGCGATTCCACACTGGTTCCGCGTGTCGCTTCGCCAGTTTGCAAAGTACGGCCCCTATCTAGGTCTTCTCTATCTCATGAACCAAAGCATGTCTTCGGAGTACCAACGAACAGGACTGGAATATCAGTCTTCTTTATTCTTCGCCTTTCTCATATCGTTGTCGATCGCCTCATCCTATTGGATCGTCTCCTATTTATGGATCAAAAATGACGATAGCAACCGTCGCGCGATTCACGATTTTCTCGCGGGAACACGCATTG
Source organism: Pirellula sp. (assembly GCA_044370255.1). Taxonomy (GTDB): domain Bacteria; phylum Planctomycetota; class Planctomycetia; order Pirellulales; family Pirellulaceae; genus JBKCUI01. Next base: position 3,549 of record JBILVV010000031.1, read on the forward strand.
TGTATCGGCCTTTTGGAAAGATGTCGCATTCGCGCCGCCGATCGCCATCCTGATCTGGCGGCAGCTTGCGTCCTTCAAATTCAAATACGCCTAATACTGCATCCGATTGATATCTTGGCGTGAAAGCGGTCTACTAATGAGATCATGTCGCATTCTCCCTCCACGCATCCGATCATCGAACAACTCGCATCGACCGTCGTCGGCAGGTATCTTTCCGACGACGGGATTCGCAAAATCGTTGATGCCTCACAGGTTCTTGAAATTCACCCAGGCCAATTCCTGTTCCGCGAAGGGCAAAATAATCCCTACGTCTATGTCATGCTCGATGGACAGATCGACTTGGTCATGCAGGTTCGATCTCGGGGCTCGCAACGGATCCTCTCCCTCGGAGCCGGAGATCTCGTAGCCTGGTCGGCAATCTTGGGAAACGGAACGATGACCTGCTCGGCGCTTTGTATCCGACATACACGACTCGTCGCGATCGATGCCCGATTGGTTCTGGATCGCATGCAAAGCGATCATGAATTCGGCTATCAATTCATGCGATTGTTGTCGATGGCACTTGCCCAGCGATTGACTGCTACCCGGTTGCAATTGCTCGATCTGTTCGCCCCCGCATCCCCGCAGAGCACATGATCTCGGAAGGATTGCTCATTCATGGCTAAAGATACTGAGAAACTCTGGTGGATTGATCGGGATGGTTTACAAAAACTGATCGACTATCTCGCCGACCAGGGACATGACATTGTTGGCCCTCGCATCGACCAGGGTGCGATCATTTACGATTCCATTCGCCATGTAGATGAACTGCCTCGCGGATGGACCGACGACTCCCAACCCGGAGTCTACCGAATCCTCCCTCGATCGGATAAGGAACATTTCGGGTTCAATGTCGGACCTCACTCTTGGAAAAAGTATCTCTTCCCACCCCTCACGGAAGTCATGCGATCGCGACGGACACCCGATGGTTGGTCCATGCAATCTCCAGACATCGAAAACCGGCGTTATGCATTCCTCGGCGTGAGAGCCTGCGAACTGGCAGCGATCGCTGTCCAAGACCAAGTGTTCGTCAACGGCGAAACCCAAGATCCGCTCTATCAACTTCGGCGCAGTCAGTTGTTCATCATTGCCGTCAACTGCACTCAAGCGGCCGCGACTTGCTTCTGCACCTCCATGGGGACCGGTCCCGAATGCGAGAAAGGATTCGATCTCGCACTCACAGAAATAGAAAACGGTTTTCTGCTCGCCGTTGGCTCCGATGCCGGGCGTTTAGTAGCCGATGCGATCCCAAAGCGAATCGCTCTCCCCAAAGAATCTGAATCCGGCCAGAAGCGACGACATCGAGCCCGCGAACAAATCACGCGCCGACTCAATACCGATGGGATCCGAGACCGATTGCTCGCTCGCCTCGATCATCCCCATTGGGATGATGTGGCTGCCCGCTGTTTAAGCTGCGCTAACTGCACCCTGGTATGTCCGACCTGCTTCTGCCATTCGGTCGATGAAGTCCATCACCTGACCGACGACGAAATCGTGCGCAATCGTCGATGGGACTCGTGCTTCAACGTCGACTTCAGCCATGTCGCTGGCGGCAGCGTCCGGGATACAACCCGCGCCAGGTACCGACAGTGGTTGACTCATAAACTGGCCACCTGGATCGATCAGTTTGGAACCTCTGGCTGCGTTGGCTGCGGACGCTGCATTGCGTGGTGTCCGGTCGGAATCGATTTGACCCAAGAGGTAGCGACCCTGTGCAGCGAGGATGCAACGTGAATACCGCTGCAAATCCCTGGCTGTCCCACACCGCCCTGATCGAAGAGATTCGCCCCGAAATTGAATCGGTCGCCACACTGATCCTCCGACTCGAAGATAGCGCCCTGGCGGCGAACTATCGATTCGCGCCCGGCCAGTTCAATATGCTCTATGTCCCAGGTTGTGGCGAAGTCGCGATCAGCATGAGCGGACCCTCTACAGACAATGGACATCGCATCACGCACACCATCCGCACCGTCGGACGGGTTACCCAAGCCATCGAACAACTGACGGTCGGAGAGATGATCGGTGTTCGGGGCCCGATGGGAACACCATGGCCGATGGAGTCGCTGCATGGCAGGGATGTTGTGCTGGTCTCCGGTGGTCTTGGGATGGCCCCTCTTCGTCCAGTTATCTACGCCTTGATGAGGGAGCCAAAGCAGTTCGGAAAACGGACGCTGCTCTACGGCGCTCGAAGTCCCGACTTGCTCTTGTATGCCGACGAGATCGACTCGTGGCGCGAATCGGGGATCGATGTGCATATCACGGTCGACCGCGCGACCGACGATTGGCATGGCCATGTTGGCACGGTGCCTTTGCTCATCGATCGACTGATCGGTATCGATCCTTCTCGGACTGCGATGCTCGTGTGCGGTCCGGAGATCATGATGCATTTCTCTGCCAAGAGCGGCTTGGCTCGCGGCCTGGCGCACGAATCGATCTGGTTGTCGATGGAGCGAAATATGCAATGCGCGTTCGGAATGTGCGGGCATTGCCAATGGGGATCTCATTTCGTATGCCGCAATGGCCCGGTCTTACGATACGATGTGGCAGAGCCTTTTTTCAGGGTGAGGGACCTGTGAACAAACCGAAACCCAAAGTTGCAGTCGTCAAGTTCGCATCGTGCGACGGTTGTCAATTGACCTTGCTCGATGCCGAGGACGAGTTGCTGCTGCTTGCGGAATCACTGCATATCGCCCATTTCGCGGAAGCTTCCAGCCGTTTGGAGCCTGGCCCCTATGATGTCACGCTCGTCGAAGGCTCGATCACAACTCATGAAGATCGAGAGCGATTGCTGCGACTGCGGTCCGAGAGCCGGTATTTGGTAACCATCGGTGCCTGCGCGACAGCGGGAGGAGTCCAGGCACTGCGCAACTTTGCCGACCACGACGATTTCTTGCGAGCTGTCTATGCCCATCCGGAGTATATTCATTCGCTCGCTACATCGACCCCGATCGCCGATCATGTGAAGGTCGACTTTGAGCTTCGCGGTTGTCCCATCGATAAACATCAACTGATCGACGTGATCCTCTCCTTGATCGCTGGACATCGACCTCGTACTTCCTCGGAGTGTGTATGCCAGCCGTGCAAACGACGAGGAACTGTTTGCGTGGTTGTAGCGCAGGGCAAGGCATGCCTCGGACCGGTGACTCAGGCAGGCTGCGGTTCGATCTGTCCTGCATACGATCGCGGTTGCTACGGATGTTTTGGTCCCTCTCGAGACCCGAACGTCCGCGCGTGGAGCGACGGGATCCTCGAAGGGAAATCCGATCGCGCTCAATTGGCGAATCTGCTGAGCAACTTCAACGTCGCGGCTCCCGCTTTCGCGCAGGAAAGCCAACGATTGTGGCAAATCGTTACGGAAAACACGGATCGCCGCTAGATCTTTCGCGTTCGATTCACCGAGGCACGATACTATGTCCGAATCAGAAACGACAACACGAGCGATCCAGGTTCCGATCCTGACACGCGTCGAAGGTGAGGGTGCCCTGCATGTTCAGTTACGCGGTAACGAGATCGAACAAGTGCAACTGAAGATCTACGAACCACCGCGATTTTTCGAAGCGTTGCTGCGGGGCAAACCGATGGAGGATGTCGCCGATATCACCTCGCGTATCTGCGGCATCTGTCCGATTGCCTATCAGATGACTTCGGTCCAGGCTCTTGAGAATATCCAAGGCATCGCGATGGATCCCGAGATTGCACGCCTTCGGCGACTGATGTACTGCGGCGAATGGATTGAAAGCCATGTTCTCCACATCCATCTGCTTCACGCACCCGACTTTTTTGATTGCGATAGCGCGATCGAGCTTGCAAAAAGGTTTCCGGATGAAGTGAAACGCGGTCTGAAACTCAAACAGATCGGCAATCGGTTGTTGGAAATCCTGGGCGGACGGGCCATTCATCCGGTGAATCTTGCGATCGGCGGTTATTATCGTTTGCCCCGGCGCGAGGAACTCGCAGGATTGATCGCGGATTTCGAATGGGGGTTACAACACAGTGTCGAAGCAGCCAAGTGGCTCGGCGGACTCTCATTCCCAGAGTTCGACGTCCCATATGAGTTCGTGGCATTGAGTTGCGCCGATCGGTATGCGATTGAATCGGGCGAGATCGCATCCTCCGAACATACCGCGATTGCTGTGGAAGACTACGAGAGGTTCTTTTACGAGGTCCACGTGCCCCATTCGACCGCGCTGCAAGCTCGCAAGAGGCCCAACGACTCGACCTATTTTGTCGGACCGCTTGCGCGTATTCATCTCAACTACCACACCCTCACTCCTCTTGCAAAACAGACCGCAGAAGCGATCGGCATCGCGCCTCCATGCCGAAATCCTCACAAGAGCATCCTAGCCCGTGCGGTCGAAACCGTTTTTGCATTTGAGGAAGGACTTGCGATCCTCAAGTCCCTCACCATGCCATCTAGATCGCGAGTCCCATATAAAGTACGTGCAGGTGAGGGTGTCTCTGCTACCGAAGCACCGAGAGGCTTGATTTTCCATCGCTACCGAGTCGACCATGACGGAAAGGTCGAGTTTGCCAAGATCGTTCCACCTACCTCGCAAAACCAAGCCCAGATCGAAGCGGATCTGCGACAGTTGCTTCCTCAGTTGATCGCATGCGATGACGCGAAGATCGCCCATGATTGCGAACGATTGGTTCGAGCCTACGATCCATGCATCAGTTGCTCGACCCATTTTCTCAAGCTCCACATCGAACGAGCATGAGACCGGTAACATGCTGTACAGCGAGTTGAATAATGAGCCGAGTTATCCGCAGAGCAGTCATCGGCATCGGCAGCGCACATGGCCAAGACGCTATCGGATGGCGGATCGTGGAATGCTTGAGCCGATTAGAAATCACGGATGTTGCGTGCACGCTTGCCCGAAGTCCATCGGAGATCCTCGATCGCTGCGGGGAAGTCGACGCTCTGTATCTGGTTGATGCGTGTATCGGACCGAATTCAGGTAGGCTTCATCGATTGCAATGGCCCGACGAACAGTTAGTCGCTCTGCGATGGACCAGTACGCATGGTGTGGATATTCCTGGTGCGCTGCAATTGGCGACTGAGCTCGGGATACTCCCTGCATCGGTCACAATCTGGGTGATCGAGTGCGAAGGAGATGTCGCCGAAGGTTCGTGGTCGCATGAACTGCGACAGGGGGTTGAATATGCCGCAAACCAAATTGGATACGAGTTGCGAGGTTAGAAGTCTTCGTTCCTATCTCCTCGATCTTCTCAACTTTCGCCTGAAAGATTTTGCGTCTAGTTGCGTTTTTTATCGGACGGGCATCCTGGAAGGGATCCAACCCAGACGGCCTGTCCGTTCCACTCCAGAATTTTTCCCGATGCATGGCTGCAGCTCATGCTCAAGGTCTGATCCATCGCGATGTGAAACCAGCCAATGTGCTCCTCGAAGAAGGTATCGACCGCGCATTGCTCACCAATTTCGGACTTGCCCAAGCCATCGATGATGCCAATGCGACAGCTTCCGGGGTTTTGCCGGGAACACCTCAGTACATGTCTCCTGAACAGGCTCGCGGGGGGAAACTGAGCGTTCAAAGCGATCTGTTCAGCGCCGGCAGTGTCTTGTACGCCATGTGCGCTGGACGTCCACCTTATCGTGCGGAAACGTCCCTCGGTGTGCTTGAGAAGATACGAGAGTCAAAGCCCAAGCCGATTCGCGAACTCAATCCCGAGATTCCGAGTTGGCTGGTGCAGATCGTCGAAACTCTCATGGCCAAGGATCCCAAAGATCGTTATGCCTCGGCGAGCGAAGTTTCCGCATTGCTCGAGCAGTGCCTGGCACATGTCCAGCATCCACTCGACTCGGCGCTGCCATCAGCGTTGCAAAAGCGTTCTGGCGCAAAATTAAAGTTCATTCGATTCGTGAAGTTTGCGATCGCCGGAGCACTCGTGATGACCGGTATCAGTATTTTGGTGATGCTCATGTCCTCCAAAAATCCGCGAGTTCCGAACTCCGCGACACCATGAGTAACCACACCACCCGCTGACACCAGGCAACCCATACCACCAATTTTCGAGTGGAATGTGGATCCATTGCCAACCACGCCCGAAGATAAAATCCTCAACGCGTTGGACGAGACGATCGAGGTCGATTGGAATGGTTTGCCGCTGGAGCAAGCGCTCGCGGAACTGTTGGAACCGATTCCTTTGGATTACCGAGGCTATACGACCGATCCGTCCAGGGCGTCCAAATTCGAGTCTACGGTTCAACTCAGGCATCGCACGACGCGCAAGCAGATCCTGCAACGGGTGCTGGGCCCGCGTGACTTGGGATACATCGTGCGCCCGTCGGGTATCGAGAGGCCTGATTCGCGACTGAGCGGCAAGATTGCAACGTCAACCCAATAAAGAACGCAGCGTGGGAACAGCAGAGGACTGCTGTTCTACTATTCGCCCGCGAACAAATCGTGCAGATCGAGATGGGCGTCGGGTGCGATGAGCGGAGAGATCGTTTCGGTGCCCGATGCGATCCGATGCACTCGGTAATCGGTTCCTTCGGGATCCCGAAATACATGGACACATCGGTTCTGACAATCCACGATCCAGTACTCGACAATGCCGACTTCGGCGTACAGATGACGCTTGATTTCGAGGTCCTTCTCCAACGAACTATCGGCGACTTCGATGGCGAGTTGCACGTCTGCGGCCTGGGGGTGGCCATCGCGATAACGGGCACGGCGCACCCAGAAAACGTCGGGCTCAGGTCGGCTCTGCACCTCCGGCATGTCGATCCCTGTTTGAGAAGTGATCTGCGTCACTTTCTTGTCGCGCGAATCCGAAGACCAAGTGGTAAGGTACGTGACGTAATCATCATGAAGCGGTCCTGCGGGATTCATTTCAACAATCTCTCCTCGAATCAATTCAACCCGACGGTTCAAATCATCGAAGGCTCCCTTGAGAACCATCGCATCGTATTCGGCGAGACTCAAATGCAAGGTGCGGAGAATCATAGGTCAACTCCTGGGATAAAACGGTATCACAACCTCGATTATACTCCGCCGGTCGCGCGCGATCGAACCGATCGGTCTGATCGGTCTGATCGGTCTGATCTCGCCGAGCGAGTTTCCCCGCAAGGGTGTTACACTTGCTCGAGGTCAGGGATCTCGAATCCGTTTCGATTCCTGTCTTTGCGCAATGCATTGGCCTGTTCCGCGTACTCCCCGACATGCGTTTCCGTTTTCGGGTCGAAGGTAACCCACGGTCCGACCGTGTATTGGGCTTTGTCAAAGGAGACGCCGACTCCCTGACTCATAATGGAATGCAGCTTCGCGAAATGCTCGGCGGCGTCTGCTTGATTGCGCATTGGGGCATCCGCAAAGAGCTGATTGATCCGATCGGATGGCATCGCTTGTCCCAAACGGTAGGAGTTGTTCATGAGATGTCCCAAAACACAGCCGTAATGGGCGTCGAGCGCATTGCCATTGGCCATCTGCGGATTGCCGGCTCGACATGCGGCGATGAATGATCCCCAATTGCCTCCTGGTGTTACCTTGCCAGCAGGAACATCGATCGCCACACCCTCGGAATCTCCCTTGGCATAGTATCGATTGCGGATGATCTTGCCACCGTCTTCGAAGTAATACTCGTTCTCGACCTGTTTTTCGTATCCGTCGTAATTCACGTTGCGGACGTTGAAGAAGACTTGCTGGCCATTGGGGTATTCTGCGATCGCGAACATGGTGTTGGGGGTTTCTCCCTGGTCATCCCATTGGAAGCGACCGCCGATCGCCATCGCTCGTACCGGATGGGTTTGATCGGGATCGATGGCCCAGCGGGCGATGTCCAGTTGATGCGTCCCTTGGTTGTTCAAGTCCCCGTTGCCGGTGTTCCAGAACCAATGCCAACCGTAGTGAACATAGTTCGCATGGAATTGAGGGACGACGGCTGGCCCTTGCCAAAGATTCCAATCGAGGTTCTCCGGCGGTTGGGAAGCGTCCTTGAAGCCGATCGAACCTCGCGGCTTGCAGCAGTAACCATAAGCGATCTTCAACCGCCCGAACTTGCCAGCATGGATCGCTTCATGAAGGCCAGCGATTTGGGCGTTGCTGCGATTCTGCGTCCCGTGCTGAACGACCACGCCGTACTTTTGTTGTGCTGCGACTGCGATTCGACCCTCATCGATGTCATGGCTCATCGGTTTTTCGACGTAGACATGCTTGCCAGCTTGAGCCGCCCAGATCGTCATCAGCGAATGCCAATGGTTGGGAGTAGCGATGGAGACGGCGTTGACCGTCGGGTCTTCTAAAGCCATGCGTATGTCGGCGGCGACTTTCGGCTTGCTGAGTCCCTCCGAATTTTTCTCCACCATGGCCGCTGCCGAGTTCAACACCCGAGTGTCCGGGTCGATGAGCCATGCGATCTCGACGTTCTCTTGCTGAAGCCATCCTCCGATATGGCTTTTGCCGCGGCCGTTGAGTCCGGCAACCGCGATTCGCAAACGATCATTTGCTCCGAAAACACGTCCCGATGCTTTTGTTCCCGCCAGGATCAGTCCGGTCCCAACGGCTGCGGTGCTGGTCAGAAATCGGCGTCGGCTCACAGACGATCGGTCATGGTTATTCAACATGGTGAATGGGAACTCCTCGAGTGTGGAAAGGGATGTGAATCGGGATCTATCCGAGATCAGCAATGAACGAAATTCTAATCGATTCGAGGGATCGCTGCATGGAACCTTGCAATACCCCACCATAGTCGGTCGATCTGACCGATCCGACCGATCCGACCGATCGGTCGGATGGATCGCTTATTCGGGGACACACTTCCTCATTGGCGGGATGGCGATTTTCCCGGCAGGCTACCTTCTGAACGGAACGGCGGCCGAATACAAGATGAGTCCCACATCATGGGTCATCAGCGGGGGCAGCCATGAGGAGGGGATGAGTTGGCTGTTGCGGTGCCCTTGGCAGAGTTGTGGGATGACCTCCAGGTACAAGGAGTAGGGGCAGAGAAGAAACTGCATGGACTGGGCGACCGTCAACCGCCAGTTCTTCTGATATTGTGCGATGATTTTACCTCGAATGTAGGGTTCAATGAATTTGTCGTTCCATCGCAACTGCGCGCGTCGATAGTATGCAATACTGGTACCCACTCCGATCAGCATCGCGACGAGCAGGAGTATCAATCCGACCGCACTGTTGACCCCGAAGAAGTTGACCCAGATCCCCGAAGCACCAAAGATGAGAAGCAAGCTGCCAGCGGTGGCGAGGAGAAGGTAGAGAAGGATTCCTGCCACGTTCCTTAGGAATACGCTCAGCAGGATGCTTTGAGGAAACCTGCGATTGAAGTGGCGCAGGCCGTGAGCGATGGTGACGGACACCTTGGATTGATCGCTCGGCAACTCCTGCGTGGAGAGTTTAGAAAGTATCATCCAACAAATCCATTGCCATCCTTGACACCACGGAGTGAGCTCTTCGGGTTGAAAAGCGAATTCGGATAGAAACTCTTTGGGTTGGTCGGCGATTTCCTGTTGGCATTCGATGATCTTGTTCGCTGCATCCCCATGGTCTTCTTCGCAGAATGCGCGGATGGAATCGAGGATGCGTTTCCCGTAGGCCCCTTGTTGCAAGCGGTGCATGAACCGCTCTCGCAGCATCATGATTCGGCAATTGATTTCGTGATCGAATTCCAAACTACCCGAGATCGCAACTTGGGAATCCTCAATCCACCGCTTCTTTGCCTCTAGCCATTCGATCGGAGCTCGCCACATCGCGCGACGCATGAGCGACACGGTCAGTGCCATTCGGGTGGAGTTGTCGTCGGAGGGCATCATCCGCTCGCACGCGTCCACGTTGGCTTCGAATGTAGACCACGAAACCATCTGATCGTAATGACGCCATAGCGAGTCGGTCAAATAACAGTACAGATGCGATGGGGTCGATCGAACCATCTTCTGCAGGGTACGCCCGAGCTCTTCCGCAGGGACCTCCGAACGGGACAGCAGTTTGCGAAACAACTCGATGAGGTCGTTGTCTGTTGGATGCATCGCCACCCCCTCGGCAATCCAAGCGCCGAATCCCTTGGACGGACCATCGACTAGATCCGACAACACCGCGAGCAAATAGTACTCGAACGACGACTTGTTGGCCCGCTCGGCAAGCTCCGCATACCAGGCCGCGGGATCGCGATTCGAAAGATTCACGATAGCCATATCGCGCTGGGCCCACAATATCCTGGAGAACGCCGGAGCACGTTGCAACATCTCTTGATGGAAGAATGGATTCGACAAGATTGAGTGTTCCAAGTTCTGCGGACTGGGATTAACGCCGCTCTGTTCGCCGGGTGTTGCAAATCGGATCTGGCGATCGACTTGCTCGTAGGCCGCTCGAATGCGCTTGAACTCCTGCGGGAACTTGTCGGGCTTGAATCTGCGGATGAGAACGCTGTAGGCCTGTTTCAACGCATCCCGGGTTGGGTTGGGGCCGAGACCGAAGAATTGACTGGCGAGGTGGGGTAGGAGATGCCACGGGGGATCAGAATCCATCGAGTCGGTCATGGACGTACTTTCGTGAACCTATCTTTCAGGTGCTCGGTCCGATCCATTGTTCGAACCAAGCTGGGTCCAGCGCGTAGACGCGTGGGTATTGGTCCTTGATCTGCTTAGCTTGGCTGCGCAAGGAACCTGCGAACCATCCGCGTCGTTGGTAGGTGACCTGATTCTTCCATTCCGCGATCCCACGGGCCGACATGGTCGCCATGTCGCACATCATCGCGCCGAGCGACTTGCGCCCCATTTTGCCGGCGAGTTCCCGCAACTGATCGCGGACCGGATACCACGCCTGCAATCGCTCAGCCATGGCTTTCCATTCAGGAGCTTTTTGAAAAGCTGCTGATTCGAGCTTCTTCATCAAAGGTTCCGAGTCGGCATCCCAAAATGAATTCAGGCATGCATGGATCAGGGCAATCAATTCCTGCGATTCCATGGAGTTGCCAGCCTCGCAGGCCGTGCTAGGCTCGGAGGCCGTGCCGGTCTCGGTAACTGCCTGCTGAAGAAACGCTTGGCGTTGCGACAATCCCACCGACGCCCACTGGCCAGAGTGCAGCATCAGCATGGAACGGAGATATGTCTGTTGCGGTTCAGTCAGTTGACTCGGCATCATCGTCGATCACTCCATCGTAAGGAAATCCGCGTTCGCTAAGCCAGATCAGCAACTGCTGGCGCGATTGCTCGAAGAGCTTTCGATCACCGCTGCGCATGCCATTTTCGTAGCTGTCGAGCCATTGGCTGAGCTCTTCTCGAAGCTCGGGTGGCAACTCTCCAATCAGTCGTTCGCCATAGCTGAGAAGCAGCCGGTTTTCCAAAAAGTCGCGAGGGTAGAATTTCACCTTCTGCAGTTTGCGGACGATTCGGTCCACCTGGGCAGAGTTCAGCTGGGAATTCGGCGGAGTAATGACCGCGCGGCTCGATTTACCCGTTTGGCTAATGATTACCTCCACCTCCAAGATACCGCTGGGATCATAGGAGAATCGGACGTCGAACGGAGTCCCTATCGGCCCGGCTGGAATGTCGTCGATCGTCAATTCTCCGAGAAGACAGTTGTCCTCGGCACGTCGGCCTTCTCCTTGAAACACACGCAATTTCACCAACGTTTGGTTGGGGGCCACGGTGACAAACGTTTTCTCCTTGGAAACCGGAATGGTGGTGTTGCGGTGAATGATCGGTTCGAAATATCCGGTGAGCAATTGTCCTCCGAGCTGCTTGCTGATTTCAATCCCAAGGGTGTGTGGGCAGACATCGGTCATCACCATATCTTCGACGGCCGCATTCTCTTCAATCAATGCGGCTTGGATGGCTGCGCCCATCGCGACGACTTCATCGGGATTGTATTGACACAACGGAGTCCGCCCGAGTTGGTCGCTCAGAAAGCGGCGGAGGCATTCCATACGAGTGGCGCCGCCGACGAGCAAGATGTCATCGAGTTGGGAGGGTTGCAGGCCGGCATCGCGCAAGGCCCGTTCGATCGGTCGCATCAATCGATTCAGCAGCGGTTGCATCCATTCGAAAAACTCCTCGCGATGGACCGAGATGGAGGGGCACGTCGGGTCGATGCCCCCCTGCGCATTGGGCAAGCGGACTTCGACCGAATCGGATTCGAGAAACCTCAGCTTGGCCTCCTCGCATTTCTGTTGCAATCGAGCCAATTGCAGCGGATGCTTGTGTTCGACGATCTCCCACTGCAACCCAAACTTCATCAAGACATGAAAGGCGAGACGATCGGTGAAATCCTCGCCCCCCAACATGCTCTCACCCGAGGATGCGACAATCTCCATCATGCGTTCAAAGACTTCCATGATCGTGACGTCGAATGTGCCCCCCCCAAGATCGATCACCATCAATTTTTTTCGAAGATCTCGGTCGTGGAATCCGTACGTAAGGGCCGCGGCGGTCGGCTCGTTGATCACCCGTACGACGTCGAGACCAGCCAACTCACCCGCCAATCGCGTCGCACGGCGCTGCAGATCGTTGAAGTAGGCAGGGACAGTGATCACCGCCTGGGTGATGGCCTTACCAAGGTAGATCTCGGCATCGGACTTCAGAGACCGAAGCACGAAACTCGATAACTCGGGCGCGGTGAATGATTGATGACCGAGTTGGACCGATTCGTTCGTCCCCATCCAACGCTTGAATCGTGAGACGCAACTCTCCGGTTTCGTGACTCGCAGTTCCCTGGCTGCGTCACCGACGAGAATCTGCCCATCCTCCAACGCAGCTACCACGCTCGGGGTCAGGAACCGACCGTGGGAGGTCGGGATCAGGACAGGTCGATCCCGCTCAAAAATCGCGCACAGCGAGTTCGTCGTCCCTAGATCGATGCCAACAATCGCCATATGGTCCCAGTGGAATCCAAGAGTAAAAATAAATGCTTGTATATATCATAGCCAATACCTGTCGGGGACACACACGTTACGGGGGCTGAGCTGAATGCATGCATTCCCATGTCAAGTTTGCGCAGGGTGTGTCCCCAGATCGCACGGGGTGTGTCCCCGGATCGTAAAGCCCCCGGATAACAAAGTCTGAAGTTCATTAGCTAGCGTTTCAGGCTCCGGGCAAAACATACAATGCATGTCCTAGTTTTGGGGTGTTGTGCTCGTTTTGTGATGGCAATCCCTACGCACACGCCCCTCGGCGGATTAGACTGCGCTGTGGGAATGATCAAGAGATACTCGCCCTAGCGCTCAGCGCATGAGTGGATGATGTGCAAACGGATTCTCGTGACAGCAATTCTGTTGGTGAACTCGGCCAATGCATCGCTTGCCTACCAACAACCCCCTGCCGATTCCCCGAACGCCGATTCGCAAAAAGTCGATTCGCAAAAAGTCGACTTTCAAAAAGAGGTCCGGCCGATCCTGGCCAACCACTGCTTCGCATGCCACGGGTTCGATGACAAGAGCCGACAAGCCGACCTCCGACTCGATCTGCCATCCGCCCCCCCAACCGATGATCCCCCCGTTCCCCATCGAAGTCACCAAACCATCGTCCCTGGCCACCCGGACTCAAGTGAACTGGTTCGCCGAATCCTATCGGAGGATCCCGATGAAATCATGCCACCCCCATCCACGAAAAAACCTCTCTCGGCAACTCAGAAAGCTATCCTCCAGCGCTGGATTGCCCAAGGTGCCCACTACGAGAAACACTGGGCATTCGACCCTCTGACACGCCCAACGCCTCCAAAGATCGTGAAGGCAAACGCCTCCTCCGCCAACAGCATCGCAAACAACCCGATCGATCGCTGGATCCGGTTGGAACTCGATCGCCGTACACTGGAACCCTCTCCTCAAGCCGACACCGCTACCCTCGTTCGCCGATTGTATCTGGACCTGATCGGAACACTGCCAAGCCCTGAAGAAGTCGAAGCGATTCAAGCGGATCCTCTTCCCAATAAGATCGATCAATTAATCGAACGCCTCTTGGCAAGTCCTCAATTCGGTGAACGCTGGGGCCGATTCTGGCTGGACCAAGCCCGCTACGCGGACTCCAACGGATTCACCATCGATGGCCCGCGGCCGATGTGGCCCTATCGCGACTGGGTCATCGCTGCGATCAATGCCGACATGCCATTTGATCAATTCACCATCGAACAACTTGCCGGCGATCTGCTGCAAAATCAATCGAACCAAGGCAAGCCGACCAAGAACCAACTCATCGCCAGCGCGTTCCACCGCAACACGATGATCAACGAAGAAGGAGGGGTCAAAGCGGATCAATACCGACATGAAGCCATCGTCGATCGCGTCAATACAACCGGCGCTGTGTGGCTCGGCCTGACTGTCGGATGCGCTCAATGCCATACCCACAAATACGACCCGATCAGTATCGATGACTACTATCGCTTGTACGCTTTCTTCAATGCATGTTCAGACAGCAACACTGCAGGCCCAACGATCGATGTTCTCGAAGGCGAAGTCTTCGGCCTCCCCGAATCCGTCTTGGCCGATTTCAAGAAACTACAACAGTTCAAGCAACAACTCCAAGAAATCGAAGCTCGGATCCAGAAGCTGAACGAAGCCCCCGAACTGGAACTCGAATGGCAAACCGTCGCCATCCAGCACGCGATGGGATCCGAAGGTCAAGAATCTCAAGCGTTGATCTCTCTCGATGATGGTTCGGTGCTCGTCCCGCCGCAACTTCGAGGGAACGCAACGCTGAAATTCGAATTCGTCCACTCGGGCGACGATACAAAACCGATCACTGCCTTACGACTCCGCACCCTGACGCACGATTCACTCCCTCAGCATGGACCCGGCAAAGCAAGCAATGGGAATTTCGTTCTGACCGAAATCCAAGTGATTGCCAACAAAAACAAGCAACCCTTCTCCCAAGCGTGGGCCGATCACTCGCAACCCAAGTATCCGGTCGCTCATGCCATCGATGCCGACCCAAAAACCGGATGGGCGATCAACACCGATGCGGCTCAAGTCCAAGCCAAGCCGGAATTGAAAATGAATGCTCCGCACTCGGCGGTCTTTGCTCTCGCGAACTCCATCGCTCCGGCGGATACTCCGGTCGAAGTGTTCCTCATGCATGAAATCAACAAGGACTACTTGATCGGCCGATTCGCACTCGACAAGAGCACCAGCCCACTCCCGATGAATGAACCGGTGCCAACGCAGAAGCTTGAGGAACTCAAGGCGCAGATCGCCGAGCTAAGTCGTCGCCTACCCAACCAAGGTAAACCCGTCGCGCAAATGGTCTCTCAAGATCAGGCGCAACCGCCAACAACCTATCGGCTGGTGCGAGGCGATTTTCTGAGCCCTGACCAAGAGAGTGGTCCCTTGAATCCATCGATCCCATCGATCTTCCGGAACGGCAAGTATCTTTCTATGAACACTCGTCTCGATTTGGCGAAGTGGCTTGTCTCCGCTGAGAATCCACTGACCGCGCGCGTGATGGTGAATCGTGTTTGGATGAAGCTGTTCGGTATAGGACTCGTCGAAACCGAGAACGATTTCGGCCTTCAAGGTTCCGCGCCGACTCACCCGGAGTTACTTGATTGGTTGGCCAGCGATTGGATCGAGTCGGGTTGGTCCCTCAAGCATCTGATTCATCGCATCGTCTCCTCTGCCACGTATCAGCAAAGCAGCGATTGGCGCGCCGATCTTGCGGATATCGACTCGGCCAACCGCTTGTTGGCTCGTCAGTCGCGCGTTCGACTCGATGCGGAGATCCTTCGCGATCGAGCTCTCAGCGCCAGCGGAGCATTAACGAATCGTATCGGTGGTCCAAGCGTGCATCCACCGCAACCCGCAGGTGTCTATAACTTCACACAAAACGTCAAGAACTGGACAGAAGACACCGGTGCGAATCGTTATCGCAAAACCATGTACACGGAGTTTTATCGCAGTGCCCCCTATCCCTTGTTTACGACCTTCGATAGCCCGGACTTCAGCACCGTCTGCACACGCCGCAGTCGGACAAATACTCCCTTGCAGGCATTGACCCTCGCCAACGATCCTGTCTTTTGGGAGTTGTCAATGCAACTCGCCGATCGCGCAAAACGCGAAATCACTCAATCACCCTCGGCAACCGATTCCGATCAGACTCTTGTTTCTGCACAAGATCGAATTCGACGGATGGTATTGCTCGCGTGGTGTCGCGCACCGAGCGGTTTGGAGTTGGATCGTCTTTGTCAGTTCCATGCATCGATCTTGGAATACTTCCGGCAAAATCCGACCGAGCTAGAAGACCTCGGTACTTTGGATATCGACTATGCTGCCGATGCACAAGTTGCTCGCGTTCTTTTCAATACCGACGAATTCGTCAACCGAGACTGAGTCATGATCGACGGACCATCCGATCTATTACAACAACACCGTCGCAGGGCATTTCTCAGCGCGGCGGGAGTTGGATTCGGTTCGCTCGCACTCAAGTCGCTGATCGCGCAGGAGAATCTCGCCCAAGAAGCGACAGTACCTCGCGGTGCGATCGGTCGGTTTCATGTGCCACCCAAGGTCAAGAACGTGATCTTTCTTTTTATGGCAGGTGGCCCAAGCCAGTTAGAGCTCTTTGAAGACAAACCGGTTCTGAAGGAATTCCATGGCAAGCTGCCACCGGAGAGCTTGACGATGGGTCGTCGGTTTGCGTTTCTGCCTGCCGATGCGAAGTTGATGGGGACCAATCGCACTTTCCAGCGTTACGGCCAGTGCGGCATGGAACTCAGTTCGCTCTTGCCTCATCATCAGCGGATTGTCGACAAGGTCTGTTGGCTTCGAGGCATGAAGACCGATGTGTTCAATCATGGTCCGGCGAAGCTGTTCATGAACTGTGGCTTTCAAGCCCCGGGTCGGCCGAGCATCGGATCGTGGGTAACGTATGGTCTGGGAACCGAATCGGAGAGCTTGCCAGGTTTCGTCGTTCTGCAATCTGGCCCGCGCGGACCTCGAGGTGGAAATACCCTCTGGTCTGCTGGATTTCTCCCATCGAAGTTTCAGGGCGTTCCGCTGCGCAGTCAGGGTAGTCCCATCCTGCACCTGAGCAATCCGAAAGGGATCTCCAACAGCTTGCAGCAGAGTTTCATCGACACCACCAACGATTTGAATCGTATGCGGTACGAGGAAGTCTCCGATCCGGAAATACAGACGCGCATCGCCGCGTATGAAACCGCATTTCGCATGCAGGCAGCCGCGCCGGAGCTGATGCGGATCGATGACGAGACCGCCGAGACGCTCGAGCTTTATGGTGCTCAACCCGACAAGAGTTCCTTTGCAAACAATTGCTTGTTGGCCCGACGGCTTGTAGAACGAGGGGTTCGATTCGTACAACTCTATCACACCGACTGGGATCATCATGGGGGCAAGAACCAGGACATCAACGCCGATCTGGACAAAGTCTGCTTGGAGGTCGATCAAGCGTCGGCCACGTTGGTCCTCGATTTGGAGCGACGGGGGTTGCTCGACGAAACCTTAGTGATTTGGGGTGGCGAGTTTGGTCGCACGCCGATGGGAGAAGTTCGCGAATCATCTGGTCGCGATCATCATGTCGACGCCTTTACGATGTGGGTCGCTGGCGGCGGGATCAAGCCCGGAATGATTCATGGCGCCACCGACGATTTAGGCTTTTCAGTCACTGAAGGGCTCGTGCATGTTCATGATTTGCATGCCACGATCCTTCATCTGTTGGGAATCGACCATCAGCGATTGACCTATCGATTCCAAGGTCGCGACTATCGCCTGACCGACGTCCACGGCCGACTCGTGAGCGAGATTCTTAGCTGAGGTTTGAGCGAACGTTTGGGGACAGTGTAGAGCCGTTGTCCCCAACTGCTCCCGCCCAGCGTTGCCAACAGGAAAGAGTTGCGAGCTATTGCGTCATGCCAACAAGTCCTGGGTAGGTATTGCATGCGGCGAGATTGGCACGTTGCAGAAATGAAGAACGCAGGGTGGGAACAGCAGAGGACTGCTGTTCTACACTGCTCATTGTAGAGCCGTTGTCCTCAATTGCTCCCGCCCAGCGTTACCAAGGGAAAAGAGTTGCGAGCTATTGCGTCATGCCAACAAGTCCTGGGTAGGTATTGCATGCGGCGAGATTGGCACGTTGCCGAGATGAAGAACGCAGGGCACGCTGGTTCTGGCGCGGTTGTTAAGACGGACTGGGAAGTCCGTCTTACGAATTGCGGTGGGTAGTCGTTTAAGCTGCTCAGCGCGAACCTGCCTATTTCGTCTCGGATAGCTTCTTGATGTGGGTCAGTACGCGATGATGAATCCGGTGAATGAGTATGTCTGTCCAAAGCGTCCAATAGCTTTGCGGGAAGATTTCGTACTCGTACCAAGTCCTTCCTTCGAGGCGCGTTCGTCCATCGCCTAAATCGATCAGCCGAAATTCGCCTCGCTTGCAACGAAGATAACCATCGAGATGGGGCGGATGTACGTAGCGATAGGGACTCAGTTCGTGCATTGGGGCGGGTTGAGAACGGACATCAAAGGCAAGTCTGTTGGGTTGATCCCAAACAGTGATCGGTTCGACGAACGAACCGGTTGAGAACTCGCAATGGCGGACCGCACCGACCCCAGCCCCGATGATGGTCGCTCGCTTGGGATAGGCGATTCCAAGCCGAAAGAACCAACTCGGTGGATCATCCAGATCCGAAAAACCGACAACATTCGGCCAGACGGTTTCGGGCGAAGCATCGATTTCGATCGTCGTGAGTACCTCATATTCCGGCAGATCTCTGACCGCATGCTCAGCTCCCGCGAGGGCAGGAAGCATGCTGATAGGTATCAGGAGCATGATCGATTGCTGCGGCTGGATCGACGCGATCATTATCCCGATCAATGCACCGAGTATCGCCATCCCGCCTGCGATCGGGAGGAGCATGGCCAGGCCAAGGATCCCTTCAAACGCGAAGAGCACCAGGATCAGGCCGCTCAA
>JBILVV010000237.1:0-7410 GCA_044370255.1 Pirellula sp.
CGCCGATCGGAATCCCGCAGTGGGCTTTGCGGATCGGTCAATAACGGGCCGTTGTCGGTTCCCGTGACTACAACCGGAATGGTCTGGCCGGGCGCCGTGAAGAAATCCCCTTGGGCGGTGAGCACAAGTTGACCGTTGTTGTTGATTGTGGGAACCAATTGACTTGCATTGGGTAGCGGACTGACCAATGTCAAGGAGATGGTTTGATTCTGCGGGTCCGCGAATTCATTGGCAGGCGACTGCGAGAAGATATCGGTCACAGAAACCGTCGCGGCACCTCCTTCGCTAACCGTAAAGGCTAGGGATTGGTTAGCCCGCGGCGCATCATTAACTGGTGTGATCGTGAGGGATACTGTGGCAGTCCTCTCGTAAACTTGGGAGCCTTCCGTTGCACGAATCGTGTAGGTAAAGCTCGTCTGCCCGACGTAGTCTTGTGTTGGAATGAACGTTACGCTCTTGCTGTTCGTTCCGGCAACGATCGCCACCGTACCAGCGCTGTTGCTGGGCTGAGTAACACTGACGATGCCGAACGGCAGGTTATTTTGTGCCGAGTCGTCCGCAGCAACCGCGTAGGTTGCGGTCGCATCTTCTTTCTGCGTGAAACTATTGTCCGTTGCCGACAGCTTGTCGACGACTTGGACAATCCATGTGGGCAAGGTCACAAGTTGCGGATTCGTGACATATGACTGTCCTCCAGCGAAGGCGATGCCAAGATTCTTAACCTGGCCTGGGTCGACATTTCCATCAGTGGGCAGTTCTGAAAGACTAGCTTTGACTTCAATTTCGCCGGGTGTTGTTGCCCTGAAGACGGTATCAACAATCTTTTGTGGCACATCGTTGGGAAGGGTCGACGACGTCAAAACAGAAAATCCTCCGAACGCCTTTAGCCGTCGAGCGGAAGGGGTGTTCGAGACCGGCGCCAAGACTCCGCCGATTCCATTGACGTAGAGGTTTCCGGTCGTGGTTGGGAAGTTCCTGAACATCGCCCCCCTGAGAGCGTCACTATTGGTTTCGCTAGGGTTGGGAAGATCGGTGATATTAACGACCGGAGCGGGCCCTTCACTGACCTTGAGGTTTTCCTCTCCGACGATCGAAAGCGGAACTCGATTTTGTCGGGCAAGTGACTCGCGGTACGTGATGTCCCACTTGTACCCAAGATCTGTACTACCTGCGTTATTCGCAGCAACCAGAACGTTCCCGGTACCGAGCAGTTTTTCCAGCGCGGCATCAATGTTAGCGGCAGTGCGATTCTTGTCTGCCGGCCCCAGCAAGCTGACGGTGATCGGCCCCCCCACAAATTGATTTTCAGCTACTGTGATGGGCTTGAACGCCTTGGTTTGCAGGGCACCAACGAACGTTATACGAAAACCGGAAGATAAACTACCGGTGACGTTGACGTTGTTATTGCCCCCCACGATTGACAACGCAGCCAGTCTCGAACGCACTGTGCTTGCGGAGTCACTAAAGTTGATTGGAGCAGTCGTCTGAGACGTTGTACCGTCATTGACCGTGAGGGTGTAGGTTCCTCCTGCTGGCACTCCGGTTGACTTGACTAACTGGTCCCTACCATCTCTTTCGAGGACGATCTCGATAGGCTCGGTCGTCTGGTTCCCGACCTGCAGTTTGAAGTTGCCAGTAAGAACCGCAATCTCGTTTCTGTTCGGATCGTTGGGGAAAAGGTCCGCCATCTTGATTTGCAGCAAGTTGTAATCCGACCACTGCAATTGCAACTTTTCAGTCGTGGCGTTGTCGAGGTTTCGGAAGGTGAGATCATGGTAGGCGCTAAAAACTCCTGCGTTGGCATTCCGAAGGTCCTGCATCAGCGTTCGAACGATGAACAATTCCCCGGCGTTGATACTGACATCGTCCCTCCCATTGTCCGTGATGTCTTCGATCTGATCGCCTGCGGTGCCATCAGGTTTCACGCGGTAGAACTCGTAGCTGACGGCAACTTCGTCTGGCGGGTCTAACTCTCCCTCGGGTCGGTTGAGAGTGTTGATAACATTCAACACATCCAATGGGGAAAGAAGGTTGTCTCCATCGGTGTCCACCATCCCGGTTCGGGCGCTGGGGGGAGTGCGTCCAAGAAGACCACCTGCTCCTGAAGTATTGAGACTGTTGATCACCATCAAGGCATCCAGGGGCGAGACGTGAAAGTCGCCATCAACATCCTGAGGGATCAGGCCGTTGTGAAAGGGTGTGTATGCATCGATATCCGCAGCCATCAATTCCCGACGCTCGAGATTTTCCATACGCAAACTACGCAGGAAAAGCTTCTTCAACGAACTCTTGTTCCCATAAACTTTGCGATGCTTACGCGTTGGGGAAATGTTCATCTGGTGTTCAACCTTGAAAACGAAAAAGAAGGGGTACTGAAGAGGGAGCGCCGGCCGGGCAAACCCACAAACGCCAATTCCGTAGGATTGAAGGTAGTTGGACGGAGACTCGAATGCAATGCACTTCTTGCGCAGGTCCCCCAGTTTGCCAAATCAACTCCGTTTGGCGCGCGAGTTTTCCACGCGTGATGCTCAATCCAATTTTTCACGAGATTAGAAGCAGATTTTCTAAAGAAGTTCCTGTGCGACCAGTTTTTCGGAAAAAACGATCGTGCGGATGGGGGAGAGTCCCCGCCCCGAAGACGCATATTCCATGGGTTTGCGGGCAAAACACAAGAATTCGCGGATGAGAAAAAATTTCCTGAGCGGCAAATTTTATTGCGTGAAAATATCTAAAATTTCAGAAAGGTTCGGACAACCGGCCGCTCGAGCAAGCGGGAGTTGACATGAGGGCGGACGCGAAGCAGGTGGGCTTGCGCTTCCTCGGGTGTCATTCCCTTGGAACGGACTAACCAGCACAGAACGACCGTTGCACTTCGGGCCCTACCAGCCTTGCAGTGAACGTAGACGGTTTTTCGCGCAGCGGTCATTTTGTCCAGGAAATCGACCCCGCGTTCCACGTCGGGCAAACTTGGCGGGTTGAAGTCGACTGTCGGTAGCCATAATTGCTCGATCCCTAGTCGATCGTACTCGCTCACAGGGCCTCGATACTCCCGACACATATTGATGACCCCGCGTACTCCGAGGTGGGCAAGTTTCGGGACGTCTCGACGCAGGGGTAGGGCGCCTAGGATCACATTGTCGGTAACCGCATCCCACCAGTGCCTGCGTCCTAGAACTCGGCCAAGACAGTAGTTCCAGGCAAAGGTAGGGAGGAACAACGCGTTAGCAAGAGCGGAATGCATGGAAGGGCCGACTCAGTCTTCCTCGTCGAGCGATTCGGTTGGATATTCCCGCAGATCGTAGGAAGAAAGATGAATGGTCTCGATGTCAGCTGTTTCGGTTTCTTCAGGCGGAAATGCAATCTCTCGAAACAGCGAGGACTGCCCACGAAACTCTTCGAAAATCGGCATGCCATCGGCGTGCGTGGCTCTGACCCAACGGCCAACCACCACGGTAATGTTGTCGGTCCCACCGTTGTTGTTGGCATGGTCCACCAGCGAACGACACAACCCGCTTAGGTCTTTGTTCTCGACGATCGCTTGCCGCAAGAGGAGATCGTCCACATGTTTATTCAGTCCGTCGCTACACAGAAGAACTAGGTCATCTTCTTCGAGCGGCACTGTCCGAATTTCTGCATGCACCCCTTGGCTACCCGCTCCGAGTGCATTGGTCAAAACGTTCGAGCGTTCAGCCACAGTATGGTCGCGGGTCAGGACCTGCAGTTTCCCTTTGCGAAATAAATAGCAGCGTGAATCTCCCGCATGAACAATGTACATCCGAGGCCAAATCACATAAGCCATCGTGAACGTAGTCCCCATCCCAAACATTTCGGGATCTTGCTGAGACAGCCTTTCGATCTCGCGATGCGATTGACTCATGATAGCTTTGAGATCCTCGATCATGGCCAACTCATCGCCATCAGATTTCGGAAACAGCCAAGCGATGCGATTGAGGATGGAGGCGACGAAATACTCGATAGCCAAGCGGCTCGCATCTGCTCCGGCGCGATGCCCGCCCATGCCGTCGGCGACCATGAGTAGTTGGCCAAGCGTCCCGCCAGTGAGTTGCCCCCCCTGCTGAAACGAGAGGGAACTCGAAACCGATTGCATGCATCGAGACAATTCAGCTACGAAGTACTGGTCTTGGTTCTCTGCTCGAACCGAACCGGAGTCGGTGAGGCCAGCGGACTCGAATTGGATTTCTAGGGTCATGAATCAGCCATCTTCTGTGGTATTTTTGGTAGCCCAGAACGGGATTGCGATGGACGGCCTGCAAGCAAATCGCTAACTTGCGACCTCGGCCATATCATATAGCATTTATTCCGTTTTGTGTGTTCGCCAATCACGGTGTTGTCAGACGCTAGCTATGCCAGACTCCTCGCCTCGCTATCCGATTCGGGTCTATAACACGCTCACGAAAACCAAAGAACCCTTCGAGACGATCGAGCCGGGGCGGGTTGGGATGTATTTATGTGGACCTACCGTATATGCCGAGGCGCATATCGGTCACATGGTAGGACCCGTAATCTTCGACACGATTAAACGCTATTTGAGCTACTGCGGCTACGATGTGACCTGGGTGGTGAATATCACCGATGTGGACGACAAATTGATTCAGAGGTCCCAACAACGCGGGATATCGATGTTTCAATTGGCAACCCAGATGACGGCGGACTATTTGTCTAACCTGCAGTCGCTCGGGGTGGACCAGATCGACCGCATGCCGCGGGCTACCGACAACATCGACGAAATCATCGCTTTCATCGAGGAACTGATCCAACGCGGGTTCGCTTACGAAAGCGATGGTGATGTCTTTTTCGATGTGGCCAAGGACCCGGAATACGGGCGTCTGAGCAACCGCTCTGCCGACGAACAACAAGGCGAAGGGGGTGGCGCCGCCTCGCGCAAGCGTTCTGCCGGTGACTTCGCCCTGTGGAAATCTGCCAAGCCGGGCGAACCGAGTTGGCCGAGCCCCTGGGGTGATGGTCGCCCTGGCTGGCACATCGAATGCTCCGCCATGAGCCGCGGCATCCTGGGTAAAACTTTTGATATTCACGGTGGTGGGCTTGACCTCGTCTTCCCACATCATGAAAACGAGTTGGCGCAAAGCCGCTGCTGCCACGGCCAACCGATGGTCCGGTACTGGCTGCACAATGGCCTGATGCGAGCGTCGACCGAAGCGGGCAAAGTCGGCGGTCGGTCGGAACGCGATGCGGGAACAGAACCAAATGCAGGGGCGGAACCCGCAACAGTCGCAGATGCCGTATCGGGAAAGATCTCGCGCAGCAAAGGTGCGGGAGGGCTCGCTTCTTTGATCGCTCGGCATACCGGCGAACGGATCCGCTTCTTCCTGCTCCGTTCCCATTATCGCTCGACCACCATCTTCGGCGATGAACCGCTACTCGAAGCAGGCACCGCTCTCGAAGCCTTCTATCGATTGTTTGATCGATTCCAACGCATCACGGGGAGTAGCGTTTACGATCTTAACTTCTCAACACGCCGCACGGACTTTGTACCGCCCTCCCCATCCAATGCACTCATCAATGAACTGATCCCGCTTCGCGAGTCATTCCTTACCAAGATGGATGACGACTTCAATACGGGCGGTGCGACGGCCGACCTATTCGAGATGGCACGCGCACTCAATCGATTCATCGACGGGCAGTCGCTCGAAGAAAACAAATCACCCGCAGGCATCGAAGCTTTGCAGCAAGGGATGCAGATCCTTCGAGAAATGGCAGCCCTACTCGGCATCTTCTTAAAGCCGGTCCCCAAGTCCTCGACGGATGACAGTTCCGGTAAACTAGTGGGTGAGTTGATGGAACTGATTATCAAGTTGCGAGCCGATGCCCGAGTGCGCAAGGATTTCGCAACCTCGGACGCGGTCCGAGACGGCTTGCAAGCCATCGGAGTTGCCATTCAGGATGGCAAGTCCGGTACGACTTGGCAGGTCAAGACATAACCCCTTTCGACTGGGCCCCTTTCGACTGGGCCCCTCAGCGAACTTAGGAGGAATGACATGCTCGATCGACGCCACTTCCTTCACGCTACCGCAGGATACGCGTCCGCGATCTCCGCAGGCAGTTTTTCGAAACTGCTTGCCGCTCCTCAAGATCGGCCTCTGATGGCGTATGTCGGTACCTTCAGCTCGCCACTAAAAGATACCCTACCCACGCAAGTCGACCTTCCCCCGGGTAACGGACGCGGTATCCATGTCTTCCAAATCAATCGTCGCGATGGTTCGATGATCCCGTCGGGAACATTCGATCTTGGGACCAGCCCGAGTTGCCTTGCAGCCAACCGCGAAAGAACGCATCTCTACTCCGCCAATGAGACCGATCGGGTGGGAGACAATCGCGAAGGATCGGTCAGTTCGTTTGCGATCGATCCGAGCTCAGGTGAATTGAAATTGCTCAACACGGTTCGTGCTGGCGGTGCCGGCCCGACGTATGTCGCAGTCCATCCATCGCAACGGTATCTCTTGGTCGCGAACTACTTCGGTGGCTCGATCTCGGTGTTGCCGATTCTGGCTGATGGTCGCGTTGGCGAACCGTCGCAAACCATCCTAGACGAAGGTGAGATCGGTCCGACGCGAGCACAAAACGCGCCCCAAGGGAGCTTTGCCATCAGCGGTCACGACCGAACACATGCTCACATGATCGAGTCCGATGCATCGGGGCGTTTTGTTCTCCACATCGATCTTGGCCTCGACCGAATCTATGTGTGGGCATTCGACAGCCAGACAGGAAAGCTATCGCCAGCTGCGACCCCGTTTATCTCGCTGCCGCCGGGCGATGGACCTCGCCATTTTCACTTTCATCCCAACGGCAAGTGGCTGGTAGCGATACAAGAAGAGGGCTCGACTCTCGTGCGTTTCGACTACGATGCTGTAACGGGCAAGCTCACGCCGCGCCAAACGATTTCTACGTTGCCGCCAGGATACGCAGGTAGCAATTTTTGCTCCGAAGTTCTATTCTCCCACGACGGACGTTTCGTCTACGCAGGTAATCGATTGCACGACAGCATCGGTATCTTCGCCGTCGGCGCTCAGGGAGAGTTGTCTTACGTAGGGGAAGAATGGACGCGCGGCGATTATCCTCGTAGCTTTGCGTTCGATCCGAGCGGCCGGTTCCTCTATTGTTGCAACCAACGCGCGGACCATGTGGTCGTATTCGAGGTCGATCAGCAGACAGGCAAACTTCGATTCACCGGCCAATATGCACCGGTCGGCAACCCCTCGATGATACTCTTCGTCGATCTGGCAGATCGAAAATGAACGACGCTCGCAGTGAATTGACGATCGATCGACGATGAACCAGACAATCGGCTGCGCAAGCATCCGGGTGGCACGCTTCGTTCGGGTGGCACGCCCAGAGGCTTTGCGATGGGCGTGGAGAAGTATTGTAACCGAG
>JBILVV010000022.1:0-24219 GCA_044370255.1 Pirellula sp.
GCAGTGATGATGACACGCGTCGCGGTCATATCAAAAGCTTCCGCGAAAGTACCCTCGATTTCGATTCCGTTGATTTCCATGATGAATACAGGGTAGGAGGAGCCGGAAAATACGAGCTTCCCATCTGGCAGACGATGCCACCATTAGCCCATAATGTTATCCGAGTTCCAAGGAAAGAAACGGGGCCGTATGGGCAATTTTCAAATCGACTTCCAGTACCCATGGATGTTGGTGCTGTTGATCTTGATACCGATCGCATGGTGGATCGGTGCTCGCTCACTGGCTGGCTTGGGGCCAGTTCGCAGAGGGCTGGCACTTGTCCTCCGTTCGCTCGTTCTGTTGTTGGTCATCGCAGCCCTTGCCGGGGTTCAATGGATTTGGACCAGTGACCGTCAGACTGTTATTTACTTGCTGGATCAAAGCGACTCGATCCCGCTTGCCAAACGGCAGTTGATGCTTCGTTATGCAGTCGAGAGTGTGAAAAAGTTTCGCAGAACGAGCAACAATCGAAACGATCGTGCAGGACTGATCATCTTCGGTCGCGAGGCCTCGATCGAGATTCCGCCGCTGGACGAGAATTTGCCGCCACTGAACCAACCGGAAAGCTATCTCGGTAAAACGGATGCCACCAATATCGAGGGTGCACTCAAGTTGGCGGCGGCCAGCTTTCTCGAGGACTCCGCGAAACGAATCGTGATACTCACCGATGGTAACCAGACCCTCGGTTCAGCGGAGACGACCGCCAAACGTTTGGCGGAAACCGGAATCGGCATCGATGTCATCCCTGTGCGCCTCGATTCCTCGACCGAAGTCTTGGTCGAGAAGATCGATGTTCCTGGCTACGTGCGACAGGGTCAAACGGTGGAAGCTCGGGTAGTGATCAATCGCTATCAAGAAGCGGGCACCGATGCCAAGGAGATCGAGGGGCGATTGCGAGTCCTGCGGCGGATTGGCAACCAAATCGAGACGCTCGTTGACGCTCCCTACACTCTCGATCGCGATATCAATGTGGTTCCTATTCCTCACCGGATCGAAGAGACAGCTGGCTATACCTACGAGGCGGAGTTCATCACCAAGGAGCGAGAAGCCGATACGATCGCACAGAACAATCGCGCGACGGCGTTCACCTACGCTCGCGGACGCGGGCGGGTCATGTTGATCGAGGACGCGAACAATCCCGGCAATTACGACTCGATGGTAGAAGCATTGCGACGCAACGACATCGATGTCGATGTCCGCACTACCGCAAATCTATTCTCCAGTCTGGTCGAACTGCAAACGTACGATTCGGTAGTCTTGGCCGGCGTGCCCCGTGCCAGCGGCGAAAACGCTTCTCAGATCATCTCCATCACCGACGATCAAATCGAAATGCTTGTGCAGAGCGTTCAACAGTTTGGCATGGGGTTGCTCATGCTCGGCGGTCCCGAAGCGTTTGGCGCTGGCGGCTGGACCAACACCAAACTCGAATCCGCTATGCCGGTGGATTTCGCGATCAAGAATACCAAGGTCGAAGCGGTCGGCGCGTTGGCGATGGTCATGCATGCATCCGAAATGTCCGAAGGGAATTACTGGCAGAAAATGGTCGGCAAGGCGGCCCTCAATGCTCTGGGCCCTCAAGACTACTGCGGAGTGGTTCAATACGACATGCAAAACGACAAGTGGCTCTGGGGAACACAATCCCAAGGCCTTATCAAGGTCGGCGAAAATCGGGCGATGATGAAGTCCCGTATGTCCCGAATGGTCCCCGGCGATATGCCTGATTTCGACTCGAGCTTGAAGTTGGCCATCGCTTCACTCAAAAAAGTGAATGCATCGGTCAAGCACATGATCATCATCAGCGACGGCGACCCGACTTCCGCGTCCAACGGGGTACTGAATGACTTCAGCAACAATAAAATCAAAATCTCGACCGTCGCAGTCGGTGCCCACGGGGTTGTCGGGACTGCGGAATTGAAACGAATCGCCAATCGCACCGGAGGCAATTATTACGAGGTGACCAACGCAGGTACATTGCCGAAGATATTTATGCGCGAGGCACAGCGTGTATCCCGTCCGCTGGTTTACGAACCCGAAGGTGGCGTGATGCCGATCAATCAATTGCCCGGCCACGAAGTGATGTCGGGATTAACCGGACAACTCCCTCGCATCCGCGGCTTCGTGCTGACCGAACGCAAAGACAGTCCCCTAGTGGAAGTACCGTTGCTGTCTCCCAAACCCACAGAGCCCGAGACCGCATCGCTCCTGGCGACATGGACCTACGGACTCGGACGCACGGCCGTATTTACCACCGATGCGGGCAAACGATGGGCGACCGATTGGGTGGGGTCCCCCTACTACGATCAGTTTTTCTCGCAAATGGTTCGCTGGACCATGCGGCCTTCGGGAGATGAAGGCAAATTCAACATCGCCACCAACGCGAAAGAGGGACGCGTGCAGATCGTCGTCAACGCGATGGATGCCAACGACCAATTCCTGAATTTCCTCGACATGAATGCGACGGCCATTGGCCCGGACCTCAAGCCGATCACAGTGCCTCTACGTCAGCAAGCTCCGGGCCGATACATCGGCGAGTTCATCCCCGAGCAATCGGGCAGTTTCATGGTCAGCGTCAATCCTGGGGCCGGTAAACCGACGATCACCACCGGCGTGACGGTTCCGTTTTCGGATGAGTATCGAGTCCGCCAGGCAAACTTTCGCTTGCTCGAGCAGATCGCAACCCAAACGCCGCAAGGAGGCGAGTCAGGCAAAGTGTTTCCAACCTTGGACATGGACGCACTCGATAAAGTTCTTGAAATCGACACCTATCGAAGCGGTGTGCCGCCCGCAAAGTCGCTGCAGGATATCTGGCCCTACGCCGTACTACTGGGTGCTTCCCTCTTCTTTGCGGATGTCTTCGTCAGGAGAGTCGCGTTGGATCTGGGTGTTCCTTTGCGATGGATGGCGCAGCGTCTGCGCCGCAGACCGACGAGCGACTCGGACATCAAGCGGCAGCAAAGCCTCGATCGATTGCGATCCCGCAAGTCGAATGTTTCCGACGAGTTGGACCGTCAACGATCTAGCGTTTCTCTCGAAATCCCTACTCCTTCGGAAGCCGAACCTTCGGCGACAGCCCCAAGCGCAGCGGATGCATTCGGAAAACAGGATTCCGCCCCTCGAGAACCTGCCAAACCCTCCCCGCAGGCATCGGGGATGTCTCCCGCGGAAGACGAAAAGAGTTACACGTCGCGCTTGCTGGAAGCAAAAAGGCAAGCCAAGAAAAAACAAAACTGATACGATACTTCTTCTCCTGAGTCCACTTTTCACCTGATCGAGAAAGCACCAACAGATGAGCGATGTTGTCGAGTCCATGCAGCAGGAGGCGTTGCGTTTCCGTGAACGGTACGCTGCCGTGCGTGAACAAATCGGTCGAGTCATCGTTGGACACGATGAGATTGTCCACGGCGTGCTCACAGCGATGTTCGTCGGTGGGCACTGTTT
Organism: Pirellula sp.; assembly: GCA_044370255.1. Classification (GTDB taxonomy): domain Bacteria; phylum Planctomycetota; class Planctomycetia; order Pirellulales; family Pirellulaceae; genus JBKCUI01. The sequence continues at coordinate 3,478 of JBILVV010000022.1, forward strand.
GCTAGAGGGCGTGCCAGGCCTTGGCAAGACCATGTTGATTCGCACGCTCTCGGAAACCCTCTCGCTCGACTTCAATCGCGTTCAGTTCACCCCCGATCTGATGCCCTCTGACATCCTCGGCACCAACATGATTGTGGAGAACGAAGGGCGACGCGAATTCCAGTTTCAGAAGGGACCGATCTTCACCCAAATCTGTTTGGCGGACGAAATCAACCGCGCCACACCCAAAACACAATCTGCACTCCTCGAAACGATGCAGGAAGGAACCGTCACGGTAGCGGGGATCCGATACGAGCTGAAGAAACCTTTCTTCGTTTTGGCAACTCAAAACCCGATTGAACAGGAAGGCACCTATCCTCTTCCCGAAGCTCAATTGGACCGTTTCTTATTCAAACTCGTCGTGGGTTATTCCGGTCGCGAAGAACTCAATACCATCATCGATCGAACCACGCGCGGCGTGACGGTCGTGCCCGATAAAGTAATGGATGGCCAGGAGATTTTGCACTGGCAACAACTGGTCCGACAGGTGGTATTGGCCAAGCACGTGCAGGACTATATCGCGCGTTTGATCTTGGCAACCCATCCCGATGGCCCGCTGGCCCCACCGGTTACCAACCAATACATCCGTTGGGGAGCAAGCCCTCGTGGCGCCCAGACAATCGCCTTGGCATCCAAGGTGCGAGCTCTGCTCGACGGACGTTACAACGTTAGCTTCGAAGACATCCGACGCGTGTTGCTTCCCTCGTTAAGGCATCGAGTGTTGCTCAACTTCGAAGCGCAAGCCGAAGGAATTGAAGTCGATCGAGTGCTGCTGGATATTCTCGAGAAGGTTAATGAGCGGGCGGAGGATCTTTAAGTGTTTGCCCGCCTAGCCACCCTAATTCCCAATGTTCGGCCGGGGAATCGGATTCTCTTAGCACTGTTCGCATGGATGATCATTTCACTACAGATTCGAAGCGTTCATGGGAATGAGGGGCTGAAGCTTGAGTCGGCTGGCCTGGCACCTCAAGGTTCGGCAGGTCCTGGTGGGGCGATTGTCATTCGTTGCCAAGTTCGAAACACCGGGGACTCATCTCAAGAAGGCATGCTGGTTGCCAAGTTGACGACGGAATTGACCTCCGAGGACCGATGTCGTGTCCGAGTCGACGCACAGGGCATTAGCGTTTACGAATTTCCGGTCCGCATTCCCAGCACGAGTCTGGACGACAAATTGGAAATCGACGTCACGATGCTCACGATTCGAGATGGTCGAGAAGTTTCTCTCGTTAGCAGCGAAGAGTCAGGAACTCGCCGTGTCACCGTCTGGCGACCGCAGAACAAACGCAACATCGCAACCGCATTAGCTATGGGGACGGAGCCTATGCCTCCACCTGAATGGCGATGGCAGGAGAAGCCTGTGTTCGACACCATGGAATGTGCGATCGCGAGCCGTGTCGATGCCGAGTTGACGATCAATTGCCTCGGTTTCGAGGCCGGGCCACTACCGCTAAATTGGTTGGATTGGAAAAGTATTGATTTGTTGATCTTGGCTGATCCGAGATACCTGAGGGATCAGGCCTCGATCAGTATCCTTCGCGCATTCCTCGCGCGTGGAGGTCGCATTTGGGTGATGCTCGACGATATCGACACGTCCCTCATCACTCCGTTGCTCGAAAACCATCAGTCCATTCGGCACATCGACACGATTGGGCTAAGGCATTTGCAAGTCGATATCAAGAACGTGGACCTGTCCGTTGCAGATCGAACGTCAACTTATGAACGCTCTATACCATTCAAAAGAATTACACATGCAGGTGGCGAGGTTTTGCACAGCATCGATGGTTGGCCTGCGTCTCTTCTGCTGCCCGTAGGAAGAGGCGAATTGATCCTGACAATGCTGGATGCGGAAGGTTGGATTGAGCCAAGAAAAACGCCTGGTCAAGACCCCAGCTACTTCTGCGACTACGAGTTGCGGAAATGGGCAAAGAGCATCACCGATACGTTATATGTACAAAGGTCAGCACCGCTGCTGAAGCTACCGGAAATATCTTATCCATTAGAGAGAATCGGGAATCCGGTCGTTTCTCGAGGGTTTGTGACCTCAATGCTCCTCTCGTTTTGTGTTGCGTTGGCAGCAATCTGCATCTGGAGATTGACAGGTCGAGAGGTTTCGGGAATCGGTTGGCTGCTACCGGCCCTCTCAATAGTTGCGTCCGCCCCCATAGCTCTGGCCGGAATTCTCCAGAGGAAGGATATCCCAAATACGGTGTCTATTCTTCAATGGATTCAATTCGACAACCCATCAGGCGGATCGCTGCGAGAATCTGCTGCGGTCTACTTGGAAACTCCAGCATCGATGGATCTGGAGGCTGTGCGAAATGGTTTCGCTATTCCGGATCCGAAGATACAGAGCGGCATTACCGCTGTGGTTCGCGATGATTTGGAACATTGGCAAATGACGAATGCGGCATGGCCAGCAGGTACTTGGCGATACACAACCGATTCTTTGTTGCCAGACAACTCTATGGTCGTGCAGGGGAAATGGACTGCCAACGGGTTGGAAGTGCAACTACCTGCGGATTTTCCTGATCCCTTGTCGGATCCAATCATGAGCTTCGTGCCTGGCGCTCCCGCCCTTGGGAAGACAAAAGATGGCAGGACTATCCTGGTCGATGGCAAGTACCCCGCCGAAGGGGAACGTTGGACGCTGCAATCCATGGTGGACGACGAACAACGACGACGCGCCGAACTCTATCGAAGTTATTTTGGGGGTAATGATCGGCTGCAAGTTCAGAAACGTACCTTGGTCGGTTGGTCCAATTTGTCTTTGGACAGCCCACGTTGGAAAAGCCCCCTGGAAAGCCGAGGTGCCGCATTAGTCTCATTCCCCGTAGTCCTTCAGAAAGCGGCGATTGGTGAGGAAGTCTTGGTACCACACCCCTTCATTACGATTCAGAATACAGACCTAGGGGTGTCGACACCAATCTTCATGGACGGCATCGGCAAATGGATTACCCAGTCGTCCAACCCTTCGACAACCGTGGTTGAATTCGTTTTGCCTGATGAGGTTGTGCCCATACAAGCGAAATCGATCCAAATCAGTTGGGATATCGAAGCTCCTCGGCGCACTGCTCGCTTGTCATTCGTCCATCCGACTGACAGCACATCGAGCCAATTGGTAGAACTCGATGCACCATCCCTCCCCTGGGAATCCGAGTTGGATGATCCGCTCTTGCTGGAGACGTTTGGAAACGGCAAGCTCAGGATGAAAATTGAAGTGTCCAGGGATCGAGAACCGGGCGGAACTCTGCCTTGGCGAATACGCCATCTCCGTCTAGCAGTACGTGGCAACGTCCGAGCCAAACATGCTTGGAACAGTTCGGTAGCAAACGAAGAAACCGCCAACCGATAAATCCATCCGCAAAAAAGAATCGAAGCACCATGTCGGAACCTGTTGTTGAAACCCATCAATTGACCAAACGCTACGGTGAATTCACCGCTTTGGATAGTCTGACGATCAGCGTTTCTCGCGGCCAAATCCTTGGTTTTATTGGACCCAATGGCGCAGGGAAGACGACGACCATTAAGATTCTCGTCGGGCTCTCGCGCCCCACATCTGGATCTGCAACCATCGCAGGTGTCGACTGCAGCAAACACGGAGCGCGCATCAAGCAAGTGGTCGGATACATGCCGGATCGTTTTGGCTCTTACGATAATATGCGAGTTCACGAGTACCTTGATTTCTTCGGCGCCATATTTCGTATTCCGACTCGCAAAAGGCGCGACCGCATCGAGGAAGTACTCAACATTACCGGTACCGCCTCCATGAAGGATAAATTTGTCGAAAGTCTTAGCCATGGCATGCAACAACGCGTCGGCATCGCAAGGACTCTGTTGCACGATCCCGAGGTCCTCATTCTCGACGAGCCCGCCAACGGACTAGACCCCAAAGCTCGAATCGAGATGCGCGAGTTGCTCCTGAAGTTGGCTGCCTCAGGGAAGACTCTCATTGTTACCAGCCACATCCTTCCGGAACTTTCGCGGATCTGCAATGTAGTGGCAATCGTAACTGCCGGAAAATTGCGAGCCTTTGGCAGCCAGGATGAGGTCATGAGCCGCCTATGTCCTCAGCGCAGCTATGAAGTCCAACTCGCTCAAGACGAACTCCTCGCCGGCGCAAAGAAAACACTATCGTCACTGCTCGATGATTCCGAGGGTATATCGATCAGCGAACCGGAACGGACACTTCGATTCCCAACCGTCCGCTCTGAGTCGGAATTGGCAGATATCCTGCGTCAAATGGTTCAATCAGGAGTAAGAGTAACGCAATTCCGAGAAGTGACCAGCGACCTCGAGGACGCATTCCTCACCGTTGCCGCCGCAAACGATTAGGCTCCCATTCACATACCAAAAACGCAACGGCCGTTTACCCAACTCCTTATCGCGATCCCGAGTTTTCAGTGACTGATTCCATCGTTTTGCATAATCCGGTCTTGTGGCGCGAACTCCTTGGGAGACTGCGGAGCACCAAAACCATCCTGGCTGCCATCGCCATAGCGTTTGTATCTTCGCTTCTTGTCGTCTTGCGATGGCCGACAGATGCCACAATCGATTTGGCCAGCCAAGGAGCCATGGCGATTTTTCGTCCCGTAGCATTTGCTGTTGCGGGTGCGGTGATGTTGTTGATCCCAGCGTTTCCCGCGACAGCAATCGTAGGCGAAAAACAAAAGAAGACCTTAGCCTTACTGCTTAATTCTCCAACTTCTCCATCGCAAATCTTCATCGGCAAATTGCTCGGAAATTTCCTGCTCGGCTGCATTCTCTTCTCTGTGAGTCTACCAGCCATTTTTGCCTGCTATGCGATGGGAGGTGTATCTGTCAGCGGGCACATCCTTCCTCTGCTCTTAGTTTTGGTAGGAATGACATTTCAATATTCCGCCCTTGGTCTATGGATTAGCGCACGGGCGCAATCCGGCGAAGCAAGCCTTCAATCGACCTACGCAATTATCTTGTGCCTGTCGTTGCTTTCTATCGGTCCAAGCGTACTCGTTGGAAAGCAGACAGGCACGATCGCACTTGTCTCGCGAGCAATCACCAGCCTTTCACCCATCCCCGCCTTGCAAGAGATCACCGGATCGCAAGGAACTGCTCAAGCGATGGGGATTCAGTCGGGTTGGGTTTGGTTTGTAATGGTATCTATTGTTGTCGCGATCCTTTTCTCCGTTATGACGATTCGAATGCTCGATCCCTTACTATTGGATCGGGCGAAACCTGCCGGCAAAGTGATCGACACCAATACTTCTACGTGGTGGCGAAGACTTTTCTTCCTCGTCGATCCAAAGCGACGAAAATCCGATATTCCATTCTGGCTCAATCCTGTCATGGTGAAGGAGTTTCGTACGCGGAGATTTGGTCGTTTGCACTGGCTCATGCGTCTGGTTTCCGTGTGTGCAATCATCTCTCTCATCGTTGCAGTGGTAGCAACAACCGGAACTGTGAAATGGGGTGTTGACCGAATCGCTGCCTCGCTGGTCATTTTGCAAATAGGCTTGCTTATGCTCCTAGGCCCCAGTCTCGGAGCTAATGTGATAGCTTCCGAGATCGAGAGCGGAGGTTGGCAATTGCTCCGCGCTGCCCCTATATCGCCGTGGCGCATCGTTGTAGGAAAACTCTTGAGCATCGCCATCACACTGATGCTCCTCCTAGGAGCAACACTGCCTGGATATATCACCATGGCCTACATCCAACCCTCCGTGAGTGGACAGGTTGGCAATGTCCTAGTATCTCTAACGATTGCTGCAGGTATGATCACGATGATCAGCGCTTGCATCAGTGCCTTCTCAAAATCAACCGCGGTTGCAACCGCGACCAGCTACACCGTCTTGCTCATCCTCATTGCGGGCACAATGCTGATTTGGGTCTTCCGTGGAAGCCCGTTTGGTCCGGTTTTGGTGGAAAACGCCCTTTTGCTGAACCCAGCCGCGATCGCTCTCTCGGAAATCAAAGCACCCGGTTTTGGAACCTATTCCTTGACACCGCGAGGATGGTATGTCGGGCTGTCGATAAGTCTAGTTGCTCTCTGTCTGCTCGCTTTTCGCACTTGGCGCATGACTCGACCGGGCTAATCCATCATGAATGAACGACCGAATCTCCATCATCACTACATGACTCGCACCACCCTGAATACAAGTCTGCAGCTTTCGTGGCGTGCATTCAGTTGCATACTGTTTCTGGTCGTCGCTCCGAGCGTGACACGCGGACAATCCACCGAGCCACTTCAACACCTTTGGGAAGTACAACCGAACCTCGGCGATATTTGGAACAATAACCGTCTCGCACAAAGCGTGTCCATCGACTTCGATAATCTCTTGTCGGACCAATCCCAGATTCGCCTCGAAACGGCCCGCATGATCTGCGTCAATCATGATCGCCCAGGATTTGGAGACAAGGCGAAGGCAATCGAGCGACTCGTCAGTGCATTGACTCGGTCCGACGAATCGATCTTGAATCGCCGCACATTGACCTCGGCGGCCTGCCTATTGGATGATGGAACCCATGCGACAAAACTCTGGGAACTCTCTCGAAACGACCCGGTATCCAATCAAGAAGTCCAGAAAGCCCTCATTCGATGGAGGAGCGATGTGGCTCTCGATCATTGGAGAAAGGTAGTACTTGATCCATCATCCCCCGCTGTTATCACAGCAATCGCCATCGAAGGACTAGGGAACGTAGGGACCAACGAAGACCAGAAGACTCTTAATGACATCCTGGAATCGGAGTCCGCATCCATCGAACTCCGCTCCCTTGCTGCCGAATCGCTTGGAAAGATTCAATCGTCTGGCCTCTCAGCACTAGCACGAAAATACCTGGAATCCAATCTTCCCGGAAAAGACATGATCGCAGCCTACCTGTTGATCCAACACTCGGATGACGAGTCATTGCAATTGCTCCTGTCTGTGCACGATAAAGGGGCTTCAACAGCCAAGCGAATCGCGGCTAACTGTTTGGCCCGGGAATCCCCTAAGGTGGCTGAGGAACTGATGATTGCATGGAAAAGCGATCCGGACACCCATTTTCGAGAGCTGGCAATTCAGGTTGCATCGGTAAGTGAACCTTCGAAAACACTCCATGTCGCCAGCAGCATGCTTCATGACGACGAAGATCGCTTACGAAACCTCGCTCGACTGCAACTTCTAAAATTGGCGTCCATGCACCGAGAAGAAATCGATGCCATAATCCAAACGGAACTCGAAGGAAACGATTGGAAAGGAATTGAACAAGCCATCATCCTTCTCGCCGAACTCGGAGACGCCTCGAAATGTGAACGACTCCTAGAACTATTTGATCATCCTCAAGCGGAAGTACACATGCACGCGGCCTGGGCTCTTAGAGATCTATCGCAACCTGGTCCCTTGCTTGACATGATCCGAGAAAAGGCCTTTTCATTGACAGACAGCCTAGAAAAAGGAACTAGAACTTTTGAGAAATCGGAAATCATCATGCTCAGCCTGATGCTCGAGACGTTTGGTCGCCATAAACACGAACCAGCGTTCGCTATACTGGAAAAGTACATCCCTAAAAACGACTTTAAAATGGGAAATCTCGCTCGTTGCTCCGCGATCTGGTCCATCGGTCAAATCCGAAAGAATTCCAACGACCCAGACTTGCGCGCCAAGCTTCGGGAACGAATCAAAGATCTCCCTCCCGACAAACCGGAAAACTATCTTGTTCGCTTTGCTTGTATCCTTGCTTTAGGAGAATTCGGCTTCAAAGATAGCAAGGAGATCATCGATCAATTCGGGGGAGCACCACCAAACCTATTGGGTTGGGCAAGCGACTGGGCAAGGGAACAAATCGCTAAATCTGACAAGTGACAAGATCCTCCGGGAATCCGCAAAGCTACACGTTTTTTCATGGTATTTGATTGGCATCAAGTTTGCGAATCCATCGAAATGGACCAGTCGTTCATTTACCTGAATACGGGAACCTCCGGACTTGTACCCAAAAATGTTCACGCACGAGCCTTGCAACTCCGCGTCGAACTTTTTCATAATCCCACCTGCGCTGCTTGGCGTGCTCCCTGGGATGAACTGTGGCATTCGCGTCTTCGTTTATCTCTGCGTGTCGGGACCACCCCCGATCGACTTGTCTTTTTCACTAATGTCTCTCAGGCAATCAATACATTCTGCCTGTCAGCGAATCTGCCAACGGACTCGGAGATTTTGTTGACAGACCACGAGTATGGATCGATGCGGATGGCTTGGGAACGCGCTGCAAAGCGCCGAGGTTGGAATCTTCGTGTGGCTTCACTCCCCTTAGATCAGCAGGATCCCGATCGATATATCGATGCGATCACATCTCAATGGACCAAACAAACCCGTCTTCTTTATGTCAGCCACGTACTCTACTCCTCCGGTCACGTTCTTCCTTTAAAGCCAATAATCCAACAGGCGCGCGAGGCGGGAATACTCGTCTTCGTCGATGGCGCCCATGCGCCGGGGATGATTCCATTGAATTTGAGCGAGCTCGGAGCCCATTTCTACGCTGCTAACCTCCACAAATGGTTCCTTGCACCAGTCGGCGCAGCCTTCTTATATGTCGAAGATGGAATGGAGGACCACCTCGAGCCTTGGCAAGTCAGCTGGGCCTACCGCGACGACCGCTCGCAGCCAAACGCCAGAAACGAATTCGGATCCACTCCTTGGATTCGTCAATTCGAGATGGAAGGGACGCGCGATATCACTCCCTGGCGCGTGATTCATCTATGTTGCGATTTCCACGATTCCATTCCCGAGACTGCTAAACGGAACAGATTCCAGGAACTCAGCCAGCTTGTTCGCGAGTCCCTCGACGGAGTCGGCGGTTTGCGCTGCATAACGCCCGAAACACCACAACTCCGGGCCGGTCTTACGTCGTTCATCGTCCCGCTATCCATCGATGGGCAACGATTGCGTCAGAGACTCTGGGACCGCCATCGCATCGAAGTCAATTTAGTCGAAGTCGGCAACGTCAATTACTTTCGAGTTTCGACGCATGTTTATAACTGCGAAGAGGAAGTCGATGCCTTGGCTCGAGCTATTCGAAGCGAGATTCCCAAAAGCTGATCCGCCGAGCCTTCGATTCTTGGTGCTGCCTCATTGGTCGCTGTGTTCATCCAACCGAATCCATCCGATGTGCAAACAGGATCCAATCACCAATCCAAGGGTGAAGCCAATTGCGATGTTGTTGAGTGCCATGCATGCACCGGCCGTCAACAACATGATGAATGCGTCGGACCGAAGAACTTGATCTCGAGTCACCATCGCCAACTCTGCTCCGGAAAACATCAGCAACACTCCCAGGACGCTCTTGGGAAAGGCGGTGCAAAACGCGATCAGTGATGAACCCAGGAGAACAGCCAACAGCATCTTCACACAGCCCAGAAACAAAATGGATCCGTTGGTGCGAGCACCGAATCGATACTGACCAGCCAGCCCACCCGCCCCGTGACACATCGGCATAGCTCCGAACCAACACGATACTAAATTCATGATCCCGACCGACATGGCGACCGATTTGGGACTCGCGGATCTCTTTGGAAACAAATCCGACGACAGAGCACATACGGCAACTACGGAGTTCAACGTCGTTAGAGGGATCTGAGGCAATGCAGCCTTCGGAAATGCACTCATGAAATCCGACCAAGAGATCGGGGTCCAGCGAGGAAGTGTGAAACCGATCGAAATCGCCATTTTCGGATCGGTGAAAAAAGCGATTGCCAAGCCAAGCCCGAATAGCAATAACGCAACCGGAATCTTCTTGGAATGAAACAATACGAGAACCAGAGCGCCGCAAACAATCCCAGTTAACATGCTGTCGGTTGCGAACCAAACCTTCGTACCCGCAACCATCTGCATCCCCTTCATCAGCAGTGTCATCCCGAGCGCCAGTTGCAATCCTCGCACAACACTCTTAGGCACCAGTCGATTCAGCAAGTCGATACCGCCGGTTAGAGCTAATACCAGCACAACGAAACTTACCGTGGCTCCCGCAGCGAGAATCTCCGATACCGTCAACCCTTCGGTGAGCGCGACAGCCGCAATCGCCTTCATCGGTTGTACCGCCATCGGTATGGAGTAAACCATTCCGGTAACGACGTTGAACAGGCCTGCGAAAAAAAGGGCTGAGGCAAAACTGAGACCGTTTTCCGTCGCCATCCCCACCAAGAGAGGCAAGAACGTCCCCAGATCCCCGAGAGAACCAGCTAACTCATTGCGATTGAAACGAGCCTCGCGAAGGTTGGCTCGCACAGCCGAAATTTTCTTGATGCAAGTATGAATCATTGACAATCCAGCGCCATCACAACCGCACCAAGTCGCAAAAAAGGTAAAGGGTTCCAAAAGATTGTAATCGGAACGTCGATTCCAAAGATAGCCTTTACTGGCGGCGCGCTAAACTCGAAAGATTGGAAACTCAGACTGTATTGGACATATCAACCATGGAAAAGCGCGGTCGACCGAAGATCGTGAACCTATTCATTCGCGCTTTTGTAATCGTGTTTGCAATCGCAGTTGCCGCAGACGTCATTCCGGATTCCTGGGTTCCCCATTCGGGGATCCGGACCAATGTTCGGCTCGGACTCGGATACCTCGGACTGGCCCAAGGAGAGTGGTCCCTCTTCGCTCCCAACCCAGGTATGCGCACCGGATTTGTCGTCGGCGAGGTGCGCGATGGCGCGGGAAACATCGCAGTCTGGAAGTCTCCCGACTGGTCACAGGAAAGTATTGCAACAAAGTTCCTGAAGTTCCGGCATTTGAATTACTACCAACGAGCGGTACTCAATCAACAGGCGAGCAATGACCTCGCTGATTATCTGCAACGGTCGATACCTACCCGAGAGAAAGTCGAACGGGGTATTCGCTTGACTGACGACCTGACCATTGTCCCGTCGGATCCGATCGTACCGCCTATCGAACAAGTCATCCTGCATCATCATCACCCACTCATCAACTTGGCATACGAAGAACCAATTCCCAAACCGACCGAGTTGGTAACAACAGAGACGGTGAGATACCTAGTGAAGCGAGACTATCCCCAGTGATGATTCGCTTAGGTAAATGGAGCGACGCATTCGATCGATTTCTGTTCGACGGTTGCGATCCGCGGACCATTCCCGTCATGCGGATTGGCTTTGCAATCATCATTCTGATTCAGAGTTTGGTCGCATGGCCCGATGCCGAACGTTGGTTTACCGATGCAGGGGTCCTAAGTGCAGAAACCGTCAAGAAAATCTCAAGCCCAGGAAGCTGGTCTCTGCTGTATCTGTTTCCACAAAATGTCCTGACGGTAAAGATCTGCTTAGGTCTTTTGATTGGACATGCTCTTCTCATGTTGCTAGGGATCGCTTCTCGATTTCAAGCAGCGGCTATCTTCGTTTGGTTGGTGTCGTTTCAAAACCGAAATCCTTTGATCACCGATGGCGAAGATGTCGTTTTTCGAATCATGGCATTTCTGCTTATCTGGCTACCCCTCGATTGCGGATGGTCATTATGGAAACGAAAACCAACGGCACAAAACCTACAAACGCCAGGCAAGGCCGATGCTTGGGGGTTGCGATTGATTCAAATCGAGATGACAGCCATCTATGCGTCCACCGCCTTATGCAAAACCCAGGGTGCTAGTTGGTGGAATGGTACCGCCGTCTGGTTTGTCTCGAGGCTTTCCGATGATTACGGTCGAGCCGTGCCGAAATCCTTTTTTGATCTACCCTGGACAAGCGAGATCGCCACTTGGGGTACTCTGCTCATTGAATTCCTGCTCCCCATCGCTTTGTGGATCCGACCAATCCGCAATTATGCGATTCTTGCCGGACTGGCACTACATCTCGGAATCGAGCTTTCCATGAACCTTTTTCTCTTTCAATGGATCATGATGCTTGGCCTACTTTCCTTCATCGACTTCGAACGATTTCCCTTCAAACGCAGCGCAGTGCGAGACGCTCCCCAAGTCCGCGACTCCGCAACCCTGCCGTGAGTGGTACCGCAAAGTCATCTCACAGCACCGTAGGTGCTACTCCAGAAACTTGCTAAATTGAGCAGATTGTGTTTGGCCGGTCCCAACGCGGATTTTTATTAAACAAATAGATGCGCCGAAGTTGGCGGCAGGTGGTGTCGTGCTGGAAAACGAATGCGTGCTGAATCAGTTTATGGTCGATTATCTGCAGATGTTAGTGAGCGATATCGACGAATCCGAGATGGACAATCAACCGTGCGAAGGATTCAATCCGCCTCGGTGGACGCTCGGCCATCTTGCAGTCTACACCGACTACGCGCTCCGCGCGGCCGGGGCTCGATTCCAGTGCCCGAAAGACTGGCACCGAAGTTTCGCGAGAGGTTCGGCAGCCGGGAATGCTCCGTCTGAAAAACCAAGCAAGGAAGAGCTGGTTGCAAAGATTGTGTCGGGCTTCGAAGCTGTGCGCGAACGTTGCCAGTCCATTGAACCTGCGAAGCTCGATGTCCCGCACACTGTCCCTTTTTTGGCGACCAGCCCCCTGAAGACGGCGGGTCACGTTTTGGCCCACCTGATGACAACCCATTTCGCTAGCCACTTGGGGCAACTGTCCGCTTGGCGTCGGATCTGTGGTCGCTCGCCGGTCGAGCCGACTCAGCCTTCCGTCGACACCGAGTAATCTACCCCGTAATCTCGAGTATTGGAGAAGCAAAGAAAAAGGCATCGTCCCATGGAGGACGATGCCTTTGATTCTTGGTAACGGTTCGGTTTCGCGGCCGCTTAAGCTTCCGTCTTGCGAATCCGCATCCCGTAGAAGGAGTTCCAGAGGAAAAAGGTAGCGATCGCGAGGAAGCCGACCGCGCATGCCAGGGCAATATTCGCGCCGTTTGTACCGTTGGGGCCTTCGGGATCACTGATCTTCACCGCTAGTGCAACGGCTAGCAACCCGAAGAGCGTGGTGAACTTGATGACCGGGTTGAGGGCCACGCTCGAGGTATCCTTAAACGGGTCTCCAACCGTATCGCCGACGACGGTCGCATCGTGGAGAGGCGTCCCTTTCATCTTCAGTTCCACTTCGACGATTTTCTTCGCGTTGTCCCAAGCTCCCCCGGCATTGGCCATGAAAATCGCTTGGTAGAGGCCGAAGATAGCGATCGAGAACAAGTATCCCACAAAGAAATAGGGATCGACGAAGGCGAATCCCAGCGTGACAAAGAAGACAGCCATAAAGATGTTAAACATCCCTTTTTGCGCATACTGCGTGCAAATCTCAACCACCTTCTTGCTGTCCTCAACGCTCGCTTTGGTGACGCCGTCGAGCTTGATATTCGCTTTGATGTATTCGACGGCCCGGTAAGCACCGGTCGTAACCGCCTGTATCGACGCACCGGTGAACCAGTAGATGATCGAACCACCGGTCACAAGTCCGAGGACAAAGGGAGCGTTCAGCAGAGATAGCTTGTCGATATTTTCGGTGAGGCTATTGGTCAGCTGCATAATGATCGAGAAAATCATCGTTGTCGCTCCAACGACCGCCGTGCCGATCAGCACGGGCTTGGCAGTCGCTTTGAACGTGTTCCCAGCCCCATCGTTTTCCTCCAACAAGTGCTTGGCGGATTCGAAGTTCGCATCGATACCGAACTTGGACTTCAGTTCCGATTCAATGCCAGGCACTTGTTCGATCAAAGACAATTCGTAAACGCTCTGTGCGTTATCGGTCACCGGCCCGTAGGAATCGACGGCGATGGTGACAGGACCCATCCCAAGGAATCCGAAAGCCACCAAACCAAAAGCGAATACCTCTTTCGCTACCATCATTCCACCTAAGCCGGTTGAGCCTCCTAAATCGGTGATCTTGTATGCAACCGCCATCAAACCCACGATGCTTACTCCGAGCCACAAGCAGGAATAGTTTCCAGCGACCAAGCCCGAGAGGATGTTCAGGGAGGCACCACCTTCGCGGCTTGAAGTGACCACCTCTTTGACGTGGCCCGAAGAGGTGGAGGTGAAAACCTTGACCAACTCAGGAATAATCGCTCCTGCCAATGTGCCGCAGGAAATAATGGTGGACAATTGCCACCATAGATTCGAGTTTCCACCCAGATCGGGGATCAATAGGCGTGAAACCAAATAGGTCAGAGCGATGGAGATAACGCTAGTGACCCATACCAAACGGGTCAGCGGATGCTCGAAATCCATCTTCGTCGCGTTTGCATACTGAGATTCTGTCCACTTCTCATTCAGGTAGTACGCAGCGACCGATGCAACAATCATCATTGCACGCATCACAAAAAGCCAAATCAAAAGCTGGACCTGGATTTGCTCAAAATTGGCGCCGGCGGACTTCTCGTTGATGGCCAACAAAATGAAGGTGATCAGGGCAACACCGGTCACTCCGTACGTCTCGAACCCGTCGGCGCTAGGACCGACCGAGTCACCCGCGTTGTCTCCTGTGCAGTCCGCAATCACACCTGGGTTGCGAGCATCGTCCTCCTTGATCTTGAAGACGATCTTCATCAGATCGGAGCCGATATCGGCAATCTTGGTAAAGATCCCTCCCGCGATTCGCAAAGCGGCCGCACCGAGGCTTTCTCCGATCGCGAAGCCGATGAAGCACGCACCGGCAATTTCTCGTGGCAGAAATACCAAAATGCATAACATCATCAGCAGTTCGACGCTGATCAGCATCATCCCAATACTCATCCCTGCCTTGAGAGGGATCGCGTAAACCGGGTAGGGTTTGCCAACCAAACTCGCATGGGCGGTTCGCGAATTCGCAAAGGTGTTTACCCGAATACCAAACCAAGCCACCAAGTAGCTACCTAGAATTCCGACAACACTAAACAGGACAATCGTCCCCACGGTTGCCGCTGGCTTACCTTCCAGCCAGCCGAAGTACATAACGATCACCACGGCAATGATCGCCCATAGCATCGCCAAGAACTTTCCTTGGGTAACCAAGTACGTTTTGCACGTCTCGTAGATCAACTCGGACACTTCCAGCATGCTGCTGTGAACATCCATGCGCTTGAGTTGACTGTAAATCATCATCCCAAAGGCAAGACCCGCGAGGCAAATGACCAACCCGCCGTACAGAAGATATGTTCCCGGCATTCCAAAGAACTGAACTTTGGCAAGATCGGGAAGCACGAGATCGGCTTCACCATGCATCTCACCTGCTCCCCATGCCATACTCGGCGCAAGGAATGTGAAAGCGAAACAAAGAGCGATTACTGCCGTCCAACTACGCGAGGCTCCAGTCGCGATCCAACCCAGTTTGTTCATCGATCGTTTCCAAAATTCTTCGAGGGAAAATCCTTAGTCATCGGAAGAGGCTGTAAAGTAATCCGTTCGCAGGTTCAATTCAAGCCGGGCTCGAACGCTTCGGGCAATTAAACGGACTTTTGCACGGCTTTAACGGAATCCGATTTGCCGTTACCCGCGAACAGAGATGCATGCGTTTCCGCAAAATTCCTTTGCAAATACCGATTCCGGGACCATCACAGGCGCGTTAGCGTATCTCCTAAGCGGCTCCCGACAAGGCTTGGATTTGCAATGCGTCAAAACAGCGCACCATTCAAAACAGCCCCGCAGGGACATTCTAGACCTGAGCCGAACTCGCGGGTTCTATCCCAGTCGCTCGAGCGACCACACTATCACATCTACTCCGGCAGAAAAATGAAGAACCGGTGCCCCCTGAACCTCGAGACGGTGAGTCGCCAAAAGGTCCGTCGCATCGATCTCTGCCGACCCCTGCTGCAAGGGCCAGGGTGCGTGGTGAACATCCCCTCGATACATCGTTCCATCGCGACTCATCGCATACATGCAGTAGCGCTCGGTCAGGAAATGTTCCAGGGTTCCAGGCTTGGCTTCAAAAACCGGTGATACCGGTCGGTAACTAGATGAGAATGCCGCGAACTTGCTTCCAGTATCTGCGAATGCGGTCCGACGTTTTGAGGAAAAATCGAACCCTTCACCCTTCGGCGTCATACTCATGTCTGCAAAATAATAGGGGAGATGAAACCACCGCTTTGCCCCCCATACGGCTAGTGCATTCCCAGCATCGAGGCTCAAGAACCAAACCCCCGGCTTATCATCGCGTTCGACATACAATCGCACATTCAGTTCGGGGAACGCAGAAACCCCCGGCAGATCGGGGAACGGTCGGCGCATCACCCCCGTCATGCGGAACGGTACAACGCCGACCCAAGAAGTGCCATCGAATTGCTGAATCTCAAGCCCCTTGGGTACCAGCGGACGGAGTACATCGACCGAAACCGGCCAATGCGCGAAGAGCAGATCTTTCCATGATTGACGCCAAGTCCATGCACGCGAGGGAATCGGCCATGGTCGATGATCTGTTTGAGTGAGTGCGGCGTGCATGACTCGACCTTTTGGATACTTATGTATTGCCCGCGTCATTGGACCATGGGGCAGCGATCGCTTCTCCCGCTTGCATCTGTTGCTGCGCCAGATGCAATCGGTAGTAGGTGCCTCGCAGTGCGATCAACTCTTCATGGCTGCCTATTTCGGTGATGCGTCCTTTTTCGAGAACCACGATACGATTTGCCTTGCGTAGTGTGCTGATCCGGTGAGCAATCGCGATCGTGGTGCGTCCCTGCACGAGTACATCAAGTGCCTCTTGGATCTCACGTTCGGTCTCAGTGTCCACTGCCGAGGTCGCTTCGTCGAGGATCAGGATGCGAGGATCGGTTAGCAAGGCCCGGGCGATCGATATACGCTGTCTTTCTCCGCCGGACAAAGACTGCCCTCGTTCACCGACGATGGAGTCATAACCGTCGGGTAGCTTGAGGATAAAGTCGTGGGCTTTGGCGGCTCGGGCCGAGGCGATGATCTGTTCGCGAGTGGCGTTGGGGCGACCGTATGCAATGTTTTCCGCGATCGACCCGAAGAACAAGAACGGTTCCTGCAAGACGATTCCGATGTTGCTGCGATAGGCCGATATCGGATAGTTGCGTATATCGGTGCCATCCACCGCGATCGCTCCGGTAGCTACGTCGTAAAAGCGGCAGACCAGGTTCACCAGCGTGCTTTTTCCCGCGCCGCTCGGCCCCACCAGACCAATCATTTCGCCAGGTTCGATCGTCAGATTTACATCGTGAATAACTTGGCGAGAACCGTATCGGAATGTGATGTTGCGTATCTCGATCTTCCCTTGAAGTCGCCCGGGCTGAACCGGTTGCTTGGCCTCGGCAACGCTCGGAACTCGATCGAGGATTTCAAAAATCCGATGGGTAGCAGCCGCGGTGCGCTGAGCATTCGCCAACAGTCGACTCATATCGTCCAAACGCAGGTAGAGTCGACTGACCCACATGATGAAGACCGACAGTTCACCCACGGTCAGGCCGCGACGGTAGACTTGGTAGGCACCGAAACCGTAGATGATCAGCAATCCGATATCGGTCAGGAACGTGATGATCGGTGCGAATGCTGCCCACAAACGGTTCACCCGATCGTTGGCGAGCAACACCTGATCATTCCGCTGCCGAAAGCGATCGATCTCCCGATGTTCTTGAGCGAACGCCTTCACCACGCGAATGCCAGGAATGGTATCGGCCAGCACGTTCACCATCTCAGCCCAGGCCGAACTCCCCCGCGCGAACCCGGCCCGCATGCGAGCTTGAACGCGAGAAACGATCCATGCGATGAACGGGAACGGGAGCAACCCGACCAACGCCATCATCGGATCAAGCCAAATCAGGAGCGCTGCCGTAATCACGATCATCACGATATCGGTTGCAAAATCGACAGCGTTGATGGATAGAAAATCGCAAATGCGCTGCGTGTCGCTGCTGACTCGCGAAATCAGATCCCCGGTCCGCTTACCGCCAAAGAACTCCAGGGACAATTTCTGCAAGTGTTCGTACGTTGCGTTACGAAGATCGGCACTCACCCATTCGGAAACCGTTGCCAGGCAATAGCTCTTGGCCCAGCTAAGTGCCCAACTGAGCAGTGCGGCGAGGATCATTCCACCCAATAGCCATGGCACGAGACCGAAATCCGCCGCGTTGCCGTTTTGGTAGGGGATCAAGACATCGTCCATCAGCGGCTTGGTTAACAGCGGTGGGATCATCGCTGCGGAGGTGCTCAGGACTGTCAAAAGGAATCCCAGGGCAATCATGCCAGCCCGAGGCTTTGCGAAACGGGTCAACCTCAGCAGGGATTGACGCGTATCAGGCACCGGGGTTGGCGCACAGTTCGCGCATAGTGACTGCCCCTCCTGCATCGGGCCGCCGCACGATGGGCAAATCGATCCGGCTGCATCAGCCCCCCCTGTGCTCGCTCGCTTCCAAGCAGACACGAGAGACACCGCGCCATTGGATTTGGAACGCGTATACCTCCAAGCTCCCATCAATCGATCGGCTGTCGCAAGTTCCAAGACGCCGATGCCACCGCGATCGACAATCCGCAACTTGGTATCTTGGGACAATTCAAAACGCTGCCACGTAGTTTTGTCTCCGACCGATTCCGAAACATCCGATGCAATCAAGCTTTGATCGGTCAAAACGATCAAGCCATCGCCGAAGCGTAAGCTGGCCGTGAGATCGGGATCGAACCATGCGACAACTCGTTCATCCGGCCGCAGTTGGGTATGCCCCCCGCTGATCCAACGAGAATGCCACAATTCTGGCAGGCCGGCCCCGTCGGATGAGCGGGAGCGATCAGGAACCGAGGACATCTCAGTGTCCCTGAGGGCTCTGACTGGAATCCCCTTGGTTCAACCGAGCCTTGCGAGCCGAGATGAATGATTCGATGCAGACGAGCACGAAGGTAATGCAGATCAATGTCATCGCCCAAACCATAGACACAGGGAGTAAATCGACTTCCTCTCCCCGTAGGATTTTGAGGGCCTGCGGAATTCCGCGTCCCAGCGCCGCTAGTCCGCCGAGGAGTCCAAACGCTGCTGCCGCATGCATCGCATGTTTTCGGGCATTGGGACGTGCAGCTGCCAGAATTCCCAACAGCAACAGCGGAACCCCAACAAAACAGGGGATAAAGATACTGACGCTGCCGACTTTGCCCCCCGTTAACACGAGCGTGACAACGGATAGCGCACACAGCAGTAATCCAAAAATGATCGTGATATTGGGCATTGATTCCCCCGACAATTGACGCTGGATATCTAGTAACGTACAGTGAATGTAAGTAATTCGCGTCATATTTGCGAGACCACACGTGGAACGTCGCATTGCGATAGATAGCCCTCGTGGTAGACAGTCCTAGCGGTCGTTCCATCCCCCAGTCCTTACTTTGCCTCCTAAGATGTTGTCGACGAGGTGATGTGTGAAAGATTTTGGATTCTTAGTTCCAACCGGTGGCGGAGAAGATATTCCTCTCAAGAAGGATCGGATCCTCGTCGGGCGACGCGAAAATTGCGATATCGTTCTACGGTTTGCAAACGTATCCGGCCAACATTGCCGACTGACCCTTGAGCAGGGGTACTGGTTCGTCAAGGATCTGGACAGCCGCAATGGGACCAAAGTCAACGGCTATCGAGTCACGCGTAAACGTTGCGATCCCGGTGTGATCATTTCGATAGCTAAGCATCAGTTCGAGATCCGTTACAACCCTGAAGAGCTAGGGGCTACCGGGCCACCACCAGCGGATGATGATCAAATCGAAATGTCGTTGCGTTCCTCGCTGATGGAACGCGCTGGGCTGGATCGTCGAGGTAAAGACGATCGAGGTAGCAACAAGGCGGACTGAGCCCTCGCGAATTCGCCCTCTGATCAAACCATACTGCTGTACACTGTCGTTGCGAAAACGGGCCTTCCTGTGATTTTTACTTTTTCGATGGTTAGGAAGACCCAAACAGGGGCTGATGGTTTGCGGAAATCCTTTACCATATCGGAAGTTCCATCCCTTGCTCATGCTTCGGGTTGAGATCACCCCGAAAAGCGCAACTTCAAAACCTGAGCCTAGGGGTCCCACCCTTTTTTCCACGATCGAGTCATGATGAGAAGCTCTTTATTCCCGAAGACCAGTTCCCGATTTACAAAAAATGCGACCACCATCGGGTGTTTGGCCATCTTGTGCTCCTTTGCCGGAATCACTTCGGCAATGGCCGAGGATGGCGATTGGTCGCAGTGGCGCGGGCCTGCGCGCGACGGCCAAGCCGCACCGCAAAAGCTTCTCAAATCGTGGCCCGAAACAGGACCGAAACTGAAGTGGAGTTATAAAACAGCAGGCCTCGGATATTCGACCCCGACTGTCAGCAACGGAAAACTCTACACGATCGGGCAACGCGGGGATGACTGCTTGGCGATCTGTATCAATGCTTCGACTGGTGAGGAAGTGTGGGCTCAGCGCATTGACCGCGGCACCAAAAAAGGAGATTACCTTACAGAGTGGGGCGGCGGGCCTCGAAGTAGCCCAACAATCGATGGAGAGCTAGCCTATTTCCTGAGCGACCTCGGCGAATTCGCTTGCCTCAAAGCTAGCGACGGCTCCAAGGTCTGGAGCGTTAACCTAGTAAGCGATCTGGGAGGCAAAGTGCCGCAATGGGGTTATAGCGAATCACCGTTCATCGATGGCAATCGAGTCGTCGCAACTCCTGGCGGCGAGAACTTCATGGTGGCCTTTGATAAAAAGAGCGGCGAACGGGTATGGACCTCCAAAGGCTTTTCCGATGGAGCCCAGTACGTCTCGATCATGAAAGCAACCGTCGGCGGCACTCCTATCTATGTAACCGCCTGCAAGCCCGGACTGGTCGCGTTCCACGCCGAAACCGGGGAGCTTCAATTCACCAGCAAG
>JBILVV010000238.1:0-7400 GCA_044370255.1 Pirellula sp.
TGCGTCGCAGGATTCCGTCGATGCGGACCAAGCCGCCGAGCGTTTTCAGGTAGACCACTCCACCTCGCACCGTAAGATCCGCGGTTTGAGTCAAGCTGTATCCGAGATAACGCGCGAGGTAGGCATCTTCGAAATAAGTTTGGCTTTGCACCCCTGGGGAAAGGAGCGCGATGCGAGGATTCTTTTCCTTGGTTGGGACGGCATCTTGTATCGACTGCCTCAGCGAAGCGAAGAAACCCGCCAGGCGTTCGATTCGCATCGACTGGAAATCGTCCGCCAACAGTCGGGACATCGCCAAGCGGTTTTCGACTGCATGTCCGCAACCGCTCGGTCCTTGCGTTCGATCTGCGACGACAAGCCAATTTCCGGAAGCGGAGCGTGCGACCTGCGCAGCATACAAGTGCAACATGCGTCGACGTTCGCCATCGGTTCGGCGCGCGGCTCGCAAGTAAGAAGGAGCGCTGTAGGTGATCGCTGGCGGGATCACTCCGTTGCGCAGGAGAACCTGCTTCCCATAGATGTCGGTCAAAACGAGATCGATAAGATGCATCCGCTGCCGAAGCCCGTCGGCCAATGATGCCCACTCATCGGAATCCAGTACACACGGAATCGGATCCAGTTCCCAGGAGTGAGGAATACCTGACTTGATCAAATGCCCTGTCGATGGGGGGGGATTATCTCGAAGCGATTGCTTGGTCGCCTTCCAACGAACGACGATCTCCGGACTGGGAAGAACCGGTTCGAGCCCCAGCAGTCGACGATATCCCGGGCGAACCTGGCCGCTGGTGTCGATCAATTCATCGTAATGTCCCCTCGGGCATCGATAACCGGAAAGGGCAGTTGCAAGAAATTCGGCGTCGGCATTGCCCTGCTCTGGGCTGGTTGGCTCTGGCATCAATTCAACTCGTCCTGGAGGAAAGCGACGCGGAGGATTATAGGGACTTCGCGGCTGAATCCCAACCGGAGCGCCGTCGAAAGCCTCGGGGTATGGTTGAATTAGCTTGCTCGAGAGAGTGTTAGCTTCTTTCCCCTGCCCGTCCAATGGATTACACTCTCGAATTCAAAGCAAGTTTACTTTTTTCTTTCGTGCGAACGCTATGACTCCTGCTGTACGTTTTCAATTGTCGATCATGATGTTTCTCCAGTTCTTTATATGGGGAGCTTGGTTGCCGCAGAGCTTCGGATATTGGGAAGGGGTTCTCGGTTTCGCTCCATGGCAAGCGATGATGCTGGACATGGCCTTTCCAATTTCAGCCATCCTTGCGATGTTCTTTGCCAATCAGTTTGCTGATCGCAACTTCGCCGCTGAGCGGTTCCTTGGATTCAGTCACTTGGTGGGTGGGATCGCACTGTTGGCTTTCGGTTTCCTCGCTCGAAACTTCCTCGCGGAGAAGGCTGCCAATCCGGAAGCAACGGCGAACTTCTGGGTCTTCTTCATATGCATGGCGGTTCACTGTCTGTTCTATGTCCCTACGATGAGTGTCACGAACACCATTCTCTTTGCGGCAGCCACCAATCCACAGAAAGACTTTGGTCCGATCCGCTTGTGGGGAACCATTGGTTGGATCGCGGCAGCATGGCCATTTATTTTCATCCTAACCGACTGGGCCGAGGTCCCCTCCCTCGCACAAACGTCCGGCATCACCGAATGGCTTGGAAAGGCGATGGGAACACCGCTTACAGGCGCAGCGTTGGATCTAGGAAAAAGTTGGACGTTCATCACTGCCGGTGTCGCCAGCTTGCTATTGGCAGCGCTGAGCATGAGTTTGCCCCACACGCCACCCAAGAAAGATGTTGAAGCAGGAAACTCTCTGGCGTGGGTCGAGGCACTGAAAACACTGTTAGCGAATCCCTTTTTGATCATTCTCTTCATCGTGACCGCGATCGACTCGACTGTGCACGATGGCTTTTTCTTCTTTGCGTTTACCTACATCGGAAAAGTCGGGGTCGCACAGAACTGGGTGCAGGCAGCGATGACTGTCGGACAGCTCGCCGAGATCGTAACCATGCTCTTCCTGTCTTTTGTGCTCGTTCGTTTGGGCTGGCGAACCACCATGGCGATCGGTGTATTCGGACACACAGCACGATTCCTGATTTGGGCTGCTATTTTCCCTCTCGCAGGTGAGGCATGGGTCCCCTGGTTAGCCGTGGCAGCAAACGTGATGCATGGAATCTGTTATGCGTTCTTCTTCGCGACACTCTACATCTTCGTCGATAAGGTATTTCCCAAAGACGCACGAACCAGTGCTCAGGGTTTGTTCAATTTGCTGGTCTTTGGGCTTGGGCCGATCATTTCCCGATTTGCGTGGCGAGCATTAAACAATCAGTACACGACTCAAGTGGGAGAGGATGCGACCACGGACTACAGCAAGTTGCTGCTCTTTCCAGCCGCTGCATCTGCGATCGCAGCGATTCTGCTACTGTTCGCATTCTTCCCGCCCAAATCGATATCGACCGATGCGGATGCACCGGCTGCTGCACCACACTGAATGCCATGCCAATGAGATTCGGAAATCGCGGAGGACGCATTGTGGCTAATGGGATCATCGGGATCGGACGCGTTGCGCATTGTTAGCCGAGATGCGCGAGCATCCGGGTGGAAGTGCGCAGAAGGTGGCGGGGTTTGCCTCGGTTCCGACACGAGTGCTTGCGCACTTCGGCAAACAAAATCCGAGCAGCTGGGGACAGCGGCTCCTCTGTGCTGCACTTGTGTATGAGCAGTTTATCGAACACTCAACCTATGACTTATTGCCGGGGGCTCGCAGGTTTCTGTTCTGCGTGGTGGCCTGTTGCAGTTGCCGCCGGATATCTTCGAGGGGTACCAGGATAGACGGTACCGCGCGTTCGAGCCGCTGCACTTGGGGCATGTGCATGTGCTGGTGAACGACTCGATCGACTTCCTCTTCGATCATGACCAGCCAAGCGGGAATTTCGAGTCCGACTCCTGTCGGCTCGCGCATCATGAGATGGGCTTCCTGCACGAGCAATTCAAAAGCCCGGCTCTCTTCGCGATCGTTGGATCGCAGTTGCCGCATCGCTGGCCGGATCAGTGCTCGCATGCGATCGATCGCCATCGGCTTGACGAATCGTTCGTTGAGTCGATCCGCGACCGTAGGCATTTTCATCGCATACTGTTCTTGAAGCTTTGATAGCTTCTCCAAATACATGTCGGCTTCACGCGAAACGCGATCCGATAGTGCTCGTCGCCACTGCTGTGCCGATTGCTGACAACCGTTGTGAACGAGCACTTCATGAGCCCAGAATACCGGTTTGAGATTCCAACATACGCGGTCGTAACGGACTCGCAATCGAAGGAAATCGAGCAACATGTACAGCATCTCGCCGCGATCGGATTGCGTCGTGGTGCTGTTGTAGTCTTTGTACTCGGTGAAATGATCGATGATAGCTTCGAAAACGATAGCCAACCAGCGCTGCGATTCTTCGACGCTGATATCCCCGCGTTCGATCGCGTCGAGCAAAGGCTGCATCTCTTCGCTGTCCTGATTGATCATCGCGTTTTCAAGCCATGAACCCACTCCTTGGTGCAGGATCGCGCGAACGTTGGACAATCTCAGGAAACCTTGGGTGAAGAGCCCTTTACCGTAGTTCTGAATGAACTGCGATAACTGATTCCAGGTCGCCGTTCCCTCAACCGTTTCGAGAACGCTCAGACGCAAAGTGCGGGAATGGGACAACCAACTCGACAGCAGAATCTCCGTGAGTTGTTCCAGCAATGGAACAAGCAGTTCACTGTCCGGTTCCGGCGGGTTTTGGTCGACGATGTTGTCAAGTTCCAATGACTGCCAAGTCTTTGCATCGATCGGACGCTCCAAGTTGGACTGGGTCAATCTCAAACGGGAGGTTCGTTTCGGTTTGGGTGATGAGGCTTGCCACTGATAGGCATTGCGAATCAACCCGCGCACCATGGCCTTGAACGCGTTTTGAAACAATTCATCGAATTCCGTGACGGCTCCGTGTCCCACGGGGTGCTGGTGCTCCATATGTCGCGCAGCATCGACAAGGCGACAGGCTTGTAGGTAGAAACCTTGCCTGGGCAGCCAAGTCAACAGATGGGTCAAGGCACGGCGCCGAACCCGAGCCACGAGGATTTCCCTGGGATCGCCCCCCCGAGCCAACGACACATACAGCAATCGCTCGTTTCGAATTGCGGCGAGAAATTCGTTGAACGATGTGTCGACGGCTTCGCGGTGTCCGGCCATTATATCGCCATACAGCTTTACCGTCAGCAACTCATCGTTCGGTAGATTGATCAATAGCGGTTGAACGCTGTCCCGGTTCTCGGATTGAGCGATGAGTGAGCCGAGCAACATTCTTCCCGCGACCGCCGTCTCGACCGCTGAGGCGAGGATCCGTTCCATGAGCGACTCTTTCACCACACGCTGACGATCATAGCGAGTCATCGAGTCGGTATCGGTACCTCCCTTCGCGATCGCAAATCCTCGAACTTGATCCAGCAGTTCGATCAGCCCATCGCGGTTTTGTAGGCACTGATCGGTCCAACGATGGATCGCCGATAACATGCGTTGTTTGCGATCGAGCGTGTTCGGAGTGGATTGCTGTGGCGAGAGAAATTGCGTTGACTGAGCCACCAGTTTCCACATTTGTGCCAGGGCGGACAGAAACGTTAAATGCTCGCTGATCCGTTTTGATTCGGTGCTCAGTTCTTCATTGGTGCCATCATCTTGTTCAAAGAGAGGTCCCTCAATACCATCATCGGTGCTATCCTCGTAAGTGACCCCTTCCCAGGCAGCATTGAACGTGGACTCATCGTCTGGGTTTCCCTTGGACCTTCGCTTCTTGCTCTTGCTGGTTGCCAGTTGAAACTGGGGAGGTGTCCAAAAGGATTCGCCATTGGCTTCGAGATAGTCGAAGAATTTTTCGACCAACTCCCACATTCGAACATGTTCGCTCTCGGCGCACTGACCAGGGAAGTCATTCGAATCATTGAGAGATGAGGGGTAGGAATGTTCGAACAATCGTTCGAGCCACATACGGGCCAAATCGGAGAACGAAGTATTGCCGCTTTGCAACCCGACGCGATCGACGCTGTTGAGCCAATGCACAAGCAGCGCCATGCAACTGACAAAATCGCCGCGATCGAGCAGTGCCTCGATCACCAATGCATAGGCCTTGGGTGAATCGAACAGCTCTGCGTGTGGAGTCCAGAATTTCAGGTCCCCTGCGGCCACCCCGCCTTGGTTCCACAATCGTAGTGCTCGCGCGACCATTTGCGAAGATTCGAGGGTTTCGTTGGGATCGGTCGCGTGCACATCGCTAACTTCATGGGCTGCATACTTGCGCCACCATTGCGAGATGCGTCGGAACCGAGCTTCGGTCGCTTCGCACAGAGGGGCATCATTGCATGCGGCAGCCTCCCGCCAAACGCGTGCAAGAAGCGCGAACAACTGCTCCATGATCTGAACCAGCTCCCGCACCCGTTCATCGCTGACTGTTGCATCGGTCCCAATGAATCGCGGAAAGTTACCGGCGAAGCCGAGTATGTTCCAAGGATCAACCAGCGCACCGCACTCGATCCCTCGTTGGATCAAGTCGAAAATCTGATCTGGGATCTCCGATGCTTGTTGCAATTCCTCTCGTCGCAATTGCTGATTGCCGATCGTCAACAAGCAATCGATGCGGCACAAAATTCTCGCCGATGGAACGTGAACATCGTCCGATTCGTCTTTCGCAGCAGTCGCACTCCCCATGCGTGCAAAGATACGAGCCAACTGTACTCGCTCAACTTGGGCCGCTCGCAGGCGGGCTAGATTGGTATTGAGCTCTTGTCGTGCACCGCCGAGCGGTTGCCGACGAATCGTAGCCTCCGCTACCAAGCGTTCGCGGTGCGTGCCCATAAGTCGATCGAGAAACTCTGAGTAAAAGGTATCTCGATAATTCGCGATGGTCGACAACAGACCGACCAAGGTTGTATTCGACGAAAACGCGTTTACCGATCCACCCGAGATTCCCGATGCCATCAGCATGGTCCCCACGAGTACCACCGATGCTTCGACCAACGATTGCTCGTACGGAATGTCGCTGTGCTGTTTGACTCGGGCTAGCAGGGCATCGATCGTCACTTGTTGAAGAACGAATCGTCGGTAATTGCCAGCTTGATCCATCAAATGCGGATCCCACTGACCGAAATAATAATTCGGACGCTTGTTCACGGGATGATCGAAATCGTACGCTCGCGGGTCCAAGGCCAATTCATCGAGCATATTCGGATCGAACTGCGCATCGCGCAGAATGCCACTCGATGTCTCGCGAAGTATATCCAGAGCGCGTGTGATGATGTCGTAGTACGGACCGTAGGCAACACCAACCTCACGGATGTAAAGAGGTATGGGACGAAGCCACTCATGCGGATAGGGTTCCAGTCGCCGCCCCTCCAGGACCGCGACCGGCCGATAACCCACATAGTCGTTCAGCTGCCGAATCGCGCCCGAAACAATGCGACCAACATCTTCCCAAGGACCACCCTGTTGCAGGACCGCTTCTACGGCACGTCCCAAGAACAAGCCATTGAACAAACCCTCGGGCTCTTGATGAAACAGCAAGTCGCTGTGGTAGTCGAGATAATCTGGAAGCAGGACCTGCCAAACCAAATGCATCACATGCTCGGCCTGGTCGCATTCCCGAAATGCATCCTTATCCGACCTGACTCGCTTGAGGTGATCCTGCAACTCGTTCCAAAGAATGAGCCATGGTGGAAGCCCTGCGTACGGAGAAAAGTGTTCCGGCGCTCCGGCCAGCACGCGACCGTAGAGACGATTCATCGTCGACAAGAATTTCGGATCCGATTTGCCTGACGAGAAATTCAGGTAGCCAAGTACCTGAAGCAGATCTTCATCGTTGCAGGCTTGAGGTCTTTCGTGCTTCACCCAGATCCCCAGTCACCGTCCCTGCGGTATGCGTCGAAAATGCCATCCTTCCCGATCCCTGCAGTCCTGTTGGAAGGGCTAAATCGTAAATCCGACTAGCCATTCGCGAAAGTGCTTTTGCAGTTCCTACAACCCATTCAATCGCAACTTTCGGCCACCATGTGGAGGGAGCTTTGCCCGTGATTCCCCGGTCGGTCATGATCTTCTGGAGTAAGCTTCTGCAGCATTTGAGCCCGTTTCTCGCAGGAATACCCCATGGAACGCACTCGCCCTAGGCGAATCCCGACCGGGAAGAAGCCCACGTTGGCCTCATCCCATCCCGAACCTATCGATATCGCAATCCTCTCGGACGAGGTGCTTGAAGCTCGAATCGATTCCTCCTTGAACCGAGCTGAGGCATGGCTGTCGGGATCCCGATCTCCGTACGCGGTTCCGCCGAACGAGCCATTCGCCACAACCAAGCTCGAATCCTCCGATCTCGAATTGTCGGTCGTG
>JBILVV010000239.1:0-7379 GCA_044370255.1 Pirellula sp.
GGGACCGAATCGATGACACGCTGGGACCGATCGATGGATTCATGATGAGATATCGTTTGCTATGTCGCAACGGGATCATGAGCGATGGTCGCACGTCTGCGATGGGTAAGATGGTCGAACTTGACAAATTCGAACTCGAACCTACATCGCAGATTGTTACGGAAACGATCTCCGATGCGCTGCGCTCCGGCGGGAGGCTGCGAGCGGAATTAGACGCGAATCGTTCCCAGCAGACCACTATCACGGTTTGGGTCTACCCTGAGAGCTTCGGGGAATTTCGCAAGCTGAAAGAGATCTTGTTCCGTGAGGGATTCCTGTGCGCTGCCCGCCCCATGCCCTCGAACATGCGAATCGGAGCCTCCCCTCGCGGCTCGAGCAGTGCCGCTCAATAACGAGGCCATCCGCTGGACGAATGCACCTCTCTTCTCTGAGATAACATTAGTATCGACGCATCATCGCCAAAAGGGAATGTCGACCTTTTCGTTCGGCGTTGATCTGCCGAGGTTGGATTGGTTCTTGCGCGCTACTGTTCCAGCGTCCGCTACCACTTCCCGTTCCCCGGGTGATACTTCCAGGATCAGGTTCTCGAAAGCTCTAGGCGTGCGACGAATTCGATCGGCGGTTGATTGCGGTGCGATCGATACTCCGCCACTGATGATTGCCGAGACGCTCCCATCGCTCGAGCGACGAGTTGCAACAACCGAATCGATCTCTCTCGGCGCGATGGGCATGTGTGGCTGGATATCGAATCGATGCAGGCAATGAAATGGCTTTCCGTGCCCAGCGAGCACTTGAGCACGCACAATTTCCATTGCAACAGCAAGATCGAAGATGTGCCGCAATCTGCCGTATACTGGGTACGAGCGCTGGAGCGATGGAAACTTTGCGGTGAATCCCTTGGCAAAGGCATCGGCGGCCCAATCTGCTTTGCTGGTTGCAACGCGATCACCCTCCGCATCGAACATTTGCGATTGGCTCAAAACTCGAATGTTCGATTCAACCAAGTGGGCAATTCTTCGTTCCGGATCCCATGGGATGCGAGACTCCGATAGAGTGAACCACCAACGAACCATCGGCCCTCTGTTCGTTTGTGAAAGGGAATCCGCTTCAAGCCAATAGTTGCGAAGCCCATCCACTGAGGGCTCCAATCCCAACGCGATTCGTTTCATGTGAGCATCGGCAACCAGCAATGCATAACCTGTCGGCGAATCATCTGGAATGCCGACGACCACTGCTCTCTGGCGCCCAAGTTTCGTTTTCCATTTTTCGGCCCAATGTTCAGGATCGCTCCGCAGGTCTCTGAGGGATACGGCACTTTGAGCCATTTTGTACGCGGCAATCAATCGTTCAGGAACTGGGTCAATGGAACAGCCTAATTCACCTTTGCTACCCAAAACGTGTGGCGCAATCGTGAGCAGATCCTCGAGCAAAATGGGAGGCAATCGAAGATCGCGGTGCAGCAAATCTCCGTTCGCGTTGGCTGCGATGTTGCCTGCGGGGCCACCGATAAGCCACTCGCCGCATGAGGAATCGAATGCGACATAATCGATGCGGCACAATCCACCCAATAACTCCATGGCAATGTTTGCAGAAGTTTTGGTTTCGCGACAAGAAGCCAACTGCGCATCGAGTGCATGCAACGAAACCCAACGAAGCGGGGATGGTTGCTGCCAATCGCCCAAATCATCCAAACGAAAGATGGGACTCGTACGATCCGCATGATCGAGCTCGACTCGTAGTGAGGGACTCTTCAATGGCACGGAGTCATCGAGTCGCTCGATCATTCCCTCCGGATCGATCCTGACACCATTGCGGAACGGCATCATCGTCGCCGTCCCACCCGTGCTTTGCCATGGAGCATTGATCACCGACTCGATCAGATTCATCAATTCGGAAAAATTGGCCAGCGATGCACCACCAGCAGCATTCGACTGATCCGCTGGGCGTCCAGCATATCGTTGACTGTGCAGCGACGACAAAGATCGAAGGCTTCCCTGCGCGGCATCTTGACATAACCCATGTGCGGCCCACCCACAGATAACCACAAAGAGGGCAAGCCAGCAGTGCATCAACCTCATACACTTCCATCCATTCCAGGCATCACCGCCAATACAAATAAAATCCATCTGTGCTACCGAACACGGGAACCCTCAGTTTATCCGAGTTGTTCGCATTCTCGCAACGGTCACGCGATCGCTCAAGTCATTCGAATCGCCAACAGTTCCGCTCGCAACCCGTCGATCAGACACGCGAGTTCCTTTTCGGAGATGCTCAGTGGCGGGATGATCGGAATCACATTTCCCAAGGGACGCAGCCAAATGCCCCGCCGCAACAGTCTACAGCACACGTCATGAGCAATCCTCTGATCCCAGGAAAACGGCTCGTGCGTGGTAGGATCTTTGACCAATTCGACTGCCGCCATCATCCCCATTTGCCGCACGTCCCCCACGTAGGGAATTTCTCGCAGCGAAACGAGCAACTGCGAAAAGGTTTCCGCTCGCTGTCGAATCATGGCAAGCGGAAACCGCGTTGCGAACAGGTCCAATACCGCATGTGCGGCAGCTGCGGCTAACGGATTGCCGCCGTAGGTGTGACCGTGATAAAAAGTTTTCGATTCGGCATGACTGCCAAGAAACGCTTCCCAGATCCGCGAACTCGCAAGTGTGGCGCTCATGGGCAAGTACCCGCCTGTCAAGCCTTTGCCAATACACATCAAGTCCGGTTCAACGGGATCGCAGCCTGATGGCGTGTGCTCTAACGCGAACATCTTTCCCGTGCGTCCCATCCCGACCGCGATTTCATCAGCGATCAACAAGACATCAAATTCTTTACATAGTTGAGCAAGCCCTTCGAGAAAACCATCGGGCTGACAAATAAAACCCGCTGCTCCTTGAACACGAGGCTCGGCGACAACCGCGACGATCTCATGCGAATGGTCCTGCAGCAAACGCCTGTAAGAGTCTAAATAGTACCGATTCGCTTCGGTAACGGTCATCCCGTCAGGTGTCCGGTAGGAATCGGGACATGGTCCTCGAATCACCTCAAACAGCAGCGGAGCAAAGAGGCTTTGAAATCGAGAGACACCACTGATACTGACCGTGCCAAGGGTATCACCGTGATAGGCATCTCCCAACGCGAGAAACTTGGTCCGCTGCGGCTCCGGATGATCGCACTGACGCCAATATTGGAACGCTAATTTCATCGCCACTTCGACCGCCGAAGCACCGTCACCTGCAAAAAACACGTGCTGCAAACTGCTCGGTGCCAGATCGATTAGACGCTTTGCTAAAGTAATGGTGACCGGGTGGCTCATTCCCAAGTTAGTGACGTGCGCAACGGATGCAAGCTGCTCGACAATGGCTTGATCGATTTCGGGAACGCGATGGCCGAATACGTTGCACCACAGCGAACTCGCACCATCGAGATACTCGTTGCCAAACACATCGGTCAACGTGCAGCCCTCGGCCGACGAGATGATCAAGCCGCTATATTCCGCCATCTGAGAAAACGCATGCCAAACGACTGAACGATCCCAATGGACCAGTTCTTCTAAAGAGGGCTGTGGTTTCTTCCCGATGCGATCTGTCATCTTTACTTGGAGACCGCTCGTATCAAAAGCGATGCTGCTTCATGAACCAGATCCCAACGACAACCGTCGACCCAATCGGCTCGGCAGAGACTGCCCCCTACACCAACAGCGGTGGCACCTGCGTCGAGAAATTCCGGAGCATTTGATGCATCGATGCCTCCGGTGGGGATGAGTTTCAAGTAGGGCATCGGACCGAGGATATCGCGAATATAAGCTGGGCCGAGACTTCTTGCTGGAAATACTTTGACCATGTCAGCACCCGCATCCCACATGGAGGCGATTTCGGTTGGGGTATACGCCCCGGCTGCTATTGGCACTCCGCGGGTCTTACACGCCCTCACCACAGGCTCCGATGCGATCGGAGTCACGATAAATTGAGCCCCTGAATCGAGGGCCAGCTTCGCCTCGTCTGCATTGCGTACCGAGCCCATCCCTAAACATGCCGCCCCTTCTCGGAATCGCGGTTCAGCGGCCAGGAGTCTCTCGATCCAACTCGGAGTATCGGGATTGGTAAGCGTAAACTCGATGCAACGGATGCCTGCGTCGAGCAACGTGCACACCAGTTCGCGAGCCCGCTCCAGACGGCTCAAGCGAATAATCGCCACAACACGGCTTTCGAACAAATGATCGAGGGATGACGGCATAGCTAGCGATCCTGAGGGCAGAGAGTTTGTCAAGATTTGCTGATTGTATCGGTTGTGCGGGCCGATAACACCCATCATCGATTCGAACGAACGCGGAATCAGCGTTCGATGATCGAAATTTACGGTGCGGCAATATTCCGGGGGGAATCATGACTACATCTTTGCGCTGGGGACTTGGTGTCCTCACAACGCTCGCGCTCCAGATCGGCTGCTGTAGCATTCACGTCGACTACGAAGGTCCGCACTGCGGGATTAGGCCTGTATGTTCAGAGCCAGCATGTCCCGACGAATCTTGTGCAGCCGAAGGCGCTTGCACAATCAACGGTCTAGGCCACGTCAGGCACTCGCTTGCAGTTTTGAAAAGCCAGGCAAGACATAACCTGACGTGCGGTTCGGGTTGTGGCGAGGTGTACTGGGACGAGCATATCAACGAACCACCCGTGTGCGATCCTTGCGGATGCAATAATCAATGGGTAAGTGATGGTACTCATTGCAAGCCGTGGTATGCAAGGCTGCGAGATTTATGGGGGCATCCCTATCATGCGTCCGACTGCTCCGATTGCGGTGGATATGGCCCATGCAATGACTGCGGACACACCAGTTACGGAGGACAGTGCAGTCACTGCGGCCAAGGGATTCACGTTGGACGACTCAGAAAAGGTTCCTCAGTCGCGGACTCAGTTCTCTTGGATGGCGAATCGGAGATGATCATCTCCTCGTCGGAATCCGAAGCGATGACGGCTCCCACAACTGATCCTGACGGTGTCCCCACTCCTGCTAAGCCGAAGCGAATGCCAAGTCTACTGCCCGGCGATACGGACTCTCCCAGCTCTTCGGACGACAAAGAGTCTGCAGTTGGCAAGTCCGCACGAAACAGGAAAGTATCACGTGATGATTCCAAGATCGCGATGGAACAGGTAGACAGAATACCGGCCAAACCCGCGAACGCCCGACGCAAGCTGACAACACAAACGCGTTGACGAATGAGTGGAGCGATTCACTCGGTGAGGTTCATTCTCCGCTATCGGGAATAGACAACATCGTTGGGACATCAACAATAAGGACCTTGCCGTCACCCATTCTTCCTGTGCGGCATGTGTCGACTATGGTCTTGATGACTTCCTCGACACGCAGGTCGTCTACGTAACAGCTCACTTCGATCTTCGGCAGAAAGGCTTGGCTGTACTCGTTCGAGCCGTAGCTGTCGAGGTAGCTCTTTTGCCTCCCGTATCCCTTGACCTCCGTCACTTCCAGAGCTTCTAGGGGTGCCAATCTCAGTGCCTGTAGCAATTGCTCAACGAGGTAAGGACGCACGACGGCAATGATTTGCTTCATCGAGGACATCCTATAGCCATTACAAGGGGCAATTCGGGGTCAGAGACGGGGTCGGATCTTCCCTATTCGGCGCTTCCGAATTGGACGATCACTAGTTATTATCGTACTCCTTAGTTCGTTGGACCGCGAGGCGGTCTGTTTTGTTTCGTGGTTTAGCTAAGCTTAGAGTCAACGTGCCCCACGCGCAAATCGGTCCTATCGCTGTCCATTTTCCGGAGCGCACGGAGAACTGCGAGCAACTCGAACTTGAACATCCCGAGTGGCATGTTCCCGAACTGACCGAAAAGACCGGGATTCGAACTCGTTACTTGGCCGCAGCGAGTGAGACCCCATCCGATCTTGCATTTGCTGCTTGCCGGAGACTTTTTCAAGAGCACTCGATCGATCCAGGTTCGATCGACTTCCTCCTTTATTGCACGCAGACACCGGACTATCCACTACCTACCACCGCATGTTTATTGCAGGATCGTTTGGGGCTCGGAATTCATTGCGGTGCACTGGACTTCAATCTCGGTTGTTCCGGTTACGTCTACGGGCTCTCGCTCGCAGAGGGTTTGATCTGCTCCGGACAGGCGAAACGCGTACTTCTCGTTACTGCCGAAACCTATAGCAAATACATCGTTGCGGCCGATCGCTCTCTGCGGCCAATTTTCAGCGATGCTGCCGCAGCGACACTGATCGACGCGGTCGAAGATCCTTCGCTCAGTGGATTTGTATTCGGAACCGATGGCAAGGGTGCCAACACCCTGATTGTTTGTGACGGTGGCGCGAGATCTCCGCAAGATGCGATTGCACCCCGACGCCGCAAACGCTGGGGTAGCCGACTTTATATGGACGGCCCGGGACTCATGGACTTCACCGTAGGTTCCATCCCACAACTGGTGAGAAATATTCTGGGCAAGGCCGATTTGTCGATGGAACAGATCGATCTTTTCCTAATGCATCAAGCGACCCGAAAAATGCTGGAACTGCTCCAAGTGGCACTGGGGGTCGATTCGGAACGGCTCCCCATACGACTTGAGGATCGAGGCAACACCGTATCTTCCACCCTTCCCATCCTGATCGAGGATCTTCGCCGCGAAGGCCGGTTGGCCCCTGGTAAAATCCACCTCATGGTCGGTTTTGGCGTGGGATGGTCCTGGGCAGGGTGCGTATGGAAATCATGATGCTCCAGGTTATTCCCCGAGGGTTCCTTGCGGTTTTCACCGAAAGGTCTCGACCATGGCATCCCATACTCCCCACCATTTCGATCTTCCAAGATTCGCAGGCCAGTGCCTCATGACCGACATACCGGCATCGAAGACCACGGTAGCGGATCATGATTGCTCCGAGTCGCATATCGCCGTACGACAAACGCCACCGGACACACTTCGCATCGGCGCTGTGGCTTATCTCAACACGAAACCTTTAATCTACGGTCTGGAGTCTGCGGTCGCCGATTTCGGTTCGCTGCAACTAGCGCTCCCGAGTCAACTCGCCTCAGCCTTGCATCGCGAAGAACTCGACGTCGGCTTGATTCCAGTCGTGGAGTATCTGCGGCATCGATCGCAGTATCGCATTGTGTCCAATGCCGCAATCGCATGCCGAGGACCGGTCTGGTCTGTGCGGGTACTGTTTCGGAAAGAACCTCGCGACGTCAGAACGCTGGCGGTCGATGAAGGATCTCGCTCCAGCGTCGCTCTCACATCGATTCTCTACCAAAGCCGCTTTGGTCGAATCCCGGAATTGGTCGAGTTTCCGATCGACGCGAGTCCGGAGGATTCCAATGCAGATGCGGTTTTAGTGATCGGCGATCGCGCGATGCGGCCAGA
>JBILVV010000240.1:0-7373 GCA_044370255.1 Pirellula sp.
TGGCAGCGATGTCTGCTTCGAGGGCTTTTCTACGAAGTCGTTTGAGCTCATTGGAAATCGCACGACGCATCAACCGAGCGGCGTTCTGAACAAGCTTTTTCATTTGGAGTGCAATCGTGGAAGATAGACGGGTCGGCAATGCGGGTGCGGAATCGGAGGACGACCACCCGGCGAAGACGAACCTCCAATGTAATTGGGGCCGGTGAATTTGCGTAGTTTTTTTCATGTCCGCACCGAGACCAGCCCCCACGCCCCGGGTCGCGCCCCCCCGGATGGGACAGGACGTCAGTCCCTAGCAAGGTGATGCTTTGGTGACAGGACAGCAAAATCTCTCCAGGAGGACCGTTTTTTGGAATTCACGCAACTTTTTTGAAATTCTTCCGATAACCTATTAATAATGTTGTGTTGTTGAGCCGCTCGGAGAACTCCCCTAGTCCTGTCTCCAGCTTGCTTTTTATTGACAGCGTGAGAATGGCAACCATGACATCATGATTTGCGTGCTCAAAGTTCTGCGTGGACCGGCGACACGGTCCAGGTATGTTCTCCGGGAGAACCAGCACGTTGAGATAGGCCGGTCGACTAAGGCGGACATTTCCCTTCCATCCGACTCGCACTTATCGCGTCGCCATGTCCTGGTTGATTCGTTTGGTGACGGGTTTTCTATTTGTGATTTAGGCAGCGTCAACGGTACCTTTCTGAACGATGAGCGAGTGAAACGCGCGGCCTTGAAGAACGGTGACGTGATTCGAATTGGAATGACTCAATTTCGAGTCACGATGATGGATGATGACGCCAATCCTCACGCGGAGGACGGGATCCTTTTTTCCTCCTCGGTGTCTCATGGGTTGGATTCCAAAGGGACTCCATTGGAACGGAGCGAACGCTCCTTATCGTTCCCAAATACTCTGTTGGCAGAAGATATCACTCGCTGTGTGCCGCGGTCAGAAATAGAATCAGCAAAAGTATCTGTTCCAGGTAAGTCATCACAGAGCGTTGCGGTTGACGACTCGGTTGCCTCGAGGGGCGAGTTCGCGCCCGAAGATCCTCGGATCGATTCGCAGGCGCCCGCCGTTGCGAGCCAATCCGTTTCCAGATTCTTTTCTCCGAGTGAGCACCCGAATCTGTACAAGTTCCAGCAGCAACTCGAGTCTCCCTGGGGTGAATTCGTTGGCTTGTTGATGTGTCGATCGGACAAAGACCGTTTACTGTCCATCTTCAACACGACGCAAGTGCGTAGCGATGAGGCGGCATTGTTGGAGCAGAAACTTCGAGACAACCGTTTGGTTTCGATTTCAAAAACGATTTTAGCGGGTCATTTGTCGGTCTCGCAGGACGACTTGAGTCTCTTATCGGCTTGCACGCGATGCGATGGTTTGATTTGCGTCGGTTCTGAGCAACAGATCGATCCGGATGAAATCAAGGTGTATGCCAATTCGTTCAGCTACCCGTCCTTGTTTGGCGAGCACATGAAGGACTTGCAGTCGCCGCTTCGCAAATTTTTGTTGGTTCGACGCGCGTGGGTGCTCTTCGAATGGTCTCGCAATGGACCGATTGGACTGTTTGCCTAGGCCTTGCTCACGGGTTTCCGCTGGGCCACCATAGACCGCGGTATTTGAATGCGAGAAATGCGACGATGCCGAGGATCGAAAGGAGTCCGATCAAGGCGACCCAGTTGGCAAATCGTCGATAGCGGGCATCCTGCCGACTTGCACTCGGGGTCCATTCTATATCATCGCAAAGTTCGACAACTTTGCTGATCGCGCTCGCGACGAACGCCTGTCGTTGCTTTTCGGGTCCACAAGCGGCGAAGTAACAACCGCTGAAGAGAAACTGTTGGTCGGCCAATTCGGGTTGCTTGCTGGGGTCGAACCCGAATCCAGTTTCCATGATTTCCGTCAAGTGGCTTGCAAAGGTCCCTCGCATGCGACTCAGCAGGCTGAAGAGTTTGGCGTTCTGTTTATTTCTCAGCGAATCCTCATGCTGGAAGAGATCAAAGATTTGATCTTCGAAAACGGCGGTGGCGTGCTTGGCGAGGGCGGCGAGTCGCATGCGTTCGGGGCTGACCCAAACATCGGAACCTTTTCCTATTCTTTGTTTGGCGATGCGTTGGGGACCGAGGCGCCTGGTCATTTCGATGAAGCCCGGTTCATTTTCCATGCCGGTAACGAGCAGAGTATTGGCTACGCGAACCTGCAATTCGTTTCTGAGGACCTTCAAATCTTTTTGAAGTGCAAGGGACAACTGCTTGTGATGGTTCTCGATCAGTTCGAATGGGATGGTGGTCAGAACGCCGTTGATGGGGCAGACATTTCTTCGAGCTTTTTTGATCAACTTGCAAATGTATCTCAAGCGGTCTTCGGTCTCAGCGAGGTCCTGTCCGAGTATTTTTTTTGGGGGGGCGGGAGCGGGAGCAGAGGCGAAGTCTTTTTTGGCGAGATCGAAATCGTCCAAGGCGATCGTTCCACCCTCGATACTGGGTTCATCATCCTGTTTGTCCACAGCGCGTCCCCACTCGCCGTCCTGGTCCTCCGGGTCGATGGCGATATCTTCGGCACCCACGGTTCCTTGGATTTCCTCTTCTTCAGGAGGTCCTTCGGATACTGGCCCCGGTCCTGCAGTGGGTGGAGGAGAGGAATGACTGAGTCGGGATATCGCATTGCAAGAGTTGGGCATGATCCAAATCGCATCTTTGGACGCTAAGAAGGACAAGGCTCCTTCTCCCGCTTTGGGTGCATGAACAGGAAGTTTCAGGTTAGCAGCTTCGAGCAACCGTCGGTTTGCTTCGACGTCTTCGGTACCGAGAACAAGGAAGATTGGGGTCGAGACCGCAGAGATTCCGCTGGCTGTCAATTGCTGGAGTCCATCGTGCATGACACGGTCGATGTCGGGATACTTGGAGGGTTCTTCCTTGAGCCAAAAAACAACAAACCAATAGACGAGGAAGGAAATGACAAAGACCAGCGGCACACCGCATAGGAAATAAAGCGACTCGATCCACTTCGCGCCACTGGCGAGCATGATCCGAATCAGAGCCGCGACCAGAGCGATCGATAGGCAAAGGAAAGTGATGATAGCCCATCGCATGGGGAGCGAGAGTCGGCCAAAAGCTTGGCTCCCGGGCGTTACCCGCTGAATCAGGTAATACAGTTGCCGGATGGGAGAGGTGATCGCCGTTATTAGACTGTCCAAGGCACTCAACATGTCAGCACTTCTCAACGGTTAGCTTTTGTAAAGCAGAACAATGACAGCAACAGCAACAGCGACCAGAAAGAATGAGATCATCGAGTATTGAAGCAACAGGCTTCTTCCTTGGAGGGGCCATTTGTCCCCTCCGATGATCACTTGACCGGGAATTTCGGGGCGTCCTTGACGGAGATGCAAAGACCTGACGACTTTTTGGCACCATCTTTCCATACTGTCTGGCAGGTCCAACTCGTTGGCCTTTTCTCTAGCCACAGCGGGGGCATCTTTGTAGAAGCCTCGGAAACCGAGGACGACTGCGAGATAAAATACTTCTAGCGCATCTTTCTCCGGCAAGCTCTCTGCTTCGATTGCTTTCTCGAAGAACCGATGGTGCGCCAATTGGGTTTTGAAGTAACGCAATTCGAGGCAGTTATTGTTCCACCAGTTGCTTTCCTTCCACGGACTGCCGATGAGCCGAGCGTCGATCCATCCGCAGATCGCATATTTGGCCAACTCCCAGTCTTTGGTTTTTCCCAGCTCCAATTCCGCGGCGTCGATTTTTCGAATCAGGGTGGCGCGTTCGTCGGCGGTATTGAACGAGGAGTCGTCTTGAGCGGATTCGATTTTCGATTCAAAGCGCAGGGCTGCTTCAAAAATTGGGTCGATGGCTTTTGCAAATTTCGGAGTCACGAGCGTTCCTCACATGATCACGATGATGCGCGTTTTTTGAAGGCGAACACGGCAAACTCCATGGCATAGGTCTGGCCAGCGATATTCGCCAGAAGACGTGTGCTTCCGTTGAGTGCGTTGAGGTTGGCGATTTGCTCCTCCTTGATTCGCATCGCGATGCTGAAGTCCATCGCGACACGTTTCCAGGCGTCGG
Organism: Pirellula sp.; assembly: GCA_044370255.1. GTDB lineage: Bacteria > Planctomycetota > Planctomycetia > Pirellulales > Pirellulaceae > JBKCUI01. The sequence goes on from JBILVV010000240.1 coordinate 4,067, forward strand.
TTTCGGTTTTGATCTGGTAAAACGACCAGTTACCGCGACCTACTAGGGATCGAGGGATCTCCCGGACCTCTTTGGTGAGGGACAGACCGCCTCGTTTCGCGGTAAAATAGGATTCCACGAGTTCCGCTGAGCCCAGGACCCAAACCAGTCCCTTTTCCATAACCGCGGAAACTTTTTCTCGTTCGAAATTGAGTGGCTTGACACCAAAGTACCAGTCCCATTCGGGACCCAACCACTCGGGCTGTAGGGAAACGCTCATACCGCGACCGGAGCCTTGGAACATTCGTTGAACGACTTCATCGTCCCGAACGTTGTTGATCAATCCGCGAATCATCTCGCAGAGCTTTCGAAAGATCGGCCCGAGGTTATCGTGATCGTACTGCGGCACTCCCGCAAAGATCATATCCGGCCCGAAGATCGAACATCTCCCGACGATACTGCATAGATAGTTATATGCCACCAAGGGATGTATGCCGGGGGCTAGCGCGACGCATTCGAGTTCCGAAGCGGCTTGGTTCATAGAGTGCATTAACCAGAGCTTTTGAGCATCCCCTTCAATCGTGCTGCCGAGGCTGATACCTCGATGCTTGACGACCTCACCTATCGTCTTGATACGGCCGAGGATGAAGCTGCGCAGATCGCCCAGGAGTCCCTTCATTTCCGACCAAGATGCTACCTCGAGCATGGGTGGGAAGTATTCCGGATCGACTCGGTATTTGCCCGTTGTTCCTGAGGAGGGGAGCAGTTGCAAGAGTGGAAGAAGATGAAAGCCGCTACAGTCATCGGTCGACAGCAGAATGCGATAGTTGAGCCGACGCGAGGGGACACTCTGCCGATTGTCTCCGCGTATTTCATCCGCGACCTCTCGGTCGAAGCTCAAATACCGTTTGACCGCCGTGGGGGTATTGGCGGTGTTTCCTTGCCCTTCAGCATCCTGTGGAATCGCCAAGAAAACTTGAATGACTTTCGGAGGCGCGATGTTGCCGAGTCGAGTGTTGAGATCAACAGAATCCACGTGTCCGATTTCTGTCTCAAGCAACGTCCCGTCCTTCATGCGGGCCGACAAGCCGACGAGATCCAAGAGATTGTTCTGAAGGGATTCGGTATTCACGGTCAGCCGTGATATTCCGTATCCGCAGGGATGATCGAAGCGGTTCCCGGTTGAAATCAGTTCGCCCCAATAGCGATCCGCCGCCTGGAAATGATGGGGACGAAGGAACATCCCCTCAGACCAGAGGACCGGAGAATTGTGCATGGAGCGTTCCTCCAACGGGAGCGATCGAGGGTATAAATGTTCGGAGTCTCGTTCCGCGTAATGATAATCGTGGGCTTGCAGGATACAATGCAGGCTCATTTTTTCCCGGTTTACGGGTGGGAATGAAAAACGCCTGTTTCTTTCTCCTTGCGTCTGAGACCTCTATCATGGCTGCTCGTGACAATTCCCGCGCCACATGGGTTGGCGATGCTCCGGAACCGCCGCCCCGTTTGGGCGCTTTGTTGGTTCTCGGGTTGGGACTGATCATTGCCCTCGGTTTTTTTATCAAGCTGTTCGTCTTTCCTCCACCGGCCCCGAGAACCCACGTTGAGGTGATCGAAATCACTGGCTACGGAGATGATTACCCGAGCCTTGCATCAGTTTGGGCCCAAGATTTTCCGAATTCCCGAGCGGCCAGTGAAACGCCGACCAGGAACACCGAGAACGTTAACCGAAGATTAGAGAGAATCCCCCTCCCTAAAAACACCCAAACGAATCAAGACACCCTTTTGATCGTCTTGCGTTCCCATGCTGCGGCAGACCAGGACGGGAAGTGTAGCCTTTTGATCGACGAGTCGGACGGCAGGCAGTACCGTATCGAGGAATTTCTCCGCAAGGCATTGGACCGCAAATACCGGAATACCGTCATCGTCGCCGACATCTGCGATCTGCACTATTACCCACACCGCGGCTACATCGTCAATCCGATTGTTAGGGCACTGAAGGCGGACTACGAATCCCTCAGCGCAAGTCTGAGCAATCAAGAGCTTTGGCTCGTATGCGCCGCCGACGATGGGCAGCGAAGCTTTCGCGATCGCACGGGAAAGACATTGCTTCAAGAAGCGGTCAGCAAAACGTTTCGAACCATCCAAGAATCCAACGACAAAGACTTCTCGGTTCGAGATCTTTTTGAAAAGCTTCGTAATTATTGCAGCAATCAATCTCAAGGTCTTCAAACCCCCATACTGATTGCTGCAAGCGATTCCTCCATCGACGCTCGCATCTCTTGGTACGATAACTCAGAGAAGAAATGGTACGAGGCCCCGAAGCCAGTGGAGGACGAAAAGAAACAAAAGGAGGCAGACAACCCCGATCCCGAGCCTACTGCAGGGAGTCCTGAGGGGGACGCACCCAAAACGACGAAAGAAAAGGAACCCTCTCCTTGGGAAAAGGTGGACCTACTTCGCTCCGCAAAAGCGGAGCGAGAGGCAACGCCTTTCGAGATCGATCCACTGCAGTGGCGCCGAACTCTCGCGATTCAAGCGAATCTCGATGCAGATCCCAATAGCGAGATCGATAGCCTTGCAATCGCAGCGTTTCTCAAGGAGATCGATCTCCCCAAGCAGCAATTCGGTTCAGAGCTTAGAGACCGCATCATCTTGGACTCCTGGAGCGATAAAGCCCAGAATCCCCTCACGGCTCAGGAGAAAAAACAATGGTCTCCAACGCGCAACGCGCTGCGAGAGTACATGGCTTTCGTTGCGGAATGGGTTGCATGGCGGGATTTCGTCCTAGCGTTTCCTCGGCTCAATGGGAACAACTCCGCTCTGTTCATGAGCAAGGAACTCCTCGACGCCGCGAAAGCTCTCGAAAAGCGGCGAGAGGAGTTGAATCTAACTAGCCTCGAGTGCTCGAACGCCCCGGAGAATTGGCTCGCTTCGCTCAAGCCATCCAACCTCAATCCTTCCAACGACGGCTTGGAGCAAGTGAAGAAAGCGCTTCGAGACAACCTTCGACGCCAGGTTGAACAACTCGCCAAAACAAAAGCAGACAAGTGGGGTTGGCTCCAGGAGCAGCAACTCTTGGTGCTGTTGCAATCACCCGTGCTGGAGCATGCAGATCGCGAGAGATTGACGGACTTGCTTGAGCGAACTCGAGATGTACCAAAAACGGTGGAACGAAGTGGAACGTTTCGCGAGTGGGTTGGCGAGACAGCGATCAAGGATCGCTTTACCTTGTTTTTCGAAGCGATGCATCGCTTCGCTTGCGAGGATCTCACAAAACCCATTGAACCGACCGTGGACAATTACATTCTCTGGGGACAAGAGTATC
>JBILVV010000242.1:0-7308 GCA_044370255.1 Pirellula sp.
GTTGCCACCTACACCTAAGTCATCACCTTGAACACGAGAACGGAATCGCTTCTTTTTTGGCATAGATCCGCAATCCAGCAGATCGCTGAAAGTTCGGATGCCCGAGTCGTTACAGATCAACGGGGACGAACGCCAGCGTGCAATTAAGCAGGGAACAAAAGGGATGGAAACAATAGGGGATTGAGGCACGACCAATCCGAGCAGGAACACCCGTTCAAGGACCAGTCCATGGTTCGCAGTACATCATCTTCCTCAACTTGCCAAGCTTTGTCCGTTAGGGATGTCATCCTGACCAACGAACAGAATTGCTGTTGCCGGCATGCAGGCCAAATAATTTGGCCACGAGAGGAAAATAGGAGAGAACTCCACTGCCGAATACCAATTGCCGAAATCGATTATGTCGATGCCACCATCACAACGTCATCTGCCCAAAGGCGAACAACGCCGAGGGTGGGGTGCGAATCACTGTCATCAAATCCTGGTGCCGCACGCACGAAACACCAAATCAGGTGTTTCTCATCACCATCGCAAGTATTAGTGCGAACCGGGCTCGTGTCAAGCAGGCAACCGCGATTGAGCCGTCAAGGTCCCTTTTTTTTTCCCATTTTTCGGTTGTCGATTCAACTTTCCCAGTCGGCATTACCGATGCAAGAGGAAAAGTGGCGCTGTCGCCATGCCGCATACTTGCAGAGCGAGGTAACGATGAGCCGCGAAGGATCGGATTTCTTCCATGCTTTTTCAACATTTTCGGACTTCATGCGAGCAACGGCGCGCCTTGCAGGTTGCTGTCTGTTAGCCGGGTTAGCCTTGTCTGGTGCGTGTGCATCGCACGCTTTCGGAGGAGATACTTCTCCCGAAATCGCATGGGTGGAGAATCTCGACCAGGCGATGCAATTAGCCAAGGTTCATAACAAGCCGCTCATGATCCACTTTTATGGGGACCATTGCCCTCCCTGCCGGATGCTAGAATCCAAGGCGTTCCGAAATAGAGAACTCGTTCTTGCGCTCAATGACAATGTCATCGCCACAAGAGTAAATGCCGACCAACGACGCGACATCTCGCAACATTATCAAGTCACTCGCTGGCCGACCGATGTCTATCTCCATGCTGATGGAACCTTGATCGAGCGAGGCGTCAGCAATCAAGATCCACAAGCTTACGTACGCACTGTCGCTAGAGTTGCTAAGCGACATCAAGATTGGGCTCTAGAACAAGTTGCCGCTCGCGATGCTCGAGATCGCCGCGACCAGCAAGTAGCCGTAAGTGATCTTTCAAAATTTAAAAGCAGGATATTTGGTGAGGCAGCCAAAAGAACTGCACCGGTCCGTGTATCCTCGGCGGAGTGGTCCCAAGCATCCAACATGCAAGTCATCAATGTCGAGGAACAATTGGCCGCGGCTGGTAATCCCGCATCGAACAATCCCGCATCGAACAATCCCGCATCGAACCTTCCGATAAGTATTGAGGCCAGTAACGCAACGAAACCAATGTACGAAACTGCTCCAGACGCGATAAGCCAATCGCCCTCATCGAAGCAGGACTTGAGCAATGCGAAGCAACTCGAGGCGTTGGCAACGCAACCCGGACTCGGAGGCTTCTGCCCTGTCGCTCTACAAGATTTTTTGAGGATGTCCCCGGAATCTCAGGCAACACGTAGCCCTTGGGTTCCGGGCAAGGAAGAGTTCTCGGTACGTCATCGCGGCCGAGTTTATCGGTGCGCTTCGCCAGAGTCTCGCGAGCGATTGCTTCGAGATCCAGATGCCTTCGCTCCGGTCTTCAGCGGATGCGATTTGGTCGAATTCGCCCGCTCGGGTGTACTTGTCGAGGGCAAGTGCGATTTGGGTTTCATCGAACAGAACACTGGTAGAGTGTTCCTGTTCTCAACACAAGCTAGCTATGAAGAGTTCGCTCGCAACTGTGAGCGCTATTCGAACTTGAGTGATCCGAGTCGAGATCGGATGGCTCAAGGACCACCCGCGACCAATCTCAGGTAATACAACGTGCCCATTGATCACCTGCGAATTCATCCAACGCGAAAACCGCTGCACGATGCGAATCGAAGAAGCGGTCTTCGTTTTTTGTTAAGTGCCTGTGCATGCCTGGCAATCCCTTGGGCGATCCACTGCCCTTGGCAATCACCTGCGCACGCACAACAGCAGAATAACTCCGCCGCAAATGCAGTCTTTTGGTCTCGCAGCGAGTTTGTTATCCCTTTTCAAGTCGATGCCAGCGGTGAAATTCCAGCCGAGGTAAGGCTCGAGGTTTCAGAAGACTCAGGGCAAACATGGAAACTCTACACCCGGGCGGATGTGCGGACGCGTCAGTTCCGATACCGAGCGACCAGCGATGGCGAATTCAGGTTCCGGCTCAAAACCGTCGATCGCAACGGAAACGTGTACGATAATCCAGGCGAACCCTTGGTGGTCGTCGTCGATACCAATAAACCCGATGGCGAACTGCTCGTAGATATCGACCCCAAAGGTGTCATGTTGGCCGAGTGTGTGATCAAGGATGCGGCTCTCGACTCAACCACGGTCAAACTCGAATATCAAACCGACGCCAATCCACAATGGATCTCTGTTCCATGCGAGGTACGTTGGGTCGAAGAGACGGGCCAATGGACGGTGTTGGGAACTTGGGATATGCCGTCTGAGGCAACTCAGTTGGTCGTCCGTGTCGTAGTCAGGGATCGTGCTGGCAACACATCAGAGTGGACTCGCATGCCTCGTCTCCCCCGCTCCGCAGGAGTGGTTCGCGAAATGAAACTGGCAAGCAATACCGATGGATCTCAAGGTGTGAATCGGGGAGGAGTTGGAATTCTACGATTACCTCAACCACCTAAAGAGCGAGAGTCCTCCGCGCAAACAAACGCTCCTCAAAGGATGGCACCGCAGGGAACCATGGCACCGCAGGGAGCGGATGTCCCAAAAATCGAAGTCCTCGGCGGTCCCGGTGCACGCAAAGTTCCGACCGATCTCCAACGCGAGGCACAATTGCGAGAGCAAATTTTAGAATCGCAACAGCGACTTATCGAATATCAAAACCGCATCTTGATGCAGCAGCGCGCGACTTCAGGCAACGCAGTCTCCACAAACACATCTCTCAACAACCTAGCCACCTCGCCAGTCGCGCCAGCCATTCTCAAGTTACCGGAAAGCTTGGTTGTCCCCGACACTCCTGTGCCTCCGATTGCAGACCAACGGCTGCAAAGCCTGGAGGGGACAGATAACATTCATCGAAGCGATGTTCTTCATAGCAACAGCTGCGTCTTCAGCCTCGATTATGTCGTCGATAACGATCCAGGAGCAGCAACCGCCAACATCGAATTGTGGGGCACTATCGATCAGGGGGATTCCTGGGAGCGTTGGGGTGTCGACTCCGACCGCGAAAGCCCGTTCGATATCGAGGTAGAACAAGAAGGGCTGTTCGGTTTTCGTATGGTGATCGTCGGTGCCAATGGCGTTGCCTCTCGCCGACCGCTGCCGGGAGACAAACCAGATGCCTGGGTTCGTGTCGATACACAGATTCCCGGCTGTCGCATTCTCAGTGTCCTCAACGGCAAGGGAAACGATGCGGGATCGTTGGTGATCGAGTACTCGGCTACCGATGACCATTTAGGCGATCGACCGATATCGTTCGCTTGGGCTCCCAATCCGAATGGCCCGTGGCAACCGATCTCGCAGGGTGCTCGCAACAACAGTCGCTATGTATGGACTCCGGATCCCGGGCTTCCCGACAGGGTGTATCTGCGGATAGAAGCAGTCGACGCAGCGGGCAACGTCGGTACTAATCAACTTGATCTGCCAGTCGACATTCAAGGGGCCTCGCCTCGCGGACGTATTCAAGGGGTAAGACCTCAACGATAGATCGACCTTCTCGCTCCTCGCGGAATGATCCGAGCATAGTAACTTGGAATACATCGCATAAACACGTTACAATCGAAGGGCTTTTGTACTTGACGAAACCTACTAGGAAATCCTTTCCATGCCTTCCCCTTTTCCCGGAATGAACCCATTTCTCGAACGTCCGGAAATCTGGCCTGACTTCCATGACAGCTTGATCGCTTACATTCGCGAAGCGTTGCAACCCTTGCTCCGACCGCAATATGTCGCGTTGACACAGGACCGGTTGTTTGTGGTAGAGAACAATCGACCCATACGTCCTGATATCTCGGTGTTTGAAGGTCGACCGTACCCTTCTTCCGCGGCATCTGCCACCTCGTTATTGGAAGCTCCACCGGCCGATCCGATAACATCCTTGTTGGATTTCGACAAAGAAACGATTCGGCAACCCTATATCGAAATCATTGAACCCGCCTGCGGCAATCAAGTCATCACGGCGATTGAGGTTCTAAGTCCAGACAACAAAACACCGGGACCTGGGCAAAGGTCGTACGAGCAAAAGCAAGCGGAGCTCCTCGCCTCGGACGTCAACTTGGTAGAGATCGATCTTCTCAGCACCGGCAAGCGAACCATCCCTGGGATACTCGATTTTGCGACAATTCCAGAGGGCGTATTGAGGGATCTGCAGCGGAGGTATCTGGTCGCGGTCAGTCGCATGCAGCCTCGGCGTTGCGAGTTCTACGGCATTGATTTAGATCAACGCCTGCCACGTATCGCGGTCCCCTTGAAACGCTCTGATAAAGATGTGACGCTCGACTTGCAATCAGCCTTCCACCGCTGCTACGACAGCGGTCCGTATCCGCAGTTGCTCTATTACGATCAACCGGCGCCCGCACCCTTGAGCGATGCGGAAACGGCAATCGTCGCGAAGGTGTTCTCGCAAGGATAGTCGCTGCTCGCCCCCGCGTTAAGAATAGAGTTGTATCGCCTTGACAATCGCATCGATTTCGTTGGGGACAGCGATCGCGCGGTTGGCGAAGGATGCTCGATTCACACCACGTTTGCCCAGAACTTCATTGAATGTTTCTTGGTCGGTCGTGTGGTAAGCGACCGTTGCTGTGGGATCTTTGAGTTGATGACCGGTAAGGATACAGACCACTCGATCATCCATGCCGATGACCCCTTGTTGACGCAGTAGTCGGGCGCCCGCGACACTTGCGGCACTGGCAGGTTCACAGCCGATGCCGCCAGCACCCACTTGGGCTTTGGCGTCGAGAATCTCTTGGTCGTTGACTTTGCGAACCACGCCATCGCACACATCGAGCGCTCGCAAGCATTTCTTCAGATTGACAGGTCGATTGATTTCAATGGCGCTAGCGATGGTGTCTGCTTTGCGATGCTCTCGATCGAGCTCGTCATAATACCAGCAGGCGATCTCCATGCGAGGGCGACCTCCCAGCCATTTCAAGTTGCGTTGATTGTACAGGACATCGAGCGTATCGGCTCCTGCAGCGTTGATAACTGCCAGTCTCGGAACGCGCGAGATGAGGCCCAATTGCTTGAGCTCCATGAAGGCCTTGCCGAACGCGCTGCTATTCCCGAGATTGCCGCCGGGTACCACGATCCAATCGGGGACTTCCCATCGCAGGGATTCGAGCACGCGATACATCACGGTCTTTTGTCCTTCGAGCCGAAAAGGATTGACGCTGTTGACCAGATAGATGCCAAGGGCTTTCGATACCTCCTGCACTCGGGCCATGGCATCGTCGAAGTCGCCGGCGATCTGGACGGTCAATGCACCGTACTCGAGAGCCTGTGAAAGTTTTCCATACGAGATCTTGCCCGAGCCGATGAAGATAACCCCTTTCATCAACTGCGTCACCGCGCAGTACATGGCTAGCGAGGCGCTGGTGTTCCCGGTGGACGCGCAAGCGGCGCGGCGAGCTCCGATCATGTTGGCATGCGTAAACGCAGCGCACATCCCGTTGTCTTTGAACGATCCGGAGGGATTCATACCTTCGTACTGGAGATGCAGCTTGCCTGGCCGGATGCCGACGTAGCGTGCGACGTTGTCGGCTTGCTGAAGCAGTGTCTGCCCTTCTCCCACGGTCACGATCTTTTCGATCGGTGCGTAGGGTAGCAGTTCGCGAAACCGCCAAACGCCGCTGAAGCGGATTGGATCCCAACGCCTGGTCCACATCTGCTCGAACTCGTACAGACTTCGTGGTACGGGGTTGCGGTCCCAGTCGTAGGCAATATCCAACAAGTCTCCGCAACGTGTACAGCGGGTGTGAAACTCATCCACCCCGTACGTGGCGTCGCAGTCGATGTTCAGGCAACGCTGGTAGGCACGGTCCAGCGATCGAGTCAACGTGTCTGGGGTAGTCAACGTGTGGGACATAACGGGTTAACCCTAGGTTGCGGCAGAAAATCGAGAAAATCGTGGACGGGAAAAGACCCAATCAATCCCTTTTCAATGGTCTCCCACACCCGTACAACCGCTACTTACGGCATTTGAGTCCGTCCATCCTTCGGCCACAAACCCATTGTAGCCCTCACCGTCAATCGCATCCTTCCAAGGTCATCGCGTGACATCAGCCGGTCGATTGGATAAGATACATCGGCGGGTAGCGAACCCGCGGGCCAATTTTTCGCTCCTTGATTCACCCCCTTAATGACAGGACAACAGGTACAGCAGCATGGTAGATACTGGGACGATTTCGAGCGTCGCACCCCCACAAACAGTAGCCGACAGCATCGAGTCCGCCAAAATCGCCGCACGTATCGCTGCTGAAAACAAAGGACAGGATATCGTTGTTATCGATCTTTCGAAGCAAACGAGCGTCTTCGATTGCTTCGTCATCGCTACCGGCACGAGCCGTCGCCAACTGCACGCCATCTCAGAGGAAATCGATCGCGAATTGCGCCGCCGAGGAGAGATTCGCATCTCGATCGCGGGTTATGACGAGAGCCATTGGATTGCGCTCGATTACGGCGGAGTGGTCGTGCATCTGTTCGACGAAGAGCATCGCCGCTTCTACGACCTGGAGGGTCTGTGGGCCGATGGAGTTCGAGTCGATTTGTCGGATGTGCTCCGTGCCACAGGCGCCGCGCCGAGCGGATTCTAGAACTCGAACTAAGGAAGACGCACTCGTTATATGATAGCGGTTTCGGTCGAGTATCTGCTTTGGATTCTGCCCGTTCTGGTTGCGGTTTCCCTTGTCATGGCCGCAACTCGCCACGAACGGACCGACTTGATTTTGAGCCAAGCGTGGCGAACCGGATTGTGGACAGTTTGTTTTTTGGGCATCGTCGCCGCCCTGATCCGGTTCGCAATTTGGCGTATTGGCTAAAGCCCTTCAATTATCGTTCGAGGTGATGTCATGCCACTGTACGAATTCCAATGCCAAGATTGTGAAAAAGATGTCGAGTTGCTTATGCAGCGATTCGATGACTCTCCGGTCT
>JBILVV010000243.1:0-7304 GCA_044370255.1 Pirellula sp.
TCGGATGGAACGTCTCGCACTGGCTGCCGACTCATTGATGCTTTCCGACATTCCTCGCAGTTGCGTAGCGATTTCCTGACCTCGTCGCAGAGCCAATATTTTGACGGCCTCACTATTGGGCTGATTGGCAATTTCCTGGAAGGATGTAGAGAATCGATTGAGCATCGATGAAAAATCTCGGTCGGTCAATTCGTTGAGCATCGCCTCTTGATTGACGTTCTCGAATTCCCGCTGCTCCTGAAGAGCCAATTCGCTCGTGGTCTTGCGCAAGCGTGCAAGCAACGTTTCATCGACGACCTGCTCGACGGACTGAGCGCGAACCCCCAATCCGACGACCGCATTGCCTAGTTTGTAGCCAGCTGCAGGTGCTTGAATGACCTGCTGTCGAATATACCCGGGAGTGTTCGCGTTGGCGATATTGTTGCCAACGGTTTGCAGACCGAGTTGGGTTACCTGCAGGGAGGTCGCCGCGGTTTGCATCGCACTGAACAACGACATGTTCCGGCACCTCTCTGTTGAAGTTAGAGAACTAGGCCGCTTCGTTCATGAGAAAACCACCCTCAGTGTTATCCACCTCAGACGGGGAGTAGGTGGCTTCGCTCGCTCGCCCAGTCGACAGGATGCGAATCATGTCCGAAACGAAGTCGCGAGCTTGAAACGCGGTGATCCACAAGCTGACGCTCAGTTGCTCGATACGTAAAAGCTGGCTTTCCAGCGACTGAATACGGTGAGTCCAAAGCGCGGGCCAAGCAGCATCCAACTGAATCGATAAGTCCTTGATTGTGGAGGCTTCATATCCAGTTGCTTTCGCTTTTGCCAGCAACTCAACACGTCCCTGTTTCCCCCTAGCGATCTCGGCTTGCATTGCCTCGCCGCGTCGGCACAGCTCGAAAATCGAATCCTGTTCACCGCGCAGGTAGGCGGCTCTCAGATCTACCAGAATCGATTCCCAGCGGTTTAGCGACTCTGTGAACTGATCCATCCACAAACCGATTTCATGCACTAGAGTTGGAACCATGGGATGCAATTCGATTCAGACAGAGGATCGAAACGGAGTCGACTAGAATCGGAACGTCAAACCGAGATCCAACCCATGCAGGAAGTAAGCTTCCGTATTGAATTTTGGATGAGGACTCACACTTCCATTAACCGCGGGGGTTTCTACGTAATGATCGATTTGACTCGCAGCCATAGCAACGTCAGGCAGTACAACCAGTGAGTAGCCAACTCCCAAGTCCGCCCGACCAAGACGATATCTCATCTTCGCGTTCATTTCAGGTATGAAGGTGAAATTGTTCTGAGTGATGCGTCCAGAGTTGGATGCTTGAGCAAATAGTCCACGAGTAGGAGGTACGGGTGGAGTCGCTGACCCGAAGGAGAAACTCGTCGATTCCATGTTCCCCAACGCGACCCTACCTGTGAGGTTGAAGCCTACACGCCCCCGGGTCACGTTGTTGGACAATCCCAAGTGCCCCCCGTGGAATGTATTGTATGTGGTGAAACGATCCAAAACGGTTGTTGCGCCGTTGTTGATGTTCGCGAACAGCCGATATTCCGAGTCGAGACGCAGAAAGGTATATCCGGTTAGCAAGTCTGTTCGGTTGCTTCGATCACCGATCAATCGCGACCGAAGATACAACTCACCCGAGAAGACATCCAGATCGCTCAGCACTCCTATCGTTCCGGTTGAGCCGAGGTTGTTATTAACCCACAAAGAATTAGACACTCCGAAATTTGCAGCGTCATAAAACTGCACACCGGTCGAGTTGGTCCCACCATTGATGACCTCTTCCTGCGCGTTGCTCAGGATCCCCCACGCGCGGCCACCCACTCCATAGTCTTGGCAGTCGTCAAGCCAGAGCCCTACATCCGTACGCAATCCAAACATTAGATCCGTGCCTATCGGATGGTTTGCTCCACCGAGTATCGGTGTGTTTGGGGCAGCATTCCCGACACCTTGAAGGACAACTGGCGAGTTGGTCAGCCCCCGCCCCCACCACAAGAGCGTGTCGAAATCCATCCACCCCATACTCGGTTCGCAATCCAAAACTCGAATAGCGGACGCCCCGCTCCCGCACGAAGTGCTTGATTGGGACTCGCAAGGGCTGCTGCAACTTGCGGACGAACTGCTAAAACCAGCAACGGAACCAGGGAGCGTCGTCGCTGTTCCGTCGTAGGAATCCTCCATCGAATCGTCAGATATGTGGCCAGCATACCCAGTTGGTGCGGGCAGCCCTCGAGCATTCTCATTCGCTGCGAGGAGCGTAGTGTGAGATGCCTGTGTGGCCAAGCCTGCAGTAGTAGGCCGCGAGTGGCCTGATTCTGCGATAGAGAGCAAGGAAGCATCTTGTTGAGCTGAGGAAACCCCACAGGTTCCGCATAGGGATGCTATGGTGAGCGCTAGTGTCCTACGATCGATTTTCATGGTTTATTCTCTTTGGCCGGAGTGATTCGTGCCCTTCGCACTTTAGGATCGGTCGTTAAGCGCGGAAGCTAAGAAAAAAAAAGCACATGAGGATTATCTTTCCCAGATCCCCTAAGCTGACCTAGACTCAGGGAATTCCCCATTTTCCCATCTTCCAAGATTTCGAAACTCAGGGCGGGTATTCTGTCGGGACGAAAACCGGAACAGAGCATACAATGAAGATGCTGGTTAAGATCGATGCAATGAAATCGATGCAATGAAACAGTCCGCGGTTCTGAACATCCTGTACCTGCACACTCCTAGATGGCAACTCTCTCCAATTCCGAATCCGAAACTGGTCCTGGGAAGGCAAATGATTCGGCGGCTCAAAACGAACTGATGGATCGGTCCATTGTTGCGGGGACCGAGCCCGATGACCCATTGGATCCGCCGACAACAACGCCGACAACCAGAGGCTCGCTGCAACTCCCCTATCGTCCTCGCGTTGCGGCAGGCTGGCGCATTCCGGGCGTAGGTCGTTACAAGATCAATCAGTGGCTTGAGCAAGTGCGAGCGGTCAATGCGTTGGAACCCTCGCGCAGGGCCATGACCGATCCGCAGATCCGCAAAGCCGCTTTGTCGCTAGTCTATCGCGCGAAGAGTGGTGAGTCGCTAGCGTCGCTTCTTCCCGAGACCTATTCCTTGGTTCGAGAAGCGGCCCGGCGTAAATTGAACATGCGTCACTACGACGTTCAGATCCTTGGTGGAGTCTCACTTTTTTACGGTTGCATCGCGGAAATGCAGACGGGGGAAGGTAAGACGCTCACAGCAACCTTACCATTAGCGCTCCATTCACTCCAAGGAAAAGGGGCTCACCTGGCGACGGTTAATGATTACCTCGCACAACGAGACGCAGACTGGATGCGCCCACTCTATGACCTGCTCGGTATGCGTGTGGGCGTCGTCCTCACAGATCACAGCCAAGATGACCGACGGAAGTTTTACGCTGCGGATATCACGTACGGAACAGCCAAAGAGTTCGGCTTCGATTTCCTCCGCGATCGATTGTTGATGCGAGCTCAAGGTCGCGCGGTGGACGATTTTCTTGGGGCCGGTTCTCATCAGCGATGGAAGTCCAGTGGCGATCAACCGGTCCAGCGCGGGATGCATTTTGTATTGGTCGACGAGGCTGACAGCATTTTGATCGATGAGGCTAGAACGCCACTGATCATTGGCTCCTTAGGGGATGAAGCACGCGAGGCGGTGATTGCAAGCTATCGCTGGGCGTCTGAGCATGCCAGCGAATTCGTCTATAAGGAAGATTTCACGATCGAAGAAGATAACCGCAAACACGAATTAACCGCTCGTGGGCGGCAGCGTGTCCGAGGATTGAGTCGCCCAGATGCGATTCGTACGGTCCCGCTGGTCGATCTATACGAATACATCGAACGCGCCATCAAAGTGCAGCGAGATTACCATCTCGATCGACAATATGTTGTGCGCGATGGAGAAATCGTCATCGTGGATGAGTTCACCGGCCGGCTCGCCGAAGGGCGAAAGTGGAGGGATGGTATCCATCAGGCAGTGGAAGCCAAGGCGGGCGTGGAAGTTACCGTCCCGACCGGTCAAGCAGCCCGCATCACCGTGCAGGATCTGTTCCTGAGATACAAGCATCTCGCCGGGATGACGGGTACCGCAGCCACCAGTTCTCGGGAGTTGCGACGCATCTACAAGACACCTGTCGTTCAAGTTCCCACAAACCGGCCGCCAAATCGGAAACGACTATCGGATGTTGTTTGTTCCGATATGATGGACAAATTCCATCGGATCGTTGAGGAAGTCAAGGAGGTCCACAGTATCGGTCGCCCCGTATTGATCGGGACGCGATCGATCGACAAGTCGACCATCCTGTCTGGTTTGCTTCGCGAGCAAGGCCTAACTGTTCAGGTTCTCAATGCCAACGAGATCGAACGCGAGGCGGAAATCGTTTCTTATGCTGGACTGCGCGGTCAAATCACGGTGGCGACAAACATGGCAGGCCGCGGAACCGATATCAAATTGGAGGACGATATTCGGGCCTTGGGGGGCATGATGGTGATCTGCACCGAGCTTCACGATGCAGCTCGGATCGATCGCCAGTTGATCGGTCGATGCGGTCGGCAAGGGGATCCTGGTACTTACCGTCAGTATCTCGCTCTGGACGACGAAATCCTGCGAAATAGCTTCGGATTAAAGGCCTATGATCGCTACAAGGAACTTGGAAAGAGAGGTCGCTTCTCAAATTCAATGGCATCCTTGTTCCGCCGAGCTCAGAGAAAAGTAGAGAGAAAACACTTTCGGGACCGGATGGCACTCATGTATCACGAGAAGGAGCGAACTAGAATTCAGCGGGAGATGGGGTTAGACCCTTACTTAGACAGCGCGGATTAGCAGCGGCAAATAGCAGCGCCGATTCACAGCGCCGATTCACAGCGGCGATTCACAGCGCCGATTCACAGCGGCGATGCATGGGTGTCGATTTTTGGAATGACTACGCTGATCACCAATTCCGAATTGCATTTTCTACCGATACGTACGCCCCGTTTAGGCAAAGGCTCCCACTGCGCTATCACTCTGCCGCTGGCCATCGCTAAAGGGTTCGTTGCAGGAGCTGAAAACCTTTCTCTCGTCGAAGTCTTTCAGCCAGACGCCATCGCCAGCCTGACAGATCGTTCACCCATTGTTCTCATCGGTCAAAACAGCACTGGTAAGACGACGATGGGTACGACTCTCCTTTCCGTCTGGTCAGAAGCGGCAGCAAGCGATGGAGTACCCAAAAAACTAACTCTCACAAGCGCTATCGAATTCAGCAGAGCTCTGACCCGAGCCATCAAGGCAGATGACATGCAACGGTTTCGGCAAATGCATCGCGATTGCGATGCATTGTTGATCGACAATGTCCAAGAGTTCGCCGGGAAGCCGATTGCTCAGGAGGAGATACTCTCGACCCTCGATCATTTGATCTCTGAAGGCCGATGCGTGGTGGCTACCGCCTCCGAACTACCTCTCAGCTTGAGCGGACTTCACCGATCACTTCAAAGCCGCTTTAGTGGCGGACTGAGCGTTTTGCTAAACCCACCAGGCAGGCTGGCTCGAGAGAGACTCCTGCTGGAGCTCGCCCATGAAGCATCACTCGGCATAGAACCAGGGCAAATCCCACCCCTAGCAAATGCTTATGACGAAGATCCCACGGCTGTAGAATTAAAGGGCGCGATCATTCGCTGGTCCCATCAATTGCGATTCAATCCAGCCGCAATTCAGCATCCCCAACACGCTGTCGATCGCCTGCTCGACGGCACCCATCCCCTGGCCATTGATCCGCTGGATATCGCAAAAGCGGTATCTCGGGAAGCAAACGTCACCCTGGAGCAAATGAAAGGCCCCTCACGGCGATCGAGTATCGTGCGAGCTCGCGGGTTGGCAATGTTCCTCATTCGTCAACTGACCTCGGAATCATACGAAAACATCGGAGCCTTGTTTTCCGACCGAGATCATACTACCGTGATGAACGCGTGCAAGAAAACACAAATCAAATTGACCTCGGATACAGACCTCAATCGCATTCATGATCGCATTCGACAAAAATTCCGCCGCACTCGTTAAACCTCTTCCTAACATGTCGTTCACCACCGAGCATCTACTGAAACCACTTGCGTTGAATTGTTTGTTTCTGCTCGCAGCGTTGATCCTACCGATCACAGCCCTCTGTCACGCGGCGGAACCAGCACCGCAGGAATACGACCCTGCACGGTTCGAGAAGACCGTCATCACCACCGGTTTGATTCAACCGATGGAGATGGCGATCGCACCCGATGGAACGATCTACTTGATCGAGCTGGCTGGAAATATCAAAGCGATCGACCCTAAGACTTCTAGGGTTCAGTCGATCGGAAAGCTCGCCGTCACCACCGAACAAGAGAATGGACTTATCGGAATCGCTCTCGATCCAAACTTTGAGACCAATCGTTGGATGTATCTGCAATATTCTCCACCCGATTTCATCGGCCAGCATATCAGTCGCTTTCGCGTCAACGAGGATGGGCAACTCGATGCGGGTAGCGAAGTGCTTATCTTGAAGTTTGAAGAACAACGCAAAGAGTGTTGCCACCATGCGGGCTCTATGGAGTTTGGCCCAGATGGTTGCTTGTATATCGGCACAGGAGACAACACCAATCCGTTCGGCGACTCGCAAGGTTTCGCCCCTATCGATGAGCGAGACGAACGGGGTGCGTTCAATGCGCTTCGCACCTCCGCCAATACCATGAGCCACAACGGAAAGATTCTTCGGATACGCCCACGTCCCGAGGGCGGATACGATATCCCCGACGGAAATCTATTTTCAAAAGACGGTTCCCAAGGACTACCCGAGATTTACGTCATGGGATGCCGAAATCCGTGGCGATTGAACATCGATCGCAAGACGGGATTCCTGTACTGGGGCGATGTGGGACCGGATGCAGGTGGAGATGGACAGCGAGGCCCCCGCGGATACGACGAAGTCAATCAGGCACGCAAGGCCGGGAATTTCGGCTGGCCTCTGTTCATCGGTAACAATCAGCCTTATCTGAGAGTCGACTTCGCAAGTGGTTCCATCGGCGAAACTTTCGACCCCTCCAGTCCTGTCAATTTCTCGAGATTCAACTCCGGAGCAAGAAATCTACCTCCCGCCGTCGGGGCCTGGATCTACTACCCGGGAGGTCCGTCGAAGGAGTTTCCAGCCTTGGGCTCAGGAGGTCGAACGTCGTGCGCTGGCCCGGTCTATGACTTCGACCCGAACAACGCCTCCGCGGTCAAATTCCCGTCCACATTCCACAGGACTCTCTTTATTTACGAATGGTCTCGCAGTTGGATCGTTGCCGTC
>JBILVV010000244.1:0-7281 GCA_044370255.1 Pirellula sp.
ATGATCGATCCCGCCCATTTGTGGCTGCAAAATCTTGTGGTTCATGAATGTTAAGGCCAGAAGTATACGCGATATCCCTTGGTTCCAAAGTGCAAACCGCTGCAAGGCGGGTTGTCTGCCCGACAGCTTTCCGGTTCGCTAAAATGTAGGATATGGGTTCAATTTATAGGGTTACGGCCGTTTGTCGGAACGGTCGGCGGATTTCACGGAACAGGTACCGATTCGGGATGGAAAGGATCAGATGAATCACGCAACAAGTTTCTTCAAGAGATTCTGCCTTGCGATGTCGGCATTGGGACTTCTGAGCGGATGCCCGAAAACACTCCTAGGCCAGGAACCGCTTGATGGCGAGCAGATCGCACAGCGGACAGCATCGAGGGATCTGATTCAACAAAGCGTATGGGAGCAATTTGCAGCCCTCTACCAGTCGATGTCGGAGGAAGCGAAGGCTGGTTATCGTCACCTCACGGAATCGGTCTATCTGCCACCCGATTTCGATGAAGAAGTGCTTAAGGAAATCGACACACAACCGCACGACATGCCTTTTGTCGACGTTTCATTGACCGAGGGTACACGTGAGTCGACATGGCTTAGTTTCGGTTTGAGCCCTCGGCCCGATGACGCTTCGAAACCGCTTCAGTATGTGGTAACACCGAATGGCAAGTACGTGATGAATTGCTTCGCATGTCATGGAGGGAGTGTTTATGGAGCGGTATACCCAGGTACGCCGAACAATCTTTACGCACTTGAGTCCCTGACGGAAACCGTGCGAAGCGTCAAGATACGTCAAGGCAAACCGCTTGCGCACATGGATGTCGGATCGATGTTCATGCCTTTAGGAACCTCGAACGGAACCAGCAACGCGGTCATGTTTGGAGTGGCCCTGATGAATTTTCGCGATGCGGACTTGAATTTTCTCGCAGATCGACCGCCAGCTCCGATGTCCAATCACGATATGGACGCACCCGCCTGGTGGAATTTCGATCGCAAAAGTCATATTTACATCGAAGGCTTCGCTGAAAAGGGACACAAGGGGCTGATGCAATTCATGCTCGTTCGACAAAATGGCCCTCAGCAGTTCCGAGCGTGGGAGAAAGATTTCCGAAACGTGTATGCGTTCCTGAGCGAACTTCGCCCACCCAAGTACCCTCTTGCGATCGATGAGGCGAAGGCATCACACGGACAACGCGTCTTTGCAAATCATTGCGCTCAGTGCCATGGTAGTTACGGTTCGGGCAAGGCCGCTTACGATGCTGCCGAGTTCCCAAACACGATGGTGTCCATAGATGACATCGGAACCGATCGCGTTCGCTACGATGCCCTCACTCCGCGACATCGCCGCTATTACGGTGAAAGCTGGTTCGCGGACTATGGCAAGCAAGATACGCGTTATGAAGCAGATGGATATATCGCACCGCCACTTAACGGAATTTGGGCTTCGGCACCCTACTTTCACAATGGCAGTGTCCCAACCCTGTGGCACGTGCTTCACCCGGAAGAGCGACCTCAGGTTTGGCGTCGCCGTACCATCGCTATGGACGAGACTCGAACTGGCCTGATGGTTGAAGAATTGCAGCAGGTTCCCGCAGGCCTGTCATCCACGGATAAGCGTTGGTATTTCGATACGCGAGTCAAAGGTAAATCCGCCACTGGGCATGATTATCCCAACGCGTTGCCGGAAGAAGAAAAAGCCGCCGTGCTCGAGTACCTCAAGACTCTTTAGCGTTTGAGCAAACCTCAGGTTGCTGTGCCTCGGTGTTTCGGCTCCAGATCGTTGCTAATATCGATCCGCTCACATTCATAACTGGGGCAAACAAAGCTGGCGCGATTGCTGCGACATCGCGTTTGAGAACCTCTGTCGCCAAACTTGCTGCCAGCCCTCCATTCTGCAATCCAACCTCGATTGCGATGGTGCGTGAATCCGCTTCATTCAAGCCCGCGAGTTTGCTGCCCCAGTAACCTAACAAGTAGCCAAACAAGTTATGCAGCGTGACGGCTGCCAAGAGAATCCAACCGACTTGGAGAATCTGCTGCTGCGATTTCGCGGCGATCATGCCGCAAATTCCGCATATCGCAACCATCGAGATCGTAGCCAGTACGATTTCGGAACGCCTTGGGTCCACGCGAAGACGCGTTAGAATCGCGTTAGCGATTATGCCGAGGACCACTGGCACCACAACAGTCATCAAGATATTCCAAAACATCCCGACGTAATCGATGAAGACATCTTCTCGAGCATATAGATACACCATCAGGGGCGTCATGATGGGTGCCGCCATCGTCGAACATGCAGTCATGGTCACCGAGAGAGCAACATTCCCTTTGGCGAGGTAGGTGACAACATTGGACGAGATTCCACCGGGGCTCGCACCCAGGAGAATCATCCCCAAGGCGATGTCGACAGGTAGACCGAATAGCTTCGATAGTCCCCAACCCAAGAAAGGCATGATCAGGAACTGCAGGAGGAATCCGATGAAAACGCCCTTTGGCATTTTCAAGACACGCACGAAATCCTGCAACGTCAAGGTTGCACCCATGCCGAACATTGCGCACTGGAGCAAAAGAGTAAGAGTTTCTTTGTAGGAGATGGGAAGATAAGCCAGATACAGAGGAGGCGAAATCAATGCGATCAGTACGGATGCAACGACCCAGGACGCGAAACCATAGGTTCGAGTCTTGCGATTCACGGCGATGAATATTGCTATCGAAGCAATCGCGCAGACCGCAATCATCTCGGATGCAGATAGACTCATACAGGCACACTCATCAAGTGGTTTGGCCAGTTTGGCGTTGATAAATCGCGTGGATCATCGCCTCGGAGTCTTTGAATTTCTTCCCGCCCGCAATGGCCGTTTCAATCAATCGCCTCGCATCCACTTCGGAATGTCCGAGGACCGTCAAGGCTTCAAATGTTTCATCGACCACTCCCGGTTTTTGCGGTTCGAGCCCTGGAGCATCGCGTCGAACTAGGAGAGCAAATCGTGGCATCTTGCGACGAAGGGTTGCGATAATTTTTTCTGCAGTTGCAGGGCCGACGCCCGGCAGACTAGATAGGCCCTTAGCATCCTGCTGTTCAATCATCACCGCGGTATCTTGGACGGGACGCGTCATAGCGCGAAGAGCTTTTTTGACGCCGACTCCATCGACGGAACAGAACAGTTCAAAAAAGTCACGCTCCGCAACAGATAGGAAACCAACCAGCTTGGGAGTCAAGCGACTTCCCTGCGCAGCATTCCCTTCGATGTAATGGATCGTGTGTAGTGAGACAGGCTTGCCAATCTCGGTCTGCAGCTGCCGCCGCGTGAATTCCGGGATCGCGATTTCGTATTCAAAAGGCGGGTTCGCGAGGGTGGCACTATCATCGGTAATCGCTAACAACTCGCCGGTGATTTTGGTGATCAAGATTTCTTCCTGGTCGGCTTGAGTATCATCTGGGATGGTTTCGTTGCAAAAAAATGGCACAGTGCGATCGCTAGGGCATCCGCCACGTCGGGGGGATCGGGGGGTTGTGCAAGGCCTAGTTGCAGGCGGACAGCATGCTGCATCTGAGCCTTCGGTGCTCGGCCGTTCCCTGTGAGCATCTTCTTGACCATCGTCGAAGCATAGGAGTGTACAGGTAAACCAGCGTTGGCAGCACCGAGAAACAAGACCCCTCTGGCATGCCCCATGAGAATCGCGGTTCGCGGTCGCTCGTAATGAGAATAGAGTTGTTCAATGGCGATTTCAGAAATCGAAAGACTGCTCAGGATATCTTGCAACCCCTCATGAAGTTCCTTGAGGCGATCGGCCATGGATCGCCCTTTGGTCATACGGATGACCCCTGCTTCGACAATTTCTGGGTTGCCGCGCGGAGCTGAGATGATTCCATAACCGGTGATACCGAGTCCCGGGTCCAGTCCTAACACCACTCTTTGCGGATCCATGGCACAGGGACTCCTACTCTTTAGGACTAAGCAAACACACAACTTCGGAAGCGTTGCGAACCAGCAGGAATGGCCCTGCAATCGCTGGGGTATTCCACGTGATACCCTCGAGCACTTGCATCTCTGCAATCGGTTTGCCACTCTCTCGATCG
Organism: Pirellula sp.; assembly: GCA_044370255.1. Lineage (GTDB taxonomy): Bacteria > Planctomycetota > Planctomycetia > Pirellulales > Pirellulaceae > JBKCUI01. The sequence goes on from JBILVV010000244.1 coordinate 4,076, forward strand.
ACGGAAACCACGCGTCCATCCTCGGCGCTTACTAAGATCGCTCCGTTGACGACCAGTATCTGACCTTGACCGTATCGTTTACCCCTCCAAACGCGTACGCCGTCGGCGGGATCAACACATTCGAGAATCCCATCGCTTAGAGCGTAAGCTTTTCCTTCGAAAACGATGGCGTTGGTGAACTTGGTTTTCAATGTTCGGGTGTCTGCCCACTGATCATAAGACTGCCACCTCGCCTGCTGGTTCGAATCGGATTCTTCGGGTTTTTGAACCAAGATCAGCTTGGAACCTTGCGCGTAACCCTTGCCCAGAAGGATTCGGTTTGAGTCGACTTGAACCGGTTGAGAAGCGCATGCATCGCCATCGGATTTACTCGGCCAAGCGCTCTCCCAGAGAACTTCGCCGGTGGCGATGTCATGCCCCGTGACGTTTCCTTCGTTGACACTGACTATTTGCCGAACACCATCGAGTGTCAACAGAGCAGGTGAAGCGTACGAGATTTGTGTTTTGCCGCCGACCCAACGTTCTTCGCCGGTCGCAATATCCAAGGCGATGAGGCTCTTCATCGCGGATGCAGACTCCTTGCCGCCTCCTAATGGGACGACCACCATATCATCGACAATCAGGGGTGAACCACTTCGCCCCCACATCACCGCTTTCTCCGCTTGTACCTGGTCGATGCTGGCTCGCTCGAGCAAATTCAGACTCCAAATGACTTCTCCGGATCCAGCATCTAAGCAGAGCACCATTCCCAACGCAGTCTGCGCAATCACGACCTCTCGGGATTTAGACGCGTCGGCATCGACATTGCCTGACGAAGCTTCGCGTGAAGAAGAACTTATCGATGCGATCGTTGGGGTGGAACGCGGACCGATTCCGCCAAGTGCATTGGCGTGGCGTCCGGGAACTGATTGCTCCCATACGGTCTCGCCGGTTTTAAGGTTCAAGGCTGCGACGATTTCTTTATCTTCCCGCTGAAAGAGAGTGATCGCCAACCCGTTCGCTATTGCGAAGCCTGACCATCCCTCACCGATATCACGTCGCCATGCAATCGCGGGTAGTTTCTGATCCCAAAGCATCGAGAATTCGTTCTCGTCGACGACCCCGTTTCGTTGATTGCCGAGAAATTGCGCGAAGCGATAGGGGAGTTGGGGGGATGGAACCACCGTTGTCGATTGTTCGGACCTCGTTGGTACGATGTTCCGATCCTTCTTCGCGCGAGCGGAATCACCGCGTGGTCGGAAAGTGGGCCAAACCTCGCCGTTGAAACCAGCAAACTCGTAATTAGCGAGGAAGCCAAGCAACAGAACGGGAGGAAGAACGAATACACCGATCTTGAGCAACCAATGAACCGATCCGTGTGATGCGATAGCAAGTTGCGCGAACAGCAACGCCAGGAGACCGAACGCAATCCCCGCAAAGTTAGCGTATTGGCGGTCGACATCCTCTATTGCCCCGCGAACAACCGGGACCAACACGATCATCGCAAATGCCAAGATCGAACAGATGAACGACATTCGGTTTGGCCGGTGTCGCCGAACGTTGGCATTTTTCGGCACCTGCTCCTGACTTTCTGAAGGTGCCGGATCGGGATTCATCAGCGAGGTCTCTGTTTACTTCGTAACGAGTTTATTAGCGCTCTGAAGGGCGTTAATATAATCGATTGCGACGTTCAGGACTTCCTCGTTATAGAAATTCGCTGCGAACACCTTGTCACGTTCCGCCTTGGGATCGAGTTGTTCTTCCTCTTCTTTTTCGGATCGAAGTTCTTTGCGGCGCGCCATGTAGTCCGACTCGCGCAAAGGAATCCGTTTCTCTTCCTTTTGTTTGCGGTAGGCTTCGATTCGCCCCAGCAGTTTCTCGAACTCTGCATTTGCGAGGATCCGAGCGGTTGACTGCTGCTGCAACAACTGCTTGATAGCGCTATCAACCATCGAATAATCCTTATGAGGCTGCGCCTTGACGCTATCCATGGGAAGCGCGTAGTCGAGGTCGGATTCGGACAAGTCCATCTCGGCGGTCATCGAGGGGAGAATCACATCAGCGGCAACCCCTTCGAGTTGCGTGGAACGACCATCGGGGAGATAGAACTGCTGAATGGTTAGCTTCAGTGCTCCCAACGGTTTGGTGGCTCCGACACCAAAAAGAGCAGGTGCCAGATCTAATAGCGTTTGCACCGTCCCTTTTCCGTGGGTCTTCGGATCTCCGACAATCAGACCGCGTTCATAATCCTGAATGGCACCGGCGAAGATTTCGCTCGCACTGGCACTCAGTTGGCTCGTCTTGACGATCAATGGACCTCGCCATGTAATTGATCGCACGTCATCGTTCATGGTTTGCGTGCGGCCGTTGGAATCTTTGACTTGCACTACCGGACCATATTCGATGAACAGCCCCGTGGCGGCGATCGCCTCGGGCAGAGATCCACCACCATTGCGGCTCAAGTCCAAGACGACTGCATCGACGTTCGAGTCGTTGAATTTCTTTAGGATCGCCTCCAAGTCAGTCGATGTGCGCCGATAGTCTTGCCGATTGCTTCGGGCTCCTTCCATATCGAGATAGAAGCTGGGCAATTTGATGCAACCGATTCGATACGGTGAACCATCCGCTTTCTTTCCCCGTTCTAGGACTTCGCTTTGAGCGGCGCTATCCTCAAGCTTGATAATCGCTCGAGTGATTTCATAGATCTGCCGCTCTCCACCCATCTTGGGTTTGACGTGCAGCTTTACTTTGGTACCCGCTTCGCCGCGAATCATCGAAACGACGTCATCGAGTTTCATGTCGAGGGTTTCGACGGCTGGCGACCCATCGTCCTGCTGTACTGCGACGATCTCATCTCCTTCCTTAAGCCGACCATCCTTGTCCGCAGCTCCTCCGGGTACGATCATTTCCACGATCGTAGAACCATCATCTGGACGGAGGGTAGCGCCAATCCCTTTTAGCCGGAGGGAAATGTGCATATCAAAATTGTCCTTTTCCCTCGGTGCCATGTAGGTTGTATGCGGGTCCAGGGAGGTCGTCAGGGCGGTCAAATACATTTCCAACAGCTCATAAACGTCGGTTTGCGAGCGAGTCTTGTAATAGGTGCGATAACGTTTGTGGAGCTTCTCTCGGGTCTTCTCATCCGAATCTCCATCCGCGCGAGCTGAGAGAAAATTCAGCTTGATTGTCTTGCGCCATCGGTCCTTGAGCTCCTCAAGATTGGACGC
>JBILVV010000245.1:0-7279 GCA_044370255.1 Pirellula sp.
CTGCGGCACCTGGAGAGTTCGGTATATCGGGAGAGTTGGACTCAGGTAGATCCGGAGCGTATGGACAAGCGTTACTTGGACGAGCGATTGCGATTATCTTTGGTGCAGGGACCACAGCGAGTGGAAGCGGAGCGTCAATTGGCAGCAGAGATGGCTCGAACCGAAGAATTGCAAAATCCGGAAACGGCTTCTTCGGAAAATGGCCCAACCTTTCTGGCGGGTGGAGGTCGCCGTTGATTCGTGAACAGTTAGCGGTCGAAGCTTTGCAAGAGCAAGCCAAGAAGTTGGGCTTTGTCTTGCTGGGAATCGCTGATGCTCAGGAATCTCCCGACTACTCCAAGCTTTGCGAATGGCTTGAGCAGGGCTATTCGGGTTCGATGGATTATCTCGAACGGCGCAGAGAGGCGTATCGTCATCCTCGTCACGTGCTGGAGGGTTGTCGATCGATTGTGATGTTGGCTATGCCGTATGCCAAGCATCCACGGACATTGCGAGCCAAGGGGGATTCTTCTCAGACATTGCATACTGATTCCGAGAAAATTCCCAGGGGAACGATCGCCTCTTATGCATCGGGACTGAGGGACTACCACGATGTGATCCATGACCGGCAGGAGGAACTAGTGGCGTTGCTCGACCGGATGTTTCCGGACACGCGATCTCGGGGCGTGGTGGATACAGCTCCTTTGTTGGAACGGAGTTTCGGTCGACTGGCGGGGCTTGGATGGCAAGGGAAGAACACGCTTTTACTGAACCGGGAATTGGGGAGTTACTTTTTTCTCTCTGCGATATTGACGGAAGCGAAGTTGCCTGCGAGCGATTTAAGGCAGACCGATCATTGCGGAACGTGTCGTGCCTGTTTGGATGCATGCCCGACGCAGGCCTTTCCATATCCGCGAGTGTTGGACGCAACGCGTTGCATCAGCTATTGGACGATCGAGCATCGCGGGTCGATTCCGGAGGAGATTCGTCCCGGAATCGCCGACTGGCTTTTTGGTTGTGATGTTTGTCAAATCGTGTGTCCTTGGAATCGCAAGCCCGAGCCGGAGGTGGATCGGGAGCTGACTCCGGAGTCATGGGACGAGAAGGTGGACTGTCTTTTCTGGCTCGAGCTCGACGAATCGGGGTTTCGCGAGCGGTTTCGGCGAACACCATTCTGGCGTACGCGTCTTCGGGGGATGCAGCGAAACGCGATGATTGTGGCAGCCAATACTGGTCGGTTGGATGCCGTGGAAGCGATCGAGCGGATCCTCGGTTGCGGGGATCCTGTGCTGGAGGAAACCGCCCGTTGGTCTCTTGGGGTTCTTGATTCTCGCCGCTGAGTCTCAGCGTTTATAATGACAGGTCGTGGACGTTCCCCGCTGTAAATATTTTCAGGGCAAAGTTGGCTCTTGGCAAAGCTGCGGGAAGATACTGAAAAACTTGATTTGGCCGTGGGGTTTTTATGAAAAACGCTCTTCCGACAGCACTCAAGAAGACGGAAAACCGCTCGGTGCAAATTCAATGGAGCGATGGTCAAACATTCGACTATCCGTTTGGAAAACTGCGGGATGCGTGTCCGTGCGCTACGTGCAAGGAGCGCAAAAAAGCGGACTCGCAGAAAGGGCCCGGGGATTTGCTCAAAATCCTGAAGCCTGATGAAGCCCGCGAGTTGGACGTCCTCGAAATGCGGCCGGTTGGCAATTATGCGTACAACGTCACTTTTTCGGACGGACATAGCTCGGGTCTATTTACAATGGAGTTGCTGAGGGAGTTGGGTATCCCTTGTTCCGAGCATTGCCAACCGCCGCCAACATGACCTATCGCATGCCGCGAAAATACAACGTCTCGAGCCATTTCAGAGTGACGGATCCATCATCTGCGGGGAGCGGAAGACATGACTTGGTGGTTGTCGGTTGGCAGGAAATGGTGGGGCTTCCCGAACTGGGGATAGAGCAGTTGCCTGTCAAGCTCGATACCGGAGCGGTTTCATCGTCACTGCATGTCGAGCATATCCGATATTTTCGCCGCAACCACGGGGATTGGGTACGGTTTGATCTGGGAGCCGGGATGGGGGCTACGAAGGATGATTGTCGATGTGAGTCGCGGCTGATAGGATTTCGTGGAATCCAGTCTTCGAGCGGTCACCGATCGCATCGGCCTGTGATAGAAACAATGATGGTTCTCGCTGGATTTTACTGGACAATCGAATTGACACTCGCAAATCGTCCTACAATGCAGTTCCCAGTCTTGATCGGTAGAGATGCACTTTCGGGACGATGCTTGGTGGATTGCGGGCAGATATTCTTGGCCAACTCGCGATATACCGCACTGCAACGCGAAATTTAGGAAACACGCTTTTGGTTGCGTCGCTTCCCTTTGAAAAAATATTCGTAACCGGCCACCGAGGGATGGTGGGGTCGGCGGTTTGTCGTCTTTTGGCCGAACGGCATCCTCATGTCGAGGTCATTACCTGCGATCGAAACCAACTCGATTTGAGGGATGAATCGAAGGTCCGATCTTTTTTTGAAGCCTCGCGTCCTGATGCGGTTCTCTTTGCGGCGTCGCGTGTTGGCGGCATTTTGGCAAACTCAACTTACCCCGTGGAGTTTCTCGCGGATAACGTGCGCATGGCGATGGCGACGATTCAGTCCGCCTATACGACCGGAGTAAAACGATTTTTGTACTTGGGTTCTACTTGTATCTATCCCAAATTTGCACCGCAACCGATCCGCGAGGAGGCGTTGTTGACTTCGCCACTTGAGACGACCAACGAAGCCTATGCGCTCGCCAAGATTGTGGGGCTTAAGCTGTGCCAATACTATCGACATCAACACGGGGTTTTGTATCATTCCGCGATGCCTACCAACCTCTACGGGCCGGGGGATAACTACCATCCTGATCACAGCCATGTCATACCGGGGTTGATTCGAAAATTCCACGATGCCAAGGATGCGGATTTGCCGCAGGTAGCCATTTGGGGGACTGGAACACCGCGCCGTGAATTTCTGTATGTGGATGACCTTGTGCACGCATTGATTCACCTGCTCGCTCATCCGGATCCGCCCGACTGGGTCAACGTTGGATACGGTAGCGACATTTCCATATTGGAATTGGCACACGCGATTGCGGGTGTGGTCGGATACACCGGAGCGATCACGACCGACCCCAGCAAACCTGACGGCACGCCGCGCAAGCTAACCGATTCCTCTCTGTTGCGATCTACTGGATGGAAGCCGACTGTTTCCTTTGAGGAAGGTCTGGAGCGAGCCTACGATGATTTTCTTCGCAGCCGCGAGACCGGGAATTTGCGAAGCCAATAAAACATTATCCGTTTCTCATGCGGACCTATATCACTACTGGTTTTCTTTCACGAATGGACTGACTTTTCAATGAGCAAGACCGCTATTATCACAGGCATCACTGGACAGGATGGCTCGTACCTGGCCGAACTCCTTCTCGAAAAAGGCTATAAGGTTCATGGTATCGTGCGAAGAAGCAGTAGCTTCAGCACGGGGCGGATTGATCATCTGTATCGAGACATCCATGAAAAGCCGAGCTTGATTCTTCACTATGGCGATCTAACCGACGGCCAAGCGCTAACGAACTTGGTCTTGGAGTTGGAACCGGATGAGATCTACAACTTGGGGGCGCAGAGCCATGTGCGTGTCTCCTTTGACCAGCCGGTCTACACCCTGATGACCGATGGCGTCGGTGCACTGAATGTTCTCGAGGCGGCCCGCATTTTGCATCGTCGCAAGCCGGTTCGAGTTTATCAGGCTAGCTCGTCCGAAATGTACGGGATGGTCTTGGAAACACCGCAGAGCGAACTCACTCCATTCAATCCTCAGAGTCCTTATGCCTGTGCGAAAGTCTATGCGTTCTTTCAGACTGTGAACTACCGTCGCAGTTATGGGCTGTTTGCCTGCAATGGCATTCTCTTCAACCACGAATCCCCTCGCCGCGGCGAAACGTTTGTGACACGCAAGATCACGCGGGCGGCGACCCGCATCAAGGTGGGGCTTCAAAACAAACTCTATCTCGGGAATCTGGATGCAAAAAGAGACTGGGGCTTTGCGAAGGATTATGTCGAAGCGATGTGGATGATGCTCCAACACAGCGAACCCGACGATTTCGTGATTGCGACTGGGGAAACCTACTCCATCCGTGAGTTCCTCGATATGGTTTTTGGGGAATTGGAACTCGACTGGCAGGAATTCGTCGAAATCGATCCGCGATACTTCCGACCGGCTGAGGTCGATCTGTTGTTGGGGGATCCAAGTAAGGCGAAGAAGAAACTTGGATGGAGCCCGAGAACTGATGTACGGAAGTTAGCGCATCTTATGGTGGAACACGATCTTGAATTAGCCCGGCGCGAACTGCACAGTCGCTCGTTCGCCAGTTAGTGGGGAATCTCATGCCAAAAGCGCTGATCACGGGGATCACGGGTCAGGATGGTTCGTACCTAACAGAGCTTTTGCTCGGCAAAGGATACGAAGTCCATGGAATCGTGCGCCGCTCCAGCACGCTGGACCGTCCTCGATTGGCTCAGCAGTACCTGGATAACACGATCTACGGCAAGCGGTTGTTTCTTCACTATGCGGACTTGAGCGATGTGACTTCGATTCGGCGCATTGTTCACCGCTCCTCTCCCGACGAGTTTTATCACTTGGCTGGCCAATCCCACGTCGGCTTGAGCTTTGATATCCCTGAGAGCACATGCGAACTGACCGCAATTGGAACCCTACGAATCCTCGAAATACTTCGGGATCAACCAACCCCGCCGCGATTTGTACACGCCAGCAGTCGCGAGATCTTTGGGACCCCGACGGAAGTACCACAAAACGAGCGGACTCCCATGAACCCGAACTCACCGTACGGTGTAGCGAAAGCGTTCGCGACTCAAATGGTGAAGATCTACCGCGAAGCCCATGGATTATTCTTTTGCAACGCGATCTGCTACAACCACGAGAGCCCGCGAAGAGCAGAGAATTTCGTGACACGCAAGATCAGCTTGGCTGCCGCTCGCGTCAAACTCGGATTGCAGCGTGAACTGTTCCTGGGCAATATCAACGCTTGCCGCGATTGGGGATATGCTGCCGAGTATGTCGAAGCGATGTGGCGGATGCTCCAAAAGGATCATCCCAGTGACTACATTCTAGCCACCGGAGAGACTCATTCGGTTCGCGAGTTTTTGAGTCTCGCATTTGAAACGGTGGGGTTGAATTGGGAGGATTACTATCGACTCGATCCTCGCTTTGCGCGCCCAGCCGATCCCGAGAATCTGCTTGGAGATCCATCTTACGCTAACCGCGAACTGGGTTGGAAGTCAAAAACCACACTCGCGGAACTTGCAAAATTGATGGTCGAGCATGACATGGAGAGCGTTAAGGCGATCGTTCAGCGGTAATACTCGCTCAACGGTAATACTCTTCGACCTTGCGATGTAGGTACTCAAGCGACTGCTGCATCTCTTCCATCCCGTTCATGCCGTCTTCAATGCTGATCCAACCCGAGTAGCCCGATTGGCTTAGAAGCGTAAAGATGGTGTCGTAATCGTTGAGCCCGTTTCCGGTGACACCATGCTTGAGCAGTTGGCTGTAACCTGCACTCCCCTCGGCCTTTTTCAAATCCTCGATCGTCGCTCCGGGAACCAAATAGCGATCGCTTGCATGCATGCTGACCACACGCCCCAGAACCGACTTCAGGAGATCGACGGGATCATCTCCCGCCACCACTGCATTGCTCGGATCGTACTGAACTCCGAAGAAGGGTGTCACAGGAATTCGATCCAGTAGATCGAGGAACACATCTTTCTTCTGTGCAAACTCGGCATAGAGCCAGTGTCCGTCCTTGTAATGGTTCTCCAAGCCCAGGACGATCCCCAGCGGTTCTGCGAATTCGATGCATTCCTTGATCGCTTCGGCCGCGTAACTCAAGCCCTGTTCTCGCGTCACTTCCGGCCAGGCTTGACCACTTAGGACTCGACAGACCGTACCCTCGCCACCGAGCCGTTCCGCAACACGGATCATCGCTTTCTGATAATCGATTGCCTCGCGACGCCGATCTGGGTCGGGGTGGGTGAAATCGGGGGAGCAACAGAGCATAGGCATCACAAAGCCTGCTCCCTCGATGGCATCCCGAACGGAATCCAAGTATCGGCTATCGGTGCTGACCAGAAATCCTTCGTACATTTCCAGTCCGTCAGCATTCAAATCCTTAGCCATCGAAATCCAGTCGAAAACGGACATTTTCCGGTCTCGAGAGATCAGATCCAGGAAGCATTTTGGGAAGGCAGAAATCTGTGGCTTTTCCATACTCGGAATTAGATTTCCCAGGCTTGTCGCCGTCAACTCCCCTGAAAACAAGCGGTTTTCTTCACGTAATTCTCTCCGGAAAAGATTCCCCAACCTCCCTGAAATCCTTGATCCCCTCAGAATAACCATTATATTAGGGACTAACACAACCGCCTGACCTTAGGGTCAAAAGCCCCGAAGCTCTAACATCCATCGAGTTACACCATGCGTTTTCGCAAAAGCCCTGCCATTGCTTTGGCTTGCGCCAGTTTGCTACCCCTTCCTAGCTTCGCTCAAAGCAGCGTCGAACCCGCTGCTGGTGATTCCTCCAGTTCCATCGGCTTGGTTCGCTCGTCGGCAAGTTTGTCGTCTCAGGCGAATCAATTGAACCAAAGCCAATGGGTTCGAATAACCGAAGAGGGAAGCATCCGCGGTTCGGTCACCGCCTCGGTCGGAACGCAGTCTGTGAAGCAGGCAAACGTTCAGGTTACTCTCGTGCAAGAGGGTGTTGCTGTTTTCCAAGGGCTGACGGACGTCGAAGGAGATTTCATCATCGACAATGCGAAGCCAGGCGCATACTCGCTCGTAGCCTCAGGTGAAAACCAACTCGCGGTTTGCTCACTCACCGTCCTGGACGCGAACAGCGGAAGCCATCTGCCTGATCGTGCGAACATCCGATCCCTCAATCCTGCGACTCAGAGAGTATCGGAACTGATCCGAGGCAACACGATGCCGACTTGGACTGTAGGCCGTGACATGGTCACAGACCCTATCGCCGACATCCGGAAATCGCAAGGATCAACCGATGTGCGAATCGACTCACGTGGCGGCGTCTCGGGAACACTCGGTCGCGCGAACGCCTCGGTCGATCTGAGTACCACGTTGGTGTACCTAGTCCGTGACGGAAAAGAAATTGCAAGAACCCGGGCAGCTAGCAACGGCGACTATCGCTTTGAGGTGGTTGCTCCCGGTGCATACGGTCTGGTCGCTTCTGGCCCTGAAGGAAT
>JBILVV010000023.1:0-23808 GCA_044370255.1 Pirellula sp.
CAATACCATGGCGTTGCACGACAGAGAACGCCAGTCTTTGCAACTCCAGAGCCAAATCCACGGGTTGTACGGTGATGGCTGAATTGGAGGGAATCACCACGGGCGCGAAATTCAAGATTCCTGCTATCCCGGAGCTTTGTAATCTCGACGCTACGGCTGAGGCGGCATTCGCCGGGACGGCGAGAATAGCGAGATCGACGCGCTGTGTCTGAGCGAAGCGTTCGAGATGATCGAGATCTTGAACCTGCAAGGCCCCGACCTTGGTCCCGACTTTGTTGGGATCACTATCGAACGCTGCTACCAAACGAAAACCGAGTTGATCGAATCCGCGGTATCCGCTCAAGGCGCGACCCAAGTTCCCCACGCCCACCAAGATCACATTCCAGGAGCGATCGGTTCCGAGTACATTTTGGATGGCAGAGACCAAGTCTTGTACACGGTATCCAACTCCCCTTTGGCCGACTTGTCCTAAACAGGAAAGGTCCCTGCGGACTTGAGAATCCTTGAGCCCCAATCGTTCGGCCAACCAACCGCTTCGAACATTGGCCGAGCCGCTCCGTTCAATCTGTTGAAGTTCGCGCAGGTAGAGTGCCAAACGCGAAACGGTAGCGCTGGGGATCTCCGAACGCGGCTTGGCCATAACTAGGTCCGAGGCGTTCTGAAAACTTCGGGAGCCAAGGTCCTCATATGCTCAGCACACTTCTCGACCGCGTACAAAATTTGTTGGTTGGAGTGGGTCGAGTTGATGAAAAATCGCAACCGGGCAGCAGACTCTTCGACTGCGGGATAGAGGATGGGTTGAACATTGACCCCGGAATCGATCATCCGGCGCGACAGTTGGAGTGCCAGCAGCGAATTCCCGGTGATGACCGGTACAACCGGGGTATCCAGGCTGTTGCCGGTATTGAGACCACGTTTTTTGGCCTCGGTCAAGAATAGTCGTGATGCTTCCTTAAGACGCGTCACACGGGCCGGATCGCTCTTCAGCGTGCGAATCGCAGCCAGGGCTGCTGCCGTGTTTGGGGGAGAGAGGCCGACGCTGAAGACGAAGCCAGGTGTCGTATATTTTAGATACTCGATGAGCGCCGCTTTGCCGGCGATGTATCCGCCGCACGAGCCGAACGATTTGCTCAATGTTCCCATCCAAATGTCAACATCTTCAGGGGCAACGCCAAAATGTTCGGCAATACCGCGGCCATGCATTCCCATGGTTCCCATCGAGTGCGCTTCATCGACCATCAACCAGCATTGATGACGTTTGCACACCTCCACGAACTTCGGCAGATCCGGGTAATCGCCGTCCATGCTGTAGACCCCTTCGACGATCACCAGGGTTCGGCGGTATCGCTTTCGCAGTTCCCCGAGCGCCTCATCAAGGGCTTCATAACTATTGTGAGGAAACGCGCGGCGACGACTGCCGGAAAGAATCGCTCCTTGAACGATACTGTTGTGCGACAGAGAGTCGTGCAGGATCAAATCTTGCTGCCCCACGATGTGTCCGATGACGGATTCGTTGGTAGCATGCCCGCCGACCATCACCACCGCATCTTCAACCCCTATCCAGTCGGCGATCTCTCGCTCAAGCTCTCTGTGAATATCCTTTTCGCCGGATACCAGTCGAGATGCCGAAACGCTAGTGCCATATTTTTGGACTGCTCCGACAACTGCTTCGGTCACGGCAGGATCCCCACTCATTCCCAAATAGTTGTAGCTTGCGAAGCTAATCAGCGAGCGATGATCAACCGTTGTCGTGTCGCGAGTGAGTCCTTGATGGACGGAGAAGTAGGGATCGGGCAAACCCGTCAATGCGAATTGTGCCTTCGTTTGCTTCAATCGCCGATACTCTGGCAATTTGTCGAAGCGGTAGTCATCCTCCGCGATGACGCGTTCCTCGGGTTGTGATGTTCCAGGAGCAACCAAATCGTCCCGAATGCGATCCTTGCCAAATAATTTTTCGATCGCTTCTGCGATTTCCCGAATCGTCTCGATCTCTTGAAGGACTTCTTCGGGAAATCGTCCACCCACGGAGTTTTCGAGAGCATGTGCGATCTGCAATCGCTCCAAGCTGTCCAATCCCAAATCCACGATCACGTTCGTGTCCAGGTCGAGAAGCTTTGCCCTCTCCAGCGCAACGTTCTTTACGGCTCGCTTGACAAGATCCACGACTTCGGGGTCTGGATCGCGAGTCTTCTTGTGTTGGCTCGTACCAGCAGAGAAGCCATCGCGGAGGTCTTGAACTGTAGCTGCCGCAATCATCGGCGGCGCATCGAAGAGCCCCTCCTCCCAACTCAACCACTTGTGCACGACCCGAAGGCTTCCTTCTCGGAATGCCTTCAAGCAGGCGTGTCGTTGAATCTTGCCACTCGATGTTCGCGGAAGCGAGCTGTGTCGCACCAACACAACTGCATCGGGTGGAATCTCATGCACAGCTGTCACAGCTCGGCGGATTGCTTGCACCACCGGGTTCCAGTCGTCCTCGAGAGATCGCTGTACCTCGACCGTAATGATCAGTCGCTCCCGTGGGCCCTGATCGTCTGCGAATGCAGCGGCGGCCGAAGATTGAATCGATTCGTGGCAATCCTCGACTGTCTGCTCAATGTCTTGTGGATATCGGTTGACACCGCGAACAATGATAAGGTCCTTGACTCGTCCAGCGACGAACAGTTGGCCCTCGCTCACGAATCCTAAGTCTCCTGTCCGCAGGAACGGTCCCTCGCCATCTCGGGTGAAGGCTCTGAAAATCTCGTCTGAAACATCTTGCTTGCCCCAATACCCCAGGCCTGTGCTTGGGCTATCGACCCATATTTCACCGATCTCGTTTTCGGGAAGAACACCCAGAGTAGAAGGGTCGACGATCAGAACTCGCTCGTTGCTTGTACAGACCCCGCACCCTACCAAATCGCGGGCCCCTTCCTGAGACGGATCGACTGGTTCCACGATGCGAGCGTCGAGTTTACGGCCGTCGAAACTGCGAATCACAGGTGGAGTATGCGGAGGGCCACCTGTAACAACCAACGTGGTTTCCGCCATGCCGTAACATGGAAAATGAATCTCATTCCTGAATCCCACCTCGCCAAATTTACGGCTGAATTGCCTCAGCGTAGAAGCCCGTACGGGTTCCGCACCATTGAACGCGACTGTCCAACTGCTCAAATCCAGCCCTTGCATCTCTTCGTCGGTAACTTTGTCAACGCACAGTTGATAGGCAAAGTTCGGACCACCGCTGGTTCTGGCCTTGTAGCGAGTGATCGCGCGGAGCCATCTCACCGGCCGCTGTAAAAAAGTCATGGGACTCATCAAAACCATCGAAGCGCCGAAGAAAAGCGGCGACAAGATGCCACCCACCAAGCCCATGTCGTGATAGGTCGGTAACCAACTGACCCCAGTATTCTTGTGCTGTTCGTCAAACAGCAGAGAAATGATCTCGCAATTGCGGATCACATTCTCATGCGTCAACATCACCCCTTTAGGTTGGCCTGTCGAGCCGGAAGTATATTGAAGGATCGCGAGCTGCGAGGGATCGATGGGTATGTCGGAAAACTGAAGTGCAATGGAGCGATCGATGGCATCGGTACCAATCAAGTCGATGTTTTTCATGTCCGCGCGGATACCCTCATCGCGGAAGAGCTGCGAGACCGCATCGGACGTTGTCAGAGCGACCGACGACTGACAATCCTCCGCAATGTTCTGGATCCTGGCCCCCTTGCGATTGCGTCTGGGAGGAAACGCAGGAACCGCCACACATCCGGCATATAAACAACCGAAAAATCCAACCACGAACTCAAGAGTCCCAGGGGGATAAAGCAACAGGCATCGCGAACCTGTCGGATGATTCTCCAAGATTCGAACCGCCGTCGCTCTCGCCCCGTGGTCCAACTCGGCATAGGTCATCGAGACGTCTTCTTCACTCTCCCCATCCGTCAGATAGAGGGCTACTTTATTGGGGCAAGTATTCGCCCAGAATCGCATCGCCTCCACAAGCGAGCTCTTCGGGGGAGCAAAGGGAGCATGGACCGCTGCTAAATCGAGTGCCCGAGAACCCACGTACGGAGAACTGCTAACTACCGGTGGCTTGGAAACGATGGACATTTTGCTCGCATTCGTGGACTAAAAAACGCTTCTCATGGTGAGTATCGGAATTCCGTTATACCGCCGATTCGTGAAACTCGGTAACGATTCAGGAATCTACTGGGCTCAAAACTCCCCTAAACTCTCAATTTTCCCGGTGATTTCCGTCCCCAGGTCCCCTTTGCATCCCGAAAAACCCCTTGTTGCCCTCGAAAACCACGGCTATACTTTTCACCCCTCTGGCTTGGTGACGTTACCCAGGTAACTCTCAAGGCAGAAATGTTGTTTTTAAGGCCAAGCGGCCTAACTGAACTGGATTTCGACATGTTATCGCAACAAAAAACTACGGTGGCCAAAGTCGGTCACGTCGACCAAAAGTGGTATGTCGTCGACGCCACTGATTGTACTCTCGGCCGATTAGCTAGCCAAATCGCCATGGTACTCATGGGAAAACACCGCCCACAGTACACCCCTCACGTTGATACCGGCGAGTTCGTCATCGTTATCAACGCAGAAAAAGTGGTCATGAGCGGAACCAAGCTTCAGGTACGCCACTACACCTGGTACAACGGCTATCATCGCCAAAAGGTCGAAAGCTACGCCGAACGCCTCGAACGTAAGCCAACAGACCTGGTCTACCAAGCAGTCAAGCGAATGCTTCCCAAAAAGAATACCCTCGCTCGGCATATGCTCGGCAAATTGAAAGTGTATGCTGGTAGCGATCATCCGCACCAAGCCCAAAAGCCGATCCCGGCATCCTTCGGTTATCAAGCGGACAAGTAATCACCCCCTTCGATTTCGAGTTGAATCAAATATGTTCGTAAAGAAAGACAAGATTAGCGGTGATTGCCTCGGCACCGGACGCCGCAAAACTTCCGTTGCCCGAGTCCGGATCCGCCCCGGTTCAGGCAAGATTACGGTGAACGATCGCGAGTTCGATGAGTACTTCCGAACCGACGCCGAGCGGCGCCAAGTTGTCCAGACCCTCGATCACGTAGGACATCGCGAAAAAGTCGATGTCATTATTCGAGTCAGTGGCGGTGGTCCGATGAGCCAAGCAGGCGCAGTTCGAATGGGACTGGCGAGAGCTTTGGTCAGCATGAGTGAAGAAAACTTCCATCCGCTCCGGGACGATGGGTTCCTCACCCGAGATTCCCGAATGAAGGAACGCAAGAAGTACGGTCTTCGCGGCGCTCGTCGCGGTACCCAGTTCTCCAAGCGTTAAGCTTGATCTCCGCTGCCCGTTTCATTCCCAAATGCTTCGCGTCGAATACTCACCCCTGGCAGAATCTTTGCCAGGAAAGGGGCTAGGAGTCTCTCGTTGGAGTTGCCAGCGTCGTCCGCCTCACGGCTAACGTCATTGAGCACGATTTCATTTACGTTCAAGCCCTTAGCTACAGCAGCTTCACAGGCCGCAAGCACTTGGTGAACAACTCCAAGCTTGTTGCGAGCTACAACCACCAACGGGTAGCCAATCGCTTTCGCGAGATCAGCGTTGGTCATATTCCAACTGATGGGGGACATCAATCCGCCCGCTCCCTCAACTAGCAAGATATCGCAGTGATCATGCCAACGTTCGACACCGTGAAGTAGCAGCTCTTCATCCACTTGGCGATTCTCTAACTCAGCAGCCACGGGAGGAGCCAACGGAGCGACGAAAGATTGGGGATTTACCAAGTCCTCGGAAACGGTTTGCCCTTGTGCGATCCACAGTTGGTATGCGTCGCTAGCCTCCCGCGATACAGCTCCGCTCGCAGCAGGTTTGTAAGCCCCGACCCGCTCACCTCGCATTCTGAGCTCTCTCAACATCCGACATGCGACGTAGGTTTTCCCGACGTCGGTATCAGTTCCGGCAATAAACCAGCCTCGTTGTGGTTTCTTCATACGGTCTCCCCTTCAACACGCTGTGCCACAATTGCCACATGCTTCTTTCCCAGACGGGTGAACAATAGTGTCAGATGGCGATCGGAATTGGAGTCGGTCGGTAATCGGCGTCGCATCGCATCGAGATCGATATCGACCCCTCGACTCTTGAGTTCCCAAACTGAAGCACCAAAGTTTCTTGCCATCGCACGAATTCGTTTAGAATCCATCGCCAGGACATCGATCACCTTGAACCAGCGCAGCATGGGGTGAGATATCGGACGAGTGTGATGAAAATAACCATATCGGTCTCCGATACAGGCGGCTTCAATACGATCAGCCAGCAATCCCGAGACACCTGCGGCGCGGAGCACGGGATCTTGGTCAGCAATATATCCAGAACGAATCTGAGACAGTTCATCCAACCGAGAGATAGGCTCGCCGTGAGTGCGAATGAATTCCGAGTCAAACATTTCATGATGCCACCCGTTCTTCCTGGTGCCGCAACTCACCACACATGAGCCTTCAGGCCATCTTTCAATTCCCCAACACCAACGTTGCTGACGGACCGATCCATCCCACGATAACCATCGAACAACTTGAGGTTTGGCGACTCCATACCAGTCAAATTCCTCGGTCACCCGTAATCCCGGGGCAAGCTTGAGCGATGCCGCACCACAGCGGGATATTGCTCCTGCGATCCATTCCCAATTGGGTTGCGAACGATTTGGGTCGATAGTTCGTTGCTTGTCGTTGCGACGATCTGGGTCGATATTTAGATAAGCATTGCGGCCGAAAGTGAGCGACTCAGCAAGGCACTCCCGCGTTTGAACTAGGACTTGATTCATCGACGCATTGGCTCGGGTCAACGCGTTTGCAATCGGATGACAATCGACAGCGGTGACTTGAGTTCTTCTTCGTGCAAGAGCGACGGAATCGACCCCTGCTCCACAACAGATATCGAGCCATGTATCAAGATGCTCGGGAGCGTCGAGGGCAGTCTCGCGAGCGGTCCATTCATCGGATGCTTGTTCAAACAACCTTTGATTCCAAAACCAGCGGTCAGGGTGCTCGACCTTTGACCGAGCTTTTCCTTGTGCGAATCGGATCTGCTCAGTTAACAGATCAGCGAGATGCTCCGAGATGCCGAGAGCCGACCGAATTTCGAATCGGCTAGAGCATTGGTTCTTGACAACGGTACGCCAAGCTTCAAAGCCTTTCGGACTGTCGAGCCATGCGTAGTCTTCAAGCGATTCCATGGACGGCCAGCGACAGAACGTTTTCGATCGCTATGGATAGTTACTCTTCGGGAACGGCGGCATCGGAACCGGGGGCCGGTTCCGCCGATGGTTCCGGGTTGGTTTGCGGTCGTGGAGCCTCGCTGAGTAGCGGGAACGCTTGCTCTGCAGCGGCAGTACCTCGATTGACCAGATCTTCGAGTGCTTCCTTGCGGAAGCTGACTTCGGAGTCTTGGAACACTCGGAAGCCAGTACCTGCAGGAATCAAGTGGCCGAGAATCACGTTCTCCTTGAGGCCGACGAGGCGGTCAACCTTTCCGGCCAATGCAGCCTCGGTCAGAACCTTGGTAGTCTCCTGGAAACTGGCTGCAGAGATGAAGCTATTGCTTTGAACGGCTGCTTTGGTGATGCCAAGGAGTTGCACTTCCGCGTGGGCGGGTTTGGGTTTCTTGCCCTTGGCACCCTTGCCCCCAAGTCCTTCGCTCTGAGCGTTGGATGTATCAAAGGCTTCTTTGGGAACCACTGCGCCGACTGCGAATTCGGTATCTCCTGGATCTGTAACCTTAATCGCTTTAGCGATATGGTCGTTATGCTTCTTGAATTCGAAGCGATCCATAACCAAGCCTGCCAGAAGGCTTGTTTCACCCGGAGAGGTAATCTTCACCTTGCGAAGCATCCTGGCAATGATAATCTCGACGTGTTTGTCGTTGATCTCAACGCGTTGAGATCGGTAGACTTGTTGAATCTCGTGTAACAAGTATTGCTGTACGGCCTCTTCGCCACTGACGCGGAGGATATCGTGAGGAACCAGAGGGCCCTCGACGAGCGCTTGGCCACCCTTAACAGAATCGCCCGAGTGAACGAGGAATCGTTTTCCGGGAGGAACTAGATGTTCCACTTCTTCGCCGCTCTCGCTCTTGACGATGATGGAGCGTTTTCCTCGCTTGCGGTCTTTGGAAATCTCCACGATGCCATCGAGTTCCGCAACAACGGCAGGGTCCTTGGGTTTACGTGCTTCGAAAATTTCGGTGACTCGCGGCAGACCACCCGTGATGTCCTTGACTCCGGTGGCCTCGCGAGGCATTTCAGCCAACTCAGTACCCGCGTTTACTTTCTTTCCTTCTTGGACGCTGATAATCGCCTTGTCTGGCAGATAGTGAACATCGACCGCACGTCCATCAGAGTCCTCGATGACGATCTGCGGATGGAATTTTCCGCGTGAGTCCATGATACGCCGACGGATATTACCGCTGGGGTCCTTCTCGATTTTTAGTGTTTCGCCTTCAACGATGTCAACAAAGGACACTTTTCCGCCGACCGTCGCCAGAATGGGAATCTTGTGAGGGTTCCATTCGCACAGCACCTGGCCTTTGGCGATTTCTTGGTCTTCAGCGATCATCAGTCGGGCGCCGATGGGAACTTCGTATCGTTCGAGTTCTCGTCCGCGAGCGTCTACCACCGCAACTTCGCAATTGCGTGTAAGAACGACATCTTGGCCGTCATCGTTGCGAACGAATCGCATCTTGATGAACTTCACGATTCCTGGTTTCTTGCACTTGATGTCGCTTTCTTCGACGGTTGTACCTGCGGCACCACCGATGTGGAACGTACGCATCGTCAATTGAGTACCAGGCTCACCGATGCTTTGGGCTGCGATGATTCCCACAGCCATCCCTTCTTCCACCAGAGAACCGGTGCTCATATCCATCCCGTAGCACAGGCGGCACACCCCAAGCGGCGCATCGCAGGTCATCGGCGAACGAACTTGGATCTTCTCCAAGCCCATTTCTTCGATCTTGCGAGCGATGTTGCGGGTGATCATTTGACTCTCTTCGACAATCGTTTCTGACGTAATCAGATTGACGATGTTTTGGCGACTAACTCGACCCGTGATCGATTCGGTGAGTCGCACTTCGACTTTCTCGCCACGATAAATAACCCCTTTGGTGATCCCCTTGGTCGTACCGCAGTCCATCATGGTGATGACTACGTTTTGGGCAACGTCGGCCAGTTTTCGTGTGAGGTAACCGGAGTCCGCGGTCTTGAGTGCGGTATCGGCTAGTCCCTTACGAGCACCGTGTGTCGAGCTGAAGTATTCAAGCACAGACAAACCTTCGCGGAAGTTGGACTTGATCGGAGTTTCGATGATTTCGCCGGTTGGCTTGGCCATCAAACCTCGCATACCCGCCAACTGTCGAATCTGCTCGATACCCCCTCGAGCACCGGAAGAAGCCATCAAGAACACCGGGTTCACATACCAATTACCGCGGTGCTGGTCGGTCTCCATCGCTTGGAGCATGTCTTTGGTGATCAATTCGCGAGCCGCACCCCAAGCGTCGAGAACTTGGTTGTAGCGTTCCTGAGCGGTCATCACCCCCTTGAGGTAGTTCTTCTGGAAGGTCATCACCTTCTTGTCGGCTTCCGTGAGGTGCTTCGACTTTGATTCCGGTGTGACGAGGTCATCTACGCCGAACGATAGTCCACTGTGGGTGGATTCCCGGAACCCGAGTTGATTCATGTCGTCCAAGAGCTTGATGGTTGCTCGACGACCAAGCAACTGGTAGCAGTCGCTGATCACCATCGCCAAATCTCCGGACTTGAACGACTGGTTGTAGTAGTCCATGCCTTCGGGAAGGATGGAGTTGAAAAGAATCCTACCGTAGGTGGTTTCCACGATAATGTTCTTCTTACCGGTCGCGTCTTCGTTCTTGACTTTACGTCCCTTGGGTAAGCGGACCTTGATCTTGGCATGCAACGCAATTTTGCCCGAGCTGTAGGCGTAATCAGCTTCCATCGGGGACGAGAAAACCATCCCTTCCCCGAGTTGGTCCGCCAGCATGATAGAGATGTAGTTACAACCCATAACGGTATCTTGAGACGGGCTCATGATCGGCTTGCCGTTGCTGGGTGCAAAAATGTTGTGGGTGCTCATCATCAGAGTGTGGGCTTCCACTTGCGCCTCGATCGACAGAGGAAGGTGCACCGCCATTTGATCTCCGTCGAAGTCTGCATTGAAACCCTTGCAGACCAGCGGATGCAAGTGAATCGCGTTGCCTTCCACCAAAGTCGGTTCGAAGGCTTGGATACCCATGCGGTGGAGAGTTGGAGCGCGATTGAGCAGAACGGGATGGTTGCGGATCGCTTGTTCCAGAATATCCCAAACTTCCTCGTCCTTGCGTTCGAGCATCTTCTTGGCCGATTTGATCGTATCGGCATGTCCCAACTCTTTGAGCTTTCGGATAATGAAGGGCTGGTAGAGTTCGAGGGCGATCTTCTTCGGCAACCCGCACTGGTGCAGTTTCAACCTGGGACCGACGACGATCACACTTCGTGCGGAATAGTCGACGCGCTTTCCGAGAAGGTTCTCTCGAAACCGACCCTGCTTACCCTTGATCATGTCAGTCAGCGACTTCAAAGGACGGTTGCTGCTCCCAAGAACGGGGCGTTTGCATCGCCCGTTGTCGAACAACGCATCAACCGACTGTTGCAACATTCGTTTCTCGTTGCGGATGATTACTTCGGGAGCATTCAGGTCAACGAGCTTCCTGAGCCGATTGTTCCGGTTGATGATTCGGCGATACAGATCGTTCAGGTCGGATGTCGCAAAGTTGCCGCTATCGAGCAGAACGAGTGGACGCAAATCGGGAGGTATGACAGGGATAACATCGAGGATCATCCATTCGGGACGATTTTCGCTGTCCCGGATCGACTCGACGAGTTTGAGTCGGTTGATGAGTTCCTTTTTCCGTTGCTTGCTGCTAGTTTCGTGCAATTCCGTTCGAAGTTCTTCCGACAGTTTGGGCAGGTCCAAGTTCTGAAGGAGTTTACGAACGGCTTCCGCTCCCATATCGGCGTCGAATGCGTCGCCATACTGCGCTCGGGCGGCGCGATAATCTTCTTCGGTCAGCAACTGCTGAGCTTGCAAGTCCGTCGTGCCGGGATTGATTACGACATAGTCTTGGAAGTAGATGACTTTTTCCAAGCTGGTGGTCTTCATCTCGAGCAGGTTGCCTAGTCGGCTGGGCATTGCTTTGAAGAACCAAATGTGCGCGACGGGAGCCGCCAACTCGATGTGCCCCATCCGCTTGCGACGAACTCGGGAATGAGTGACCTTAACCCCGCATCGATCGCAAATCATTCCCTTGTACTTCATGCCCCGATATTTTCCGCAGGCGCATTCCCAGTCCTTTTCAGGGCCAAAAATACGTTCGCAGAACAACCCATCCTTTTCAGGACGGTACGTTCGGTAGTTGATCGTCTCTGGCTTTTTGACTTCGCCGAACGACCAAGAACGAATGTCTTGCGGGCGAGCGAGCGAAATCTTGACGGATGTGTAGTCGTTGACTCGATCGTAGGTGGCTTCGGTGGCTGTTGCCATTACGAGTTGCTCCTGGGAACGATATGTGGAATGCGGATGGATTAGTTATATGGTGGTCTAACATGCGTCGGGTTTTTACACCCGATCAGCAGATGGGTTCACTTACAAGCGGCGTTTTTCAAGCCGCATGTTGAGGGCCAGGCCTCGGATCTCGTTGGTCAACACGTCGAAGCTGGCCGGAGTGCCTGCTTCGAGAGTGTTCTCTCCCTTGACCATCGATTCGTAGATCTTTGTCCGGCCTTCCACGTCGTCGCTCTTGACGGTAAGCAATTCCTGAAGGATGTAGGCAGCACCGTACGCTTCCAGAGCCCAGACTTCCATTTCCCCGAATCGTTGGCCACCGAAGCGAGCCTTGCCTCCGAGTGGTTGCTGGGTGATCAACGAGTAAGGACCGGTGCTTCGTGCGTGGACTTTGTCATCGACCAAGTGGTGAAGCTTGAGCATGTAGATGTAGCCGACTGTGGTCTCTTGCTCCATCTGTTCTCCGGTGCGTCCATCGAACAGACGAATCTTGCCGTGACGTGGTAAGCCCGCTGCTTGCAAGGCATCGTTGATGTCCGATTCACTTGCACCGTCAAACACTGGCGTGACGGCTTGAAAGCCGGACATCGCTCCAGCCCATCCCAAGTGAGTCTCAAGGATCTGACCTACGTTCATACGACTCGGAACGCCGAGCGGATTGAGCATGATCTGGATCGGTGTACCATCAGGCAAGAAGGGCATATCCTCAACCGGTAGGATCTTGGAGATCACCCCCTTGTTTCCGTGCCGTCCAGCCATCTTGTCGCCAACGCTGATTACTCGCTTGGTAGCGATGTAGACCTTTACCATCTGCAGAACGCCGCTGCGAAGTTCATCTCCTCGCTTCATGCTGTTTAATTGACGATCGCGAATATCGAGAGCTTCTTCCACGGCGGGCCAAAGGTTCTTGTAAACCTTCTTTACTTCTCCGTGCAGTCCCGCATCTAGGCGATTCAGGAGTCGCGACAGGTTGAACGTCTGCGCCTTTTCCGCGATGTACTTAGGATCTTGGCCGCCCGTCAACGGAGTACCGTCTTCATCGACGAGCTTACCTCCGATCGCCTTCTCCAATTCCTCTGCAAAAGAGGCGAACGCGGTCGAGATCTCTTTATTTCCTTCTGCCTCGACACGCTTGAGTTCCTTCTCGAATTCCTTTCGTTCGTCCTCGGACAAGCTCATGCGACGCGAGAACTTTTGGGTATCGATGACGATTCCCTCCACGCCGGAGCTGACTTCCAGCGAATCGTTTTTGACATCTTCGCCCGCGCGTCCGAAAATCGCGTGCAGCAGTTTCTCTTCCGGAGTCAGTTCCGTCTTGCTCTTTGGTGAAACCTTGCCGACCAATATGTCACCTGGTCGGACGTACGTTCCTACTTCGACGATTCCGGTTTCGTCCAAGTTGCGAAGGGCTTTTTCGCTGACGTTTGGAATATCGCGCGTGAACTCTTCCCGTCCAAGCTTGGTTTCTCGAATTTCAACATCGAATTCCTCGATGTGAATGGACGTATAAACATCCTGTTTGACAAGCTCTTCGCTGATGATGATGGCATCTTCGTAGTTGTAGCCATCGAAGGACATGAAACCGACGAGCACATTGCGACCGAGTGCCAGTTCACCGAGGTGCGTAGCGGCACCGTCAGCGATGATTTGGCCTTTTTCTACTTTGTCACCAATCGAGACGATCGGCCTTTGGTTCAAACAGGTTCGTTCGTTAAGCCCCTGATACTTTTTGAGGTGGTAAATATCGTTCCCAATTTCGATTCGCGTTGTATCTACGAATGTCACCTTTCCCGCTCTTCGAGCCCTTACCACCATGGAACTGTTGGCTGCGACTTCTTTTTCCAAACCCGTCGCTACGATCGGCGGTTCAGCGACCAACAACGGCACAGCCTGCCGTTGCATGTTGGAGCCCATCAGCGCGCGGTTCGCATCGTCGTGCTCCAGGAACGGAATCAACCCTGCCGATACTCCGATCATCTGGCTCGGGGAGATGTCCATGTATTCCACGACATCCGGCGAAACGATTTCAAAGTCGCTTCGGTGTCTGGCGATTAGCCCGGGACCGGGCACCAGTGCGGAGTCCTTGACAGCCAAGTCCGCTGGTCCAATGTATGCATCCGACTCCTCGTCCGCACGCAACCATACGACTTCATCGGTGACTTTGCCGTCAGCCACTTTCCGGTACGGAGTGACCAAAAACCCATATTCATCCACACCGGCGTACATCGACAGCGAACTGATCAAGCCGATGTTTGTTCCTTCAGGGGTTTCGATCGGGCAAATGCGACCATAGTGCGAAATGTGCACGTCGCGCACTTCAAAGCCCGCACGCTTTCGGTTTAACCCGCCAGGGCCCAGAGCAGACAACCGCCGTTCATGGGTCAATTGAGACAGCGGATTGGTTTGGTCGACCACCTGCGATAACTCACCCCGACCAAAAAAATACTCGATCGCAGCGCTGATGCTCTTCGGATTTACCAACGAACGAGGCGTCATGTCCTCGACTTCCTTAAGGCTCATGCGTTCCTGAACGGTTCGCCGGAGTTTCAGAAATCCCTTGCGGAGTTCTTCGCAGGCCAATTCATCGATTGTTCGCAGGCGACGATTTCCCAAGTGATCGATATCGTCAAAGCGAGCTGCGGAATCGGGATCAAACAAGTTGATCAAGTAGGTAATCGAGGCGATCAGATCTTCTGGACGGAGGGCCATTTCATCTTCAGGAACGCTCAATCCAAGCTTGCGATTGACGCGGAACCGGCCCACGCGACCCAAACGGTATCGGTTGATATCGAAGAACTTTTCATGGAACAAGCTTTTCGCTTTTTCCAATTGCGGTGGATTGCCTGGACGCAAACGTTGATAGATCCGCAACAAAGCCTCTTCATGGCTACTGGTGTTATCCTCAGCCATGGAGTTGAGGATGTACGGAAACTTCGGTGCATCCATTACCTCGACTGACTTGACCCCACTGGAGCAAATCATCTCAGCGACGGATTTGACTATTTTGCCGCCAGCTTCAATGAGGATTTCGCCGGCACGCTCGTGTTCGGGGGGAAACACGACATCGTCGCATGCGACCTTGTTTTCGATCTTGGGAACGCTGCGACCGTCGCTAATTTTCTCGGTTTTCATTTGGTAAAACGCCCCGAGAATATCCGTGTCGGTACTCAGTTTCGGAGACATCGCTCGCAACAACGTCACTACTGAGAACTTGCCACTCTGATCGATCCGAACCGACAGAGAATCTTTCTTGGTGACGTTGATCTCGATCCAGCTTCCTCGCTCCGGAATCACTCGGCACGAGGGAAGTTTGCGGTCCGAAGTTCCCTCGGCTTCTTCGACAAAGTCGACGCCGGGAGACCGATGCAACTGGCTGACTACAACTCTTTCAGCACCGTTGATAATGAATTCACCACCCCCGAGCATCACGGGAATGTCGCCTAAGTACACTTCTTCCTCGAGAGGTTGCTCCCGCTTGAGACGAAGCCATACCTTGAGAGGCTTGCCATACGTGAGCCTCAGTTGCCGGCACTCCTCCGGCGTGTATCGCGGTTTGCCAAGTTCATACCGCAGATACTCGAGCGCGACCGATTTGTCGTAACTCTCGATCGGAAAAATCTCGCGAAAAACTCCTTCGAGCCCCTGATTCTTCCGCTTCTCCGAGGGAATATCCTCTTGCAGAAAGGCTTCGTAGGAAGCAGTTTGCAGCACCGTCAGGTTGGGTATTGGGAACTGACTGCGACCGGTACCAAACAAACGGCGTTGGGTTGGTTGCAGTCGTCGCTTTGCAGATGTTGCCATAGGATATACAGCGAAGGTTACGGGTTAGTGCGGTGTAGGTTTGATGGTCAAGGGCCAAGAGCAGAGACGTTCCGATTCCGATGGAGAACGGTTCGCTCAAATCATCCTGGATCTCTTCTTGACTCGAGGCCGATCCATGGGACGAAGGGACAGCGGCGGTGGGGAATCAATCGATTGCACAGACGCAGAGTTCCAAATTGAAGAAAGCCAAAGCATTTGCTGGGAAGAACGACTATGAACGGCAAACAAGTGGTCCAAAGCACGTCCCCCAATTGGCCAAAGAAAGAACGAGAGACACAGTCCTCACGATCATATTCCGCCGATCTGCAAGAAATGCCCTCGCCCACAATTTCGAGAGTGTAGCGTCCACGCTCGACACAGAAAGGCCAATCAGCCCTTCCCAACCGATCTTTTTTAAAATTTTCAAAAAATTTGGCACTGGAATCGCACTACGAGTCATCCACCCCATAGATGCCAAGCATTTACAGCTTCCAAGCCCCATGCTGTTTGCAGTCGGCGATCCAGCGATCGATCGTCGCAAAAACCTCATTTTGCAAGGTAAATCCCATACTTCTTGCAGTTTCTTCGACCTGCACTGGCCGTTTCGCCCCGACCAACGCCATCGAAATGCCAGGCTGAGCAAGGGTCCATGCCAGGACTAATTGGGCGATGGTGCAACCAAGTTGCTGCGATTTCGACCTCAGGCGATCGAGCAAGTCTTGGGCGGATTGCCACTGCTCTCCCTGATAAATCGGATAATTTCGCCTGCGGTCCGAGGGATCCAATTGATGATCTCGCGGCATTCGACCGGCAAGCATCCCTTTCATCAGTGCCCAATACACCACGATTGAAATCGAATGGGACCTGCAAAAGTCTCGCAAATCCTCGACGCTCTCCTGCTGAAACATATTGAAATACGTCTGAACGGCAACGACCGGGCACCGACCATGAAAATCCTCGAGTTGTGGGCGATTCACATTGCAAATCCCTGCCCATCGAGCCCAGCCAAGTTCGACGATGCGTTTGAGCGCATCGGCCGATTCCGACAACGGAACGTTCGGGTCGGGAGCATGGAGGTAAACCAAGTCGATTTTTTCCAAACGCAGCCGATCTCGAGTTTCGCTGGCTTGCCGCAACATCGACTCCGGACGCGCATCTTTCGTCCAAACTCCCTGCGAGTCCAAGTAAGCACCGACTTTACTTGCTACGACGACCCGCTCCGAACGATCTTGCAAGGCAGCCGCGATCACGCGATCGCTACGACCATCCTTGCCGTAGGAGTACGCAGTATCAAGATGATCGATTCCCAAATCCAATGCGCGGCGAATCGTGGCGATCGAGTCCTCGTCCGTTACACCCAAGCTGGTAATCCCCGCCATCGGCCAAGCCCCCAGCCCAATCCGACGCACGGTCAGATCCGATCGACCCAATCGCGTGGTGGAATCCGTTACCGATGAGGATTGCATGACTGAAGATACGCCGACCGTGTTGGAGGGAATGATGCTTTGAGATATCATTCTATCCACTTTACGACTGACCAGGTCGCACTTTTTCAATTCCACGCATTTGACTGAACCTCCATGATAGAGATCGTCGTTCCCGCCGTCGGTGAGAGCATATCCGAAGTACAGATCAGCCAATGGCTGAAACAAGAGGGGGATTGGGTCGCTGCCGGCACCGACTTAGTCGACTTGGAAACCGAGAAGGCTTCCGTGCAAGTTGCCGCGCCATCGGATGGCTTCTTAAAAAAGATTTTGAAACCCACCGATCAGTTTGCAACTGTCGGCGAAGCGATCGCGATGTTCGAACCTGCCGCAAAACCCGCATCCGGATCGGCACCCACCGCCGCAACCTCAACAACGGCGACGAGCGCTTCAGGCACGGGCGGCCACGTCATGCCGGCTGCCCGCCGAATGATGGACGATCAAAAGATCCCCGAATCGCAAGTTACAGGAAGCGGACCGGGCGGTCGCATCCTCAAGGAAGACGTCGCAAAAGTTGCGAGTTCGGCGACTAGCGCTGCGGAAGTCCCAAAACCGAACTCTTTGCAACCCGCTTTTCCGCAGGAGACTCTAAAACAGGGAACGTTGCAGCAGGGAACTCTGCATCGCAGCGAAGAGATCAAGCCGATGAGCATGATCCGCCGGACCATCGCGACGCGTTTGGTCCAAGCTCAGCACAATGCAGCGTTGCTCTCGACGTTCAACGAGATCGACATGCAACCAGTCATGCAGCTACGCAACAAGTATCGCGATGCGTTTGCGGAAAAGCATGGCGTAAAGCTTGGCTTCATGTCCTTCTTCGCCAAAGCTGCATGCGAAGCACTTAAACGCTTCCCATCGGTGAACGCAGAGATCCGTGGGAACAACATCGTGTATCGTCACTATTACGATATCGGTATCGCGATCGGCGGTGGCAAAGGGTTGGTCGTACCCGTACTTCGCAATGTCGAGCGAATGAGTTTCGCGGAGATCGAACGAACGATCGGTGACTATGCCACCAAGGCGATGTCCAACAAGCTGACTCCCGAAGATCTTGAAGGAGGTACGTTTACCATCAGCAACGGCGGGATCTATGGTTCGCTTCTGTCTACACCGATCGTCAATCCACCGCAAAGCGGCATCCTCGGGCTTCATGCCATTCAAGATCGCCCTGTCGCGATCAACGGCGAAGTTGCGATTCGACCCATGATGTACGTCGCGCTCACGTACGATCATCGTATCATCGATGGACGCGAAGCCGTGTCGTTCCTCAAGACAATCAAGGAAGTGGTCGAGGATCCCTCACGATTGTTCTTGGAGATCTAAATCAATATCATGATGCAGCTCGGATTCGTGACTGCCATCCTCCCAGAACTCACGCTCGACGAGGTTATTTCGATCGGCCAGCGCATCGGCTATCGGTACATCGAGGTCATGTGCTGGCCTCCTAGCAAAGCTGACCGCCGCTATGCGGGCGTCACCCACCTGAACGTGGCCGATCTCTCCGAATCGCACATCGCTGCAATCCAAAAGAAACTTTCCGACTCCAACATGGCGATCAGCGGTCTGGGTTATTATCCCAATTGCCTATCGCACAATCATGAAGAAGCCGAGAGATCTGTCGAACACTTGAAGCAAGTCATCGCGGCGGCGCCACTCCTTGGTCTAACGGTCGTCAACACCTTCATCGGTCGCGATCACACTCAAAGCGTTGAAGCCAATTGGCCGCGGATGCTGCAGACATGGAAGCCGATCGTCGATTTGGCGGAAAAACACGGGGTTCGCATCGGTATCGAGAACTGCCCAATGCTATTCACACAAGACGAATGGCCCGGTGGCAAGAACCTCGCTTCATCGCCCGCGATCTGGCGGCGACTATTCGCGGAGTTGTCGAGTCCCAATCTCGGTTTGAATTACGATCCATCGCACTTGGTATTTCAAAAGATGGACTACCTCAAACCGATACGCGATTTCATCGATCGAATCTTTCATGTTCATGCGAAAGACGTTCGCGTCGATCAACACTCGCTAGACGATTACGGAACCCTTGCTTATCCGAACCTATACCATCGGCCCAAGCTTCCCGGCCTCGGCGATATCGACTGGGGGAAATTCTTCTCGGTCCTGGGCGACGCGGGCTATCAAGGCCCGGTTTGCGTCGAAGTCGAGGATCGTGCGTACGAGGCTTCGTTGGGTCACCGAGTGGAATCGCTTGCACAAAGTTACCGCTATCTGTCGCAATTCGTTCCTGTCTAGAACGAATCGAATGCATCGTCAACTCCGTCCTTTGTTTTTCGTCTCTCCATCCCGTTCACTGACTCGGAGTCATCAGGTATGTCCTCTTCCAATTATGAAACGAAATCCGCTGGCCAGATCGCCAACGTGATGAACGAGACCCGAGTCTTCCCGCCGAGCGCCGAGTTTTCGGCCAAAGCGGTGATAGGCTCCATGCAGGCGTATCAAACCCTCTATGCGGAATCGATCGCCGACCCAGTTGCATTCTGGGAACGGCAAGCTCATGAACATCTGCACTGGTTCGAACCATTCCATACCGGATTGGAGTGGAACGAACCGTTTGCAAAGTGGTTCGTCGGTGGCAAGACCAACGTTTCGTACAATTGCCTCGATGCTCACGTTGTTGCAGGTCGCGGTGATCGTGTCGCTTTTCACTGGGAAGGAGAACCCGGTGACAAACGAACAATCACTTACGCAGAACTGCTTGCGGATGTCAGCAAATTTGCATCGGCCCTCAAGAAACTAGGGATTCAAAAAGGAGACCGCGTCAGTATCTACATGCCCATGGTGCCGGAGTTGCCCGTGGCGATGCTCGCGTGCGCTCGGATCGGTGCGATTCACTCCGTGATCTTCGGCGGTTTTAGTGCCGAAGCGATTGCAGATCGCAATGATGACGCTCAAGCCAAATTGATCATCACCGCCGATGGTGGTTGGCGTCGAGGCAAGGTGTTGCCGCTCAAGCAGACCGTCGATGAGGCACTTCAGAAAAGCCCCAGCGTCCAGCATTGCGTCGTCCTTAAGCGAACTGGCAATGAGGTGTCGATGAAGGCGGGGAGAGATCTTTGGTGGCATGAGTTGGTTGCCGACGCTCCCACGCATTTCCCCGCGGAACCTCTCGATAGCGAAGATTCCTTATTCATTCTGTACACCAGTGGTTCCACGGGTCGCCCAAAAGGGATACGACACACAACTGCCGGTTATAACTTGTATGCGAAACGCACGTTTCAGTGGGTTTTCGACTATCGTGAAGAGGACATCCTTTGGTGTACCGCAGACTGTGGCTGGATCACTGGGCACTCGTACATTGTGTACGGTCCGCTCGCTGCGGGAGCGACCCAAGTTCTCTACGAAGGGGCGCCGAATGCGCCGGCTGAGGATCGATTTTGGGACATTATCGAACGTTACCGCGTAACGATTCTGTATACCGCACCGACTGCGATCCGGACTTTCATCAAATGGGGTGACCATCACGTCGAGAAGCACGATTTATCGTCGCTGCGTCTTCTCGGTAGCGTTGGCGAAGGGATCAACCCCGAAGCATGGATGTGGTACCACGAAAAGATCGGAGGAGGGCGTTGCCCGATCGTCGATACTTGGTGGCAAACGGAAACCGGTGGCATCATGATGTCTCCGTTGCCCGGCGCGATTCCTTGTAAACCTGGCTCATGCACCATGCCCATGCCGGGCATCATTCCTCGTATCGTGCATGCGGATCTCTCCGATGTCGGCACCAACGAAGGGGGGATGCTCTGCATTGAGAAGCCTTGGCCAGGAATGTTGCGAGGGATCTGGGGGAACGATGATCGTTATCGCGATGGCTATTACGGTAAGGTGCCCCACATGTATCTCACTGGCGATAACGCACGCCGCGACGAAGATGGGTATTACTGGATCATGGGCCGAATCGACGACGTGATCAATGTCTCAGGCCACCGCCTCAGTACAATCGAAATCGAATCAGCACTGGTTAGCCATCCTTCCGTTGCGGAGGCGGCCGCAGTGGGACGCCCCGATGAACTCAAGGGACAAGGCATCGCTGTCTTTGTGACACTCAAGAACCACAACCCCAGCGACAACATGCGAGACGAGCTCAAGAAGCACGTTCGCAAGGAGATCGGAGCCTTGGCGGTTCCTGACGAAGTACGATTCACAACGGCGCTTCCGAAAACACGTAGCGGCAAGATCATGCGGCGGTTATTGCGGGATATTGCGGCCGGAAAGGAATCGGGCCAGGACACATCAACCCTGGAGGATTTCAGCGTCTTGGCTCGTTTGAGAAGCGACGAGGAGTCCTGACCCATGGCCGCGCGCACCAAACTCGACGTCGCTCCCCCTTCGGACTCCGTCCATCCTGTTCCTGAGAATCTTCTGGACACCATCCACTTGGGAGATTGCATCACTCATTTGAAATCGATGCCGGACGCTTGTGTGCAATTGGCGTTTGCGGATCCCCCGTTCAATATCGGCTACGATTACGACGTTTACGATGATTCACTCGAAACGGATAGCTACTTGAACTGGTGCCAGCATTGGATCGCAGAGGTCCACCGAACATTGATCCCGACAGGCACATTCTGGCTAGCGATCGGTGATGAGTATGCGGCTGAGTTGAAGATATTGTCTCAGAAGATCGGATTTCATTGCCGATCTTGGGTGATTTGGTATTACACGTTCGGAGTTCACTGCAAAAGTAAGTTCACACGTTCGCACGCGCATCTGTTCCACTTTGTCAAAGATCCGAATCGATTCACCTTTCACGCCGATGCAATCGCTGTTCCTTCGGCAAGGCAACTAGTATACGCTGACGCACGAGCGAATCCCAACGGGCGTTTGCCGGACGACACATGGATCCTTCGCCCTCAAGATTGCTTTGAGGGACTAACGCCACATGAAGATACCTGGTATTTCCCGAGGGTCAGCGGAACCTTTAAAGAGCGAGCTGGATTTCACGGATGCCAAATGCCCGAGCAGTTGATGGGGCGAATCGTTCGAGCGTGCTCGAATCCGGGTGACTTCGTCATCGATCCGTTCTCTGGAAGTGCTACGACACTGGCTGTGGCCAAAAAACTAGGGAGACATTTCATCGGTTTCGATTTATCGGAGGAATATATTGCTCGAGGCAAAGAACGCCTCGAGCGTATCGTGGTTGGCCAGCCCTTGGATGGTGCCGTCGATCCAAAAACCAGCGCACCAGCGACGAAAGATGGCAAGCAACGCGGCGACAACCATTCGCGCAGGAGTCGCGATAAGCAATCAGCAACCCTTGAACGGATGCCTTTGTTCGATCGCGTTGCGAATCAGGACGAGCACCTGATGGAAGCTTTCCGGAAAAGTCATCGCGGAGCAAGCGTCGACCGAGTTATCCTCGATCCTATTCTGAACGAAAACTTTCAGCGAGCCTGCGATGCCTTGCGAATCGATGCTCCGCATGACGTGCGCAACCGCGATGTGCTTCGCCTCCGGAGGCTCGGCAAGTGGACCGATATTCCCCGCGATCAAGAACAAGTCGTTGCACCGAAGTGGTCGGAGTTGGACCTGTATGTCTTCGCGTCCGAAATCGCCTGCCGTCGCATCGCAGATCGCTATGCCACCGATTTTGTCGAATTGTTTTGTGACATACGCACCGGCTCGCAATTCGATGCCTTGGCATCGAGGTACTCCCCTGGTTTCTTGCCGTTCGAGTATCGATGGGGAGCATTGATGCTCCACGAAGCCGTAATGAAAGTCGCACCTTGCATCCATAGCGTAACGGATGAGGAACTGGGCCTGGATTCCTGGGAATCCGCTCCAACAACGCGGTTAGATGTTCAGGATACATCGTTACCCGACACGCAAGCGGTCTATGCGTTAGAGGAAATCACAAGCAACCGGGTTTTGTATGTCGGGGAAACAACCAATCTCAAACGGCGAATCGAGCGACAATTTGGGACGGATCGTTTAAGCATGCTTTACGATACAATCCCAACCCGATCAGTGGTTCGCTACATGATTACGGAAATCGAACCGAATCAGCAGCAATGGCGCCGTACTCGTTTACTCCAGAAGCATCCGACAGCCTGGAATCTCTAACGGTCATCCTTCGGGGATCGTAATCGGGTCTGGAAGAGCTTTCCAGACGCGTATTCGGACTTCGGCATCGATTGGCAAGTAGACCACAAGAGG
This sequence comes from Pirellula sp., assembly GCA_044370255.1. Taxonomy (GTDB): domain Bacteria; phylum Planctomycetota; class Planctomycetia; order Pirellulales; family Pirellulaceae; genus JBKCUI01. The sequence goes on from JBILVV010000023.1 coordinate 23,028, forward strand.
CAAACGGCTATTGTAACGGGTGAGTTGTTGTTCCCCTCCAAGAGTTACGAACCGTTTCAACTTGGGCGCACCAGGGTCAGGAGCGATGCGGGTTCCCGCCATCGGTCCAAGATCCTTGACCACATACTTTGGAAAGCCCCAACCTTCGACAGTGACCTCTTCGAGTTTGCCACTAAAAAAGTAGCGATTCACCGAATCCACTTCCACGGTTTTCCCGACGAGGAGTTCGACACGAAAATCCGATTCTTCCTTTTCTTTGGCTTCGAGGAGTATGACGCATCGTTTCATACCAGGCTCAGGTGCTGGATATGCCTTCAAATTATCGCGAGCTTCTTGCCCCATCCCTGCACCTGCAAATAGAGAAACCAAAACCAGAAAAACACCGACTCTCATGTTCATCTCCCCAAACGCCTCAATTGGATGTCAAATTATTCAATCTTTATACCCAGACTTCGCTCCAAGAATACACCCCATCTTTTACATGCCCGCATCTATTATGTGCCACCCACCTATTTGCTTTTCCCTCCCCTTTCTGCTAACCTGCTTTACCGAGGAGAATCACTATGCCTAGACCCCTGCGTTCCGAACTGTTCGATCCCAACGAAGTGTGTATCGTCCACTGCATCCAACGCTGTGTCCGACGCGCGTTCTTGGCAGGCCAGGATCCTGTCTCGGGAAAGAATTACGAATCCCGCCGTGAGTGGATCCGGGCTCGCCTGGAATGCCTGGCCTCAGTCTTCGGGATCGATGTATTGACCTATGCTATTCTCTCCAATCACAT
>JBILVV010000246.1:0-7235 GCA_044370255.1 Pirellula sp.
GCCTTGGCGAGCTTCTCTGCAGGCCCTTTGTCGAGATCCTTTAGGTTCTCGAGAGACTTCTTCATGCGATCCCCACCGCCGAGAGCGTCCCGCTTTTGTTGCAGCTCTTGCTTGATGGAATTCAGATCCGCTAGGACTTTCTTGCGATCTGCTTCCTGGGTGTTTCGCAACGCGTTGATTTTGTCCTCGATCCGTTTGAAATCCTCTGCGGCTTCGAGATCTCCCGCTTCCTCCGCTTCCTGGCGTTTCTTTTGAACTGCCTTGAGGATGGGTTGTGTGCTGTTCTTGACGTTGACCATCGGTTGCGATGGCGAGTTACCTGCCATCGGGTCGGATACGATTTGGGCATCGGGAACCCAAAACAGTGCGATGCATGCAGCCATTGGGAGGGCTGTCCATCCGATCTGTGGAGCGGGACGAATGGGGAACTGATCGCGTATATCGATCCGCTCCAATTGATGTTGGGTATCTTGAATCAGCGCCTTACCAACGGCAGAATCTCGATCCTGGGACTCGAGTACCAAAGCACTGGAACATCGTTCGCGCAGTGAGAACCGTCGATCGAGTTCTACTGCTGCGGCTAGGCGCGAGGGACTAGTCCACCACGATCTCAGGAGGGACAAGCCGATCGCCGCGATCGCTGCGCCGATCATCCATACGCGACTCCACGAGTCGAAAGTGTATGGAATGAACCAGAACTTTGGGACGAGCATGGCGACGAAGCAGACGGTGAAGGCGGCTATCCAAAACCATCCCAAGTGATTGAGCCAGGACTGAAGCCACAGTCGCCGCCAGACTTTTGCGAGTTGTTTGTGCAATATTTGCATAGCGACTCTTTCGGCCAGTGCTGTATTGGCCAGTGCTGAAAAGAGCAGGAGTTAGATCTTAGTAATCGGTCTCTTGGGCGCAGGGGGTGCTAGCATGCGGGCCTTGTCGTCCTGAGGTAGAGCTGGATTGTTGTTGTTCGGCGGGGTTCGATTGTTTTGACGTGCAGGCGGATTCAAGTCCGTCACCGACTCTACCCACTCCCAACCTATTGGATGGTTCAATTCTCGCTGGGCGAGAAACCCCCAAGGAGTCCCGCGATGTCTTTCGGCAACACTTTCCAGCAGGCTGGTGGCAAGCTTGGCTTCTTTCTCCAACTTGCTGTCGACCGTGACTTTGTTGCTCGGCTTGAGATTCCAAGTGTTGCTATCGGTATTTTCAAAGTTCATTCCACGCTTCGCCTTCGCGAGCATCGCGTTGTAGGACTCAGCGCGAACCTTTGCTGCCAAGGCCGTGCCGTAGGAAAGTTCATAACTTGCCAGCCATCGCGGTGAAGTTTCCTTGCTTCGGAACTTTTCACCTTCGGCAAGTACTTCGCACATCTGCGCCAGTTCGGGATAGAGTCTCGCTGATTCCAATTGCGCATCGGTGAGTTCTCGGTTGAAAAGCGCTTCATCCCGTTTGATGAATACCATCTTGGGGCGAGAAAGCGTTCCGACTCGCGATAGCTGCGCTGCGTTGAGGAGAGTCATTCTCAGTTGACTTTTCTTGGCCCGGGCCATGTACTCAGCTTCGGTCAAATAATCGGGCCGATAGCGTTCCATGATTTCCGGGTCAAAGAAGTAGCTCATCTGCGATGCAAATGCTTCGACTTCATGCCGATCGACCCGCGAATTCAAACGCCGGTTCGGATGGATCGTGAAATAGATACCACCGGTTTCATAGCAGAGCTTGGAGAGCGCGTATGGGCCGAAGCCGGAATCGATTACCGGTTCCTCCATGTAGTCGTCGGCGTAACCTAGTTTGACACGCTCAGGGAATAAAGACTCTGGCCCCTGATCGACCTCCGCCCAATCTTCACCTTGCGCGTACTTGGGGTCGAACTCGACGAACTTGATGTATGCCTTGTCTCGGCCAAACGGCGAAGGAACCCCCATCACATAGCAGGGCATCGCATGGAAACGGCAGACATTGATCGTCTCTTCGGCGACTTGCAAGTCATCGCCTCTTTCGTCCGTAACGACGATCAACATGACATTGCGGGCTGGCGAACCCGGACCTCGATTTTGCCGGAGACTCTTGTGTCGATCGATCGCATTGCGAATTGCATGAAAAACCATTTCATCGCCACCCTCGTTACCGATCGAATCGATCGCCTCGCGAATTTCATCCAAATTGTCGGTCGGTTGCTTGGTCAAGAGTTGAACTTCGCTGCCGAAGGACATGACCGATGTCAACAGAGGAGCAACCTCGGGTTCCCCTTCTCGTTCGTTCTTGATCTTCTGAACGATTCCGAGTTGCTCGTAAATTCGATCGAAACGATCGCGGATTTCCTTGCGTCGTTTTACCATCGAAATCGAGCTGTCGAAGATCCAAACCACGGCGGTGGGTTGGTTCTCGATAGAAGCGAGTAACTCGTAAGTGATGCGATCCACGGCTCCATCGGTCCCAGTGGTCCCAACACCCGTGCTGCCCCGCACTGTCTTGGGAGCTTGGGTCAATCCGACCGCCTGCTGGACGGTTTGCGAGACCGCCACATTGCCATCTGGAACCTCGATGTTGAAATCGACCGTTTCCACCTGAGAGATATCCGATAGTACCGGTGCAGTGGAGAGAGCCATATCGATCGATCCCACCGAATCGGCTCCGAATTCTTCGTTCACTTCATCGGAGTAGGCTATATCCGTGACGATATCCAATGCGGGAACGTTCTCTTCGATCGGCTTGGAGTCGATAAAGACCGACAGCAGGTCGGGCTGCGTGACGATGGTGATCGAAGCCAGTGCAAGAATCACCGAAACGTGAGCGACCATGCTCGCAATGAATGCGGCGGTGTCTCGATCGAACCAGGACATGACTCCTTGCTGTTCGCCGTCTACCTCATCACTTTCACTATCTTCATCATCATACTCTTCCTCGTCGTACTCGCCTTCGTCGTACTCATCCTCTTCGTATTCATCATCTTCGTACTCTTCTTCGTCGTCACCGTCATCCTCCAGATCGCCTTGGCCATCCGTGGCTCGATGAGAACGAAGGGTTTGTTTGTCCTGGCTGGGGTCCGAAGAAGCTCGAGAATCGCTCGACAAAGAAAAATGTTGACGCAATCGTTTGAGCATAACTCACCGGTTGGCCCGCGATCAACGGGCCCTTGCACTAGTTGTGGATTCGATTGGACGAGGCAGACCACCGCCTATCCATATTGTCCGGGTTTGACGCGGATGCTTCAACAGGAATAGCTCGGTTTTCTCGTCGGAGATACTCACTTTTTCCAAGGAACTGACAAGATTCTTGTCGATCTTCCCGATCCTCATCCGATCAGTCCCGGAGTTCACGACCGGTCAAATGAAGAAAAACGTCGTGCAAATTCGGCGTGTGCACCTCCAGATCTTCTATTGCACCGCCCGCTTGCTCCACCCGCGAAATCCATTGCGGGAGTTCCTCGGCTAAGCTTTCGACGGAGCAAGCATAACGTTTCTGAGAGGAATCCCAGGCCAACCCCGAAGGGAGGGAAGGTAGCTGACCGAGGACTTGGAAAGATACGCGTCTTTGAGGCCCAACAGTGCGTTCGACAAGCTCTTGGAGCGTTCCGTCGGCGATCACCTGCCCGTGGTCCACGATCACGATTCGGTCGCTTCGCTGCTGAGCCTCGTCAAGATGGTGTGTGGTCAAGACAATCGATGTTCCCAAATCGCTCAGTTCGTCGAGCATATCGAAGATCCGCTGCCGACTCTGCGGATCGACTCCTACGGTCGGTTCATCCAACAGCAGTACTCTCGGACGATGCAGGACACCGCAGGCGATATTGACCCGTCGCTTCATCCCTCCGGAAAATCGAGCAGCGAGTTCATGAGCTCGATCCTCAAGGGCAATCCATCGAAGAGCCCAATCGACCCGATCGCGGAGCGAGCGACCTCGCAAGCCATGATATCTTCCAAAACAAATCAGATTCTCGCGGGCCGTCAGGTCGTTGTAGATCGCTAAGTCCTGCGGCACGACCCCCAACAGATGATTAGCTCCCGTTTTCCAGATCGACTTCCCAAACACCTCAACCGATCCCGTATCGGGCCGAACTCTGCCGCTGATGCATCGGATCAACGTGGTCTTCCCAGCACCGTTGGGACCCAGGAGAGCAACTCTCTCTCCAGGACCGACACGGAACGAAACTCCCTGAAGCGCTTTCCTGTCCCCGAAAGATTTACGAATATCGTCCACCACCAAGGCGACTTCCGGGGGAGCAACCGAGTAACTCCCCTTCGCCGGGAAATGTTCGAGGGGATCGGTAAGGTTTCGGAGGTCTTTCATGGCATTTCCAATGTAGCTCAGAAAGGGTTTTTTCCACAATCCCGCTTGAATAATCATTCGCTACGCAGGGAGATTAACCCCTTGATTTGCAGTCGATGCATTCGGAAACATGCGATGATGTGGGTATAATGCAGAAGCGTTTCTCACATCGGAGCCCAAGAAGTCCGCACAGGACTCCAACCGCAGTTTATAAAGCCTTGAGGTTTCATGGGAATTTTCGACAACCTATTCAAGCGTTCCGATAGCAAAACCGGAGGCAGTAGCAAAACCGGGGGTAGCAGTACATCAACGAACAAAGTCGCCGGAAGCAAAGGGGTAGACATCGAGGCCCGATTCGAAAGACTCCGATCCGCGATCAGCGGCACCATGAGTAACTTCTACGTCGCCAAAGATCGCTCGCACGGCGACCGGATTGTCGGAGTCAAACTATGCGACATGGAGAAGGTCGAATTCTTCGAGAGTCGCTTCAAAGGACTTAAAAAGCCCTCGGAAGGTGAGATTGCTATTCAACTCAATCATCCGAATATCGTCAAAACGTTCGAATACGGTACATCCAACAAAGGGCAACAGTTCCTGGTTATGGAGTTCATCGATGGTCCCGGACTACAACAACTGATCATGGAACGGGAGGAGGAGAAACTCCGAGGCAAACGTCTCGGCATGATCGCACAGATGGCCGAAGCGCTTCTTTACGTTCATCGAAAGGAGTTTATCCACCGAGATATCTGCCCTCGAAATTACATGGCAAGCGCAGATCTAGAAACGATCAAGATGATTGACTTTGGTTTGACACTCCCAGCCACGCGAGCTTTTATGGCCCCCGGCAATCGAACCGGGACACCGCTGTACATGTCACCCGAAATCGTGCGCAGACGAGCGACCGACCATCGTGTCGACATCTTCTCGTTCGCAGTCACCTGCTACCACCTGATCACCTTTGAATTGCCGTGGCAAATGTCCGATACAACAGGACGAGCCGCACTTCATCACGACACATCCCCTCCACGGGACATCATGGAATTGTGTCCCCATCTGGATCGAAATCTCGGTGCGGCAATCATGCATGCGATGATCGCCAATCCCGATCAACGCACCCAGGATATGGAAACCTTCCTGCGACAGATTCGCACCGTAAAAATCTCACCGTAAAAATCTCACCGTAGAAACGTTACCGTGATGGCAGGGCGTTCCCCTGCATTGAGGCGAATTATCCTCGCAGGAACGATTCACAAACGCACGATCACTTCGTCGCTTGCGAAACGGACTTTCGCATTCATTGCATACCCGTCATCGGTGTGGCGATATCCGAGAGCGCAACCGACGCGCGTTGCATAGGGGCCACCGGCCAACCCGAGAAGCTCGTCATATTTTGCAGGAACGATGCCTTCCATCGGACAAGCATCGATTCTTAATGCTGCTGCCGTCGCCATCAGTTGGCCGAGCGCGATGTACGCTTGATGCGCCGACCATACGGCATGCTGTCCTCGCGTGGCATCCATGAATCCCATGATTACCTTGCGATACCCGTCCAGGCTCGAGAGCGGCACGCTGCGGACGCGTGAAGTGTTCTCTAGGAAATGATCCACGTGATCCACCGTTAACTCTTGCAACGAAGCGAACACGACCATGTGCGAGCAATCCTTGGGCTGCGACTGTCCCCAGGAGATTGCTGGAAGCTGATCTTTGATTTCCTGCGAAGAGATGACGATGAACTTCCACGGTTGAAGTCCGAAACTGCTCGGTGTCAGCACCAAGCTCTGCTCGATCTTTTCCCATGTTTCTGCATCGATACGCCGCGATGGATCGAAGCGTTTAGTGGCATAACGCCAATAAAGGGAGTTTAACCAGTGGTCTGGCGAAATGGCGGGTGATTGCATGCTGGATATATTCATAGTGGGTGGTCGAGGAAATCCCGGCGGATTCCTCAGCCTTGACGTGCAAGCGTTAGGATACGAGAAAAGGGCCCGAAGACAAACGCCCTCGAGCCCCCCCACACGCTACTCAAGCTTCTGGAAACTTGAGGAACTCTGCCTACAATCTACTACAAGCTACATGGGATTCTTCGGAAGACTTCGACTCACTTGACCCACACCCAAAAGCTAGCGTCGAATTCACGCCAGTGTAGTGCTGTGGCAAGTGGTAAGTTACAGGATAGATAAAATTTCCCTTACGGAGCCTGCATGGCTGCCAGCGATCAATCCTTCAGCGCCTTCGATTTTCTTGAGCGGAATGACAAAGGGGAATTGCCCCCTGTCGTCGCCTGTTTCGGCCCGGATGACTTTTTGAGGCACAAGTCGTTGCAGCACGCGATGGAACTCGGACAAGTCGATGCATCGACGGTTCGAACCCTCGAAGGGGACGAAAGTCCCTGGTGTGATCTCCATGATGAGTTGGCGACACGCAGCCTGTTCGATCTCGCCGGACGACGCGTTGCCCGACTTCGAAATGCTGACTCGTTCGTCTCCAAACATCGGGAATCGCTTGAGCGTTGGATCGAAAAACCTTCCCCTGGCGCCACGCTTCTCCTAGACATTCGAATACTCGCTGCGAACACCAACCTTTACAAGAAGATCAAGAAGATCGGTTGGCTCGTATCCGTCGGTGACATCAAAGACTCAGAGCTCGCGGTATGGATTGTTCGATGGGGAAAAAAGGAACATGGTATTTCCCTTACTCGCCCTCAAGCCAACGTTCTTGTGGATCGCATCGGCCCAATTTGCGGTTTGATCGACTGCGAATTGGCAAAGCTCGCATTGTTCGCTGAGTCAAAGGGAGGCGTGAGCGATGCTCGCGTCGATGAACTGGTCGGCGGCTGGCGCACACAGACGGTTTGGAACTTGGCCGACTCGATTGCCGATGGCAAGATCAGCAATGCGATCCAACAAATCGACAAACTCATCATGGCAGGGCAGTCCGTTTTTGGAATCGTAGCTCAGCTATCCTGGTCG